>NZ_JBIAHP010000021.1:0-151336 GCF_042870715.1 Streptomyces sp. NPDC006463 | reverse complement strand
CGCCCCCCCCCCCGCCCCCCCGCGGGCCCGTGACCCCCCCCCCCCCGTGTTTCCCCACCCCCCCCCCCCCCTGGGGGGCTTGGCGGGGCCGGGGGGGGGGGGGGGCCCCCCCCGGCCCCCCCCCCGGCCGTTCCCGTCCTAGCCCAGCGGGTGCATCCAGCCGTGGGGGTCGGCCGCGTGGCCGGTCTGGAGTTCCAGCAGGGCCTTGCGCAGGCGCATGGTGACCTGGCCCGGCTGGCCGTCGCCCTGGGTCCAGTCGGCGCGCTCGGACTTGACGGAGCCGACCGGGGTGATGACGGCGGCGGTGCCGCAGGCGAACACCTCGGTGAGGGTGCCGTTCTCGTTGTCGCGCTTCCAGTCCTCGGTGGTGATCCGGCCCTCCTCGGCGGTGTAGCCGAGGTCGCGGGCGATGGTGAGGAGGGAGTCGCGGGTGATGCCGGGCAGCAGCGAGCCGGTGAGCTCCGGGGTGACGATGCGGTCGCCGTACACGAAGTACAGGTTCATCCCGCCCATCTCCTCGATCCAGCGGTGCTCGACGGCGTCGAGCCAGACCACCTGGTCGCAGCCGTGCGAGGCGGCCTGGGCCTGCGCGACGAGGGAGGCGGCGTAGTTGCCGCCGGTCTTGGCGGCGCCGGTGCCGCCCTTGACGGCGCGGACGTACTCCTCGGAGAGCCAGACGGAGACCGGCTTGACGCCACCGGGGAAGTACGCGCCGGCGGGCGAGGCGATGACGATGAAGAGGAACTCGTTGGCCGGGCGGACGCCCAGGCCGACCTCGGAGGCGAACATGAACGGCCGCAGGTACAGGGAGGCCTCACCGGAGTCCGGGACCCAGGCGCGGTCCTGCGTGACGAGCGCGTCGCAGGCGGCGATGAACAGGTCCACCGGCAGCTCCGGCATCGCCATGCGGCGGGCGGAGGCCTGGAAGCGCTCGGCGTTGGCCTCGGGCCGGAAGGTGGCGACGGTGCCGTCGGGCTGCCGGTAGGCCTTGAGGCCCTCGAAGATCGTCTGCGCGTAGTGCAGCGTCATGTTCGCCGGGTCGATCGCCAGCGGCGCGTACGGGACCAGCTCGGCATCGTGCCAGCCGCGACCCTCGGTCCACTTGATCGTCACCATGTGGTCGGTGAAGTGGCGGCCGAAGCCGGGGCTGGCCAGGATCGCCTCGCGCTCCGCGTCGGACAGCGGGTTCGAGGAGGGCTTGAGCTCGATCGTGGGCGTCGTCATGAGTGCTTGTCCTTCACCGGTTGTGTATGGCGGACCGCGCTCACGGCGTACTAGGACGTCCGAGCTTCCCCGCATTCCGCGGCCTCGCGTTCGATTATCGCGCGCACGAGGGCTCCGGAGAAGCGGGGGTTGCGGCCCAGGGGAGATGGTGGCACCCGGGGCCGCACAGGGAAAGCCGCCGGGTCCCCTATCCGACCCGACGGCTTCCTGAGTTGCGCTGCCGGGTCAGCCGGCTACGCGCGCGGCGAGGGCGTCGCCGATGGCGTCGGTGGAGCGGAAGGTGCCGTCCCGCTCCGCGAGGTCGGCGGAGACCGCGTCCTCGATGCGGCCGGCCTCGGCCTGGTAACCGAGGTGGCGCAGCAGGAGGGCGACCGAGAGGATCGTCGCGGTCGGGTCGGCCTTGCCGGTGCCGGCGATGTCCGGGGCCGAGCCGTGGACGGGCTCGAACATGGACGGGAAGGCGCCGGTCGGGTTGATGTTCCCGGAGGCGGCCAGGCCGATTCCGCCGGTCACAGCGGCGGCCAGGTCGGTGAGGATGTCACCGAAGAGGTTGTCCGTGACGATGACGTCGAAGCGCTCGGGCTGGGTGACGAAGAAGATCGTCGCGGCGTCGACGTGCAGGTAGTCGGTGCTGACCTCGGGATACTCCTGGCCGACCTTGTCGAAGATGTTCTTCCACAGGTGACCCGCGTACACGAGGACGTTGTTCTTGTGGACCAGCGTCAGCTTCTTGCGGGGCCGGGCGTTGGCGCGCTCGTAGGCGTCACGGACCACGCGCTCCACGCCGTACGCGGTGTTGAGGCTGACCTCGGTGGCCACCTCGGCCGGGGTGCCGGTGCGCAGCGAGCCGCCGTTGCCGGTGTACGGGCCTTCGGTGCCCTCGCGGACCACGACGAAGTCGATCTCCGGACGGCCGGCCAGCGGGGTGGCCGTGTTGGGGAAGAGCTTCGACGGGCGCAGGTTGATGAAGTGGTCGAAGGCGAAGCGGAGCTTGAGCAGCAGCCCGCGCTCCAGGACGCCGGACGGGACCGAGGGGTCGCCGATGGCGCCCAGCAGGATCGCGTCGTGGTGCTTGAGCGCTTCGAGCTCCGCGTCCGGAAGGGTCTCACCGGTGCGGTGCCAGCGCTGGGCACCGAGGTCGTACTGCTTGGTCTCCAGCTTCACATCCTGGGGCAGGACCGCGGTAAGGACCTTGAGTCCCTGAGCCACGACTTCCTGGCCGATGCCATCACCGGGGATCACTGCGAGATTGATGCTGGTCGACATGGCGAAACCGTACTCCGTGTCCCAGCCCTCAGACATATTGCGTCCAGCATTCGGACTAATGGAGACGCAACATGTCCGGGGCGGACGATGGTCAGCGGCCGGTCGAGCCGCCGTTGTCACGGCGGTCGAGAGCCCGCTGGAGGGCTGCGGCGGCGTTCTTGCGGTCGGCGTCGGCGGTGGAGGAGTGGCGGACGCGGCGGACGGCAGCGGTGGTGGGGGTCATGTGGATCGACTCCTTGAGATCACGGCGTGGCGAAGCCACGGATGAGGGGTTCCTTCAAGGCGCCGGAAGAGGCGGGGAGCGGTGCGCGGCAGGGGTTGCCTGCCCGGGGCGCACGCTCTCGACCGCCATTCGCCTGATCGGCGAGACGTTCGGCTTCTACAAAGCTAGGGCAGGTCGCGCTGTATGTCTCCGCAATTACTCGGACTTCCTACTATCTGAGACGCCGAACCGCCCGGGAGGCGGCCCAGGTGGATCCGTTTTCAGCTGCTCTCGGAACGAAGTTCCCTGATCAGAGCCCTTACGGCGAGAGTTGAAGCGGATTCCGGTGTGGTGACGTATCCCACGCGCCTCACCGGCCCCCGGGGACCCAATCCGGTGATGTCGACGGCCTCGGTCGCCTCGCGGAGGGACAGCTCGGGCATGATCGCCATGCCGAGCCCGCGGCCGACCATGGTCAGCACCATCGCGTCGTCCTCCGCCTTCACGGTCGCCCGCGGGATCCAGTCCTGCGCCAGCCACCAGCTGCGCGTGTAGGAACCGCAGTTCTCGTCCCAGTCCATCAGGGGCAGCGCCTTCGGGTCGGGATGTCCGGCCGGATGCACCAGGGAGTACGCCTCCTCCATGAGTACTCCGCTCAGCAGGCCGGGAGGCATTGACTGCGCCACGCCCAGGGTGGCGATGCCCAGGTCGGCGCGGCCGGCCGCCACCTCCCCGGCCGTGCCGGGGCCGATCTCGCGGACCACCCGGACCTCGGGGCGGATGCCGGGGTGCCGGGCGGTGAGCCGGTCCAGGGCGGGCGGCAGCAGGTGCAGGACCGCGCTGCGGAACGCGGCGATCCGGAGCGCGCCCTCGACCGTGTCCCGGTGCGGCGCCCCCCGGCCAGCGCCGCGTGCCTCCGCGCCCATGACCTCGTACAGCCGCAGGATCCTGCGCGCGTGGCCGACGGCCCGCTCCCCCGCCGGGGTGGGCGCGGCCCCGGTCCGCCCGCGCTCGAAGAGGACCGCGCCGATCTTGGCCTCGCTGCCGCGCACGGAGTGCGAGACGGCGGACTGGGTGAGGCCGAGCGAGGCGGCCGCGGCGGAGAAGCCGCCGGACTCGGCGACGGCGACCAGGATCCGCAGTTCCTGCGGGAGGAGTTCGGACACCGGGCCCCCACCTCGTTCTATGAGCGTCATTCATGGCTGTGCGGCTTCCATGAGCGCAACCCCCTGCCCGGCCCGGAGATTCCTTCCTAGCGTCTGGGCCATGACCACGAACACCGCTCGCGCCGTGCACCAGATCGCCCGCCCCGCCGGCTTCCCCGCCGCCACCGACTTCGCCTACACCGAGTCCCCGGTCCCGGAGCCGGGGCCCGGCACCGCCCTGGTGGAGAACCTGCTGCTCTCGGTGGACCCGTACCACCGCGGGCTGATGGACGGCGGCGAGGGGGGCTTCGAGCTCGGCACCCCGCTGGAAGGCCGCTCGGTGGGCCGCGTGGTCGCCTCGCGCGACCCGGGACTGGCGGAGGGTGACCTCGTCTTCCACCGCGAGGGCTGGCGCACGCACTCCCTCGTCACCCTCGGGGTGGCCGGAACGCGCAAGCTGCGCGGCCACCAGGGCGTCCCGCTGGAGGCCTACCTCTCCATCCTCGGCGGCACCGGCCTCACCGCGTACGCCGCCCTGACCCGGACCGCGGCGCTGCGGGCGGGCGAGGACGTGTTCGTCTCCGCCGCCGCGGGCGGGGTGGGCGTGGCGACCGGCCACATCGCCCGGCTGCTCGGCGCCCGCCGGATCATCGGCAGCGCGGGATCGGCGGCCAAGGTCCGTCACCTGACGCAGAACCTCGGCTTCGACGCGGCCTTCGACTACCACGACGGCCCGGTCGGCGAGCAACTCGCCGAGGCGGCCGCGGCGGTGTCCGCAGGAGGCGTCGACGTCTACGTGGACAACGTGGGCGGCGACCACCTGGAAGGCGCGATCGACGTGCTGCGCGAGTACGGGCGGATCGCCTGGGTGGGGGCCATCTCGATGTACAACGGCGACCGGTCCCCCGCCGCTCCCCGCAATCTCTTCGAGGTCGTGCACAAGTCGCTGCGCCTGGAAGGGGTATTGGTTCGCAATCACACCAATCTTCAGGACGAGTTGGAGGATTTCGTCGTCCCTCATCTGCGCAGCGGTCGGATCGGTACGGATACCACCGTTGTGCAGGGATTCGACCACACTGTGGACGCCTTCCTGGGCATGCTCCGGGGCGACAATCTGGGCAAGATGCTCGTCCGGATCGACAGCTGATTCCAGCCACCTGGATGTTCACCGACTTCTTACCGCACGGATGTAGACCTTTGGCGCCCCTCCCGTCACCCTTGCCGTCAATGTGCCAGCGGGGCACTTGAGTTGGAGGCGAGGGGCCAGTGACACCGATCAGCCGCAGAGGGTTCGTGGGAATCGGAGCCGGGCTCGTGGCCGGGGCGGCCCTGCCCGCGGTCACGCCGACGACGGCGGCCGCGGCCGCCGCGACGGGCACGATCACCGATGTGAAGCACGTGGTGATCCTCATGCAGGAGAACCGCAGTTTCGACCACTACTTCGGAAGGCTGAAGGGTGTCCGCGGGTTCGGCGACCGCGCCGCCGGCAACATCCCCGGCGGCTGGGGCATGTTCAACCAGCCCAACTGGGGCGGCCGCCAGTACCCGTGGAAGCTCTCCGCGACCCCGCCGGCGGGCGGGGTCGACGGCGAGACCCTGGCCCAGTGCAACGGCGACCTCCCGCACAGCTGGACCTCGCAGCACGCGGCCTGGAACAAGGGCCGGATGGACAACTGGGTCCTCGGCGTCGGCAACACCCGCACCCTCGGCTACCTGGACCGCGGGGACATACCCTTCCACTACGGGCTCGCCGACAACTACACGATCTGCGACGCGTACTTCTGCTCCACGCTCAGCGCCACCGGCCCGAACCGCACCTTCCTGTGGAGCGGCAAGGTCGACGCGTCCAGCAAGGACGGCGGCGACGAGTCCGGGCTGACCTGGGAGACGTACGCGGAGGCCCTCCAGCGCGCCGGCATGAGCTGGAAGGTCTACCAGAACGCCCAGGACAACTACGGCGACAACGGTCTGGCCTACTTCAAGAAGTTCACCGACGCCGCCCCCGGCAACCCGCTGTGGGACCGGGGCATGGGCTCGGTCCCGAAGGTCACCGGCTCCACCCCGGACGACATCGCGGCCGCCATCCGCGCGGACGTCGTCGCGGGCACCCTCCCGCAGGTCTCCTGGGTCGTGGCGAGCGAGGCCTTCTCGGAGCACCCGTACGCCCCGCCGGGCGACGGCGCGCACTTCGTGGACCTCGTCTACCGGGCGCTCGCCGCCGACCCCGAGGTCTTCGACTCCACCGTCCTCTTCCTCAACTACGACGAGAACGACGGCTTCTTCGACCACGTGCCGCCGCCGGTCGCCCCGCCCGGCACGCCGGGCGAGTACATCGACGGCACCCCGATCGGCCTCGGCTTCCGGGTGCCGATGATCGTCATGTCCCCGTGGACGCGCGGCGGCTGGGTGAGCTCCGAGGTCTTCGACCACACCTCGGTGCTGCGGTTCATGGAGAAGTGGACGGCCGCCCTCGGCACGCCCGCCACCTGTCCGAACATCAGCGCGTGGCGCCGCAAGGTGACCGGCGACCTGACCGGCGTCTTCGACTTCGCGCACCCGGTGTACGGGGTTCCCTCGGGCCTCCCGTCCACGGCCAAGGTGATCGGCCAGTCAACCTGCGGCCCGCTGCCCAACCCGGCACCGCAGGACAACGCCCTCCCGGCGCAGGAGCCCGGCACCCGCCCGGCGCGCGCCCTGCCGTACCAGGTCAACGGCAACCTGGACCGCTTCGAGTTCGGCGCGGCCGGCAAGATCCTGGCCTGGTTCTCGATGACGAACCAGGGCGCGGAGGCGAAGCAGGCGGCGCACTTCTCGATCCACCCGCACCAGCACCGGGACACGGCGGCCTGGCAGTACACGGTCGACGCGGGCGGCACCGGCAGCGACTACTTCAACATCGGCCTCGGCTACGGCTCGGGCAAGTACGACATCTCGATGCACGGGCCGAACCGCTTCCTGCGCCGCTTCATCGGCGACGCGTCGAAGGCGGGGAAGGCGATCGAGGTGGCGGCCCGCTTCGCGGTGGAGCCGGGCACGGGCAAGACCGCGATCTACTTCAAGATGACGAACACGTCGGCCGCGCCCGTCACCTTCACGATCCGCTCGAACGCCTACCGCGCGGACGGCCCGTGGACCTACACCGTCCCGGCGAACTCCTCGCGCGAGGACTACTTCAACGCCGTGGCCTACAGCAACGGCTGGTACGACTTCACGATCCTGGCCGACTCCGACGGCACCTGGTCGCGCCGCTACACCGGCCACATCGAGTCGGGCGCGGCCAGCATCTCCGGCTGACGGGAGCTACAGCACGTCCCCGTTGCGCCAGTCGAAGTCCAGTCGCCCGGCGGGGTCCGGAAGGGCCCCGCCGGGCGGCACCCACAGGTAGGTGCCGCCCTCCTCCTCGGGGAGCCGCTCGGGCCCCTGCGTCCCGAGTACTCCGACGTGCCCGCCCCACACCTGCCAGCCGCGGCCGCGGTACAGCCCGGCCCCGTCCTGCGACGCCGACAGCGCGCCGAGCACGTAGGCCCGCCCGATGACCGCCTCCAGCCCGGCCATGACGGCGCTCCCGAGTCCGCGCCGGCGCCGGTCCGCCCGTACGGCCACGGCCTCCACGTATCCGGTCCGCAGGGCCCGTCCCGCGTGCACCACCCGGCGCTGCACCACGCTCCCGTGCGCGACGAGCTCCCCGCCCTCGTGCACCAGGGCGTGCATCCCCCCGAGCCCGTGCTCGAAGTCCTCGTCGGAGAAGTCCCCCTCGAACGCGCCGTCGAGCAGGGCCCGGATCTCCTCCAGCACCCCGGGGCCCAGCTGCGAGGTGTGCGCGAGGCGTGTCCGTGTATCGGTCATGGAACCAGTGTCCCCCCGCCACCAATCGGCCTGTACGTTCCTGGCCGTCCCCGGGAGCGTCCCGGCACACTCGCCTCATGTCGCCCGATACCCAGCAGTGGACGCCCACCCACGGCCTGCCGTACCGCCCCGCCGCCTACCGGCCCGCGCGGATGCCGAGCCTGGAATCCCTGGCTCGCGCCGCCGAGTTGCGTGCCCGGATGGACGAACGGCGGAGCGTGCGCCACTTCTCCCCCGACCCCGTGCCCGAGCAGGTGGTCCGGGACGCCATCGCGTGCGCCGCGACCGCACCCTCCGGGGCGCACCAGCAGCCCTGGACGTTCGTCCTCGTCAAGGACCCGGCGGTGCGGCGGCAGATCCGCGCCGCCGCCGAGCAGGAGGAGGCGCTTTCCTACGACGGCCGCCTCGGCGACGAGTGGCTCGCGGCCCTGCGCCCCCTCGGCACGGACGCCGTCAAGACCCACCTCACGGACGCCCCGGCCCTGATCGTGGTCTTCCAGCAGCGCTACTGGCTCGGCCCGGACGGCACGAAGCGCAAGCACTACTACGTCGACGAGTCGGTCGGCATCGCGGTCGGCATGCTCCTGTCCGCGCTCCACCTGTCCGGTCTGGCGGCCCTGGTCCACACGCCGAGCCCGATGCGCTTCCTCTCCCACGTCCTGGACCGCCCGGAGAACGAGAAGGCCTTCGCGGTCGTCCCGGTCGGCTACCCGGCGGACGACTGCGAGGTCCCGGACCTGGTCCGCAAGTCCCTGGACCAGGTCATCGTCGAGGTCTGACCAGGTCATCGTCGAGGTCCGACCACGTCATCGGCGGTGGGCTCCGGGGACGGCTCCAAAGCCGCTGCGACGTCCGGCCCGCCACCGAGCGCCGAAGCCAGCCGCATCCCGATCCGGACCCGGTCCTGCGGCGTGCAGGTCTCCATGGCCGCCCGCACCTGCCGCAGGATCAGCCAGTCCCTCACCACCTTGGCGACGCCGAGCACGGCCGCCGTCACGATCGCCGCGGTCAGCATCAGCGGTACCTCGCCCGGTTCTGCTCGGTTACCCACTCGGCGGTGAAGGTGGACTCCCCGGTGTCGCAAGAGCCCAGCGCGCGCACGACCACGTACGCGTCTTCGAGCGCGATGGTCCCCCGTGCACGCGGCTTCCCCCGGGCCGGGCGGTAGGCGACGCCTTCCGGCGGGGGCGCCGCGAGTCCGCTCCTGCGCAGGCTGCGTTCCACGTCGTCCTGGTCCCTGCCGCAGCACCATTCGATGACCAGGTCGGTGTAGGCGTGGCTGTAGGTGTTGGCCCAGCCGTGCGCGGCCCCGGCCGCGTTGACCAGGAGCGGGCGCCTGAGCAGCCGGCTGAGCACGACGTCGCGCAGCACCGGCTGCGGGCCGCCGCGCTTGTCGTACCAGGCGGGCAGGTCCTCTTCCTCCCGTCGGTCGAGGGCGGTGGGGCTGCCGCGCCACAGCTCGGCCAGCACCTCGGTGTCCTCCGGAAGGCGCGGGCCCCACTGGGGGTCCGGGTGGGTGAGCCGGATCGCGGCGTCGCCCCCGACGTCCCGGAGCGTCCACGCCCCGTCGTGGCCGGCCAGCCTCAGACCGGGCACCCCACGCAGGCCGCCGTACCCCGAGTCGAACGCGGGCAGCAGTTCCGCGATGACGCGGTGAGCCATCTGCGGGTGGAGCGCGAGCGTCAGTCCGTCCTTCGTCGGTACCGCGCCCGTCACGCCGAGGACAGCACCGTCGACCTGTTCGTCGCGCAGTGCGTTGGCGAGCATGTGGGCCACCCGCGCCTCGAAGGCGCGCTGCGCCGGCGAGTGGCCGTCCGGGACCGGCTGGTGGCGTGTGATGAGGCCGGCGGCTGCCCACTGGGCGCACCTGGTGTAGGGGATCCCCGTCGCCCTGGCGCAGAGTGTCGCGGTCCGATGCCGATTGCTGCCGTGCGTGGACATACGTCTCCTCGAAGCCCCGTCCCGGAACGGCGCGTGGAGGTCTCGTACATCCCGACAAGCTGCACAGTCACGTACGGGAACTCGTGAGAGCCCTTTACCCCCCTCGGGTTACCGGGCCCGAGTCTGTGGAGCATGTCACCGTACCAACGCCGTTGACCCTAACAGCGGTTGCACGTCCGCGCTCGGCTACGGTGAGATTTCGGCAAGATCGAAAACGGGGAGGTCGTGATGCTGCGCATCCGCTACGAGGTCCCGGGCGGGCCCGAGGTGCTGTTCGCCGAGGACGTGCCCGTCCCCGCTCCCGGCCCCGGTGAGCTGCTCCTGCGCAGCGAGGCCGTCGGGGTCACGCTGCCCGTCGTGCGCAAGGTACGGGAGGCCGCCGAACCGATCGCGCTGGGCGGGGAGATCGCCGGGACGGTGGCCGCGCTCGGCGAGGGAGTGACGGACTTCGCCGTCGGGGAGCGCGTCACCGGGCTGTGCTTCGGCCACGGCTACGCCGAGTACGCCGTCCTGCACACCGCCATGGCCTCCCGCGTGCCCGGCGGAGCCACCTCGGTGGAGGCCGTCGCGCTGGTGCGCAGCGGGCTCGTCGCCCGCGGCGCCGTCGGGGCCGGGCAGATCCGGCCGGGCGAGTCGGTGCTGGTCACGGCCGCTGCGAGCGGGGTCGGCAGCCTGGCCGTGCAGCTCGCCCGGGCCGCGGGGGCGGGCCGCGTGGTCGCCGCCGTCTCCAGCCGGGACAAGGCCGATTTCGTGCGTGGGCTCGGCGCCGACGAGGTCGTGCTGTACGGGGAGGGCGCCTGGGGCGACCCGTACGACGTGGTCCTCGACGGCGTCGGCGGCGAGCTGCTCGGCCCCGCCGTGCGCGCTCTGGCCACGGGAGGCCGGCTGGTGGCGTACGGCTCCGGCGGCGGGACCGTGGAGGCCTACGAGCTGCTGGTGCGCGGCGCGTCGGTGATCGGCTTCCAGATCCGGGCCGTGGCGCAGGGCCGCCCCGAGGAGTACGAGGGCTGGCGGCGCGGGCTGTGGGAGGCGTACGCCAGCGGCGCGCTGCGGCCGGCGGTGCACGAGGAGATCCCGCTCGCCGAGGCCGCCCGCGCGCACCGCATCACCGAGGAGCGGCGCAACCTCGGCAAGGTGGTGCTGATCCCCTAGCGCAGCAACTGGAACCGCCCCCGCTCCGGACTTGGGGGTACCGGAACGGGGGCGGGGCTCAGTGGGGCGGGGATCAGCCCATGTGGGGGTAGCCGTACTCGGTCGGCGCGACCAGGGTCTCCTTGATGGAGCGGGTCGAGGTCCAGCGCTGCAGGTTGGTCGCGGCGCCGGCCTTGTCGTTCGTACCCGAGGCGCGGCCGCCGCCGAAGGGCTGCTGGCCGACCACGGCGCCGGTGGACTTGTCGTTGATGTAGAAGTTGCCCGCCGCGAAGCGGAGCTTCTCCATCGCGTCCGCGGCCGCGTACCGGTCCGCCGCGATGATCGAGCCGGTCAGGGCGTACGCCGAGACGGACTCCATCTGCGCGAGCATCGCGTCGAACTCGGCGTCCTCGTAGACGTGCACGGCGAGGATCGGGCCGAAGTACTCGGTCGTGAAGACCTCGTTCTCCGGGTCGGTGCACGCGATGACGGTCGGGCGGACGAAGTAGCCCTCCGAGTCGTCGTACGTGCCGCCCGCGACGATCTCGCAGGTCGGGTCGGCGATGGCGCGGTCGATCGCGGCCTTGTTCTTCGCGAAGGACCGCTCGTCGATGACGGCGCCGATGAAGTTGGTCAGGTCGCGGACGTCACCCATGGAGATGCCGTCGACCTCGGCCGCGAAGGCCTCCTTGAAGCCGTCGTTCCAGATCGAGGCCGGGACGTAGGCGCGCGAGGACGCCGAGCACTTCTGGCCCTGGAACTCGAAGGAGCCGCGGGTCAGCGCGGTCTTCAGGACGGCGCGGTCCGCGGACGGGTGCGCGACGACGAAGTCCTTGCCGCCGGTCTCGCCGACCAGGCGCGGGTAGGACTTGTACTTCTCGATGTTGTTGCCGACCGTCTTCCACAGGTACTGGAAGGTCTTGGTCGAGCCGGTGAAGTGGATGCCGGCCAGCTCGGGGTGGTTCAGGGCCACCTCCGACACCGCGATGCCGTCGCCCGTCACCAGGTTGATGACGCCCTTGGGCAGGCCGGCCTCCTCCAGGAGCTCCATCAGGAGGACCGCGGAGTGGGTCTGCGTCGGGGACGGCTTCCACAGGACCACGTTGCCCATGAGGGCGGGGGCGGTCGGCAGGTTGCCGGCGATGGCCGTGAAGTTGAACGGCGTGATCGCGTAGACGAAGCCTTCGAGCGGGCGGTGGTCGCTGCGGTTCCACACGCCGGCGGAGTTCGCGACCGGCTGCTCGGCCAGGATCTGGCGGGCGAAGTGGACGTTGAAGCGCCAGAAGTCGACGAGCTCGCACGGGGTGTCGATCTCGGCCTGCTGCGCGGTCTTCGACTGGCCCAGCATGGTGGAGGCGGCCAGCTTCTCGCGCCACGGGCCGGACAGCAGCTCGGCGGCGCGCAGGATGATCGCGGCGCGGTCGTCGAAGGACATCGCGCGCCAGGCCGGGGCGGCGGCGAGGGCGGCGTCGATGGCCTCCTGCGCGTCCGCCTGGGTGGCGTTGGCGTAGGTGCCGAGCACCGACTTGTGGTCGTGCGGCTGGACCACGTCGAAACGCTCGCCGCCGCCCATCCGCTTGACGCCGTTGATCGTCATCGGGAGGTCGATCGGGTTCTCGGACAGCTGCTTGAGCTGCACTTCGAGCCGCGCGCGCTCCGGGGTGCCGGGGGCGTACGAGTGGACCGGCTCGTTGACCGGAGCGGGGACCTGGGTCACAGCATCCATGGGGCTGGTAACTCCTTGACCTAGTTCTTGGCTAGTTCTTGGTGATCATCGAGCGGAGGAAGAACAGCAGGTTGGCCGGCTTCTCCGCGAGGCGGCGCATGAAGTAGCCGTACCAGTCGGTCCCGTACGCGGTGTAGACCCGCATCCGGTGGCCCTCGGCGGCCAGCCGCAGGTGCTCTTCGCTGCGGATGCCGTACAGCATCTGGAACTCGTACTCGTCCAGTTTGCGCCCGGCCTGGCGGGCCAGCTCCTGGCCGATGGCGATGAGCCGCGGGTCGTGGGACCCGATCATCGGGTAGCCCTCGCCCTCCATCAGGATCTTCATGATCCGGACGTACGCCTTGTCGATCTCGCCCTTGTCCTGGTACGCGACCTCGGCGGGCTCCTTGTAGGCGCCCTTCACGATCCGGACGCGGCTGCCGGCGGCGGCCAGGCGGCGGGCGTCGGCCTCGGTACGGAAGAGGTAGGCCTGGATCACGCAGCCGGTCTGCGGGAAGTCCCGGCGCAGCTCCTCGTGGATGGCGAACATCGAGTCGAGGGTGGTGTGGTCCTCGGCGTCGAGCGTCACGGTGGTGCCGATGGCGGCGGCGGCCTCGACGACCGGGCGGACGTTGGCGAGGGCGAGCTCGTGGCCGCCCTCCAGCGCCTGGCCGAACATCGACAGCTTGACCGACATCTCGGCGGTCTCGCCGAGGCCCAGCTCCGCGAGGCGCTCGATCAGCTGGAGGTAGGCGTCACGGGCGGCGTGCGACTGCGCGACCTCGGTGATGTCCTCGCCCACGACGTCGAGGGTGACCTCCAGGCCCTTGCGCGTGAGGTCCTCGACGATCGGGATGACCTGGTCGACCGTCTCGCCGGGGATGAACCGGTTCACCACTGGCTTGGTCACCGGGGCGGCAGAGACGATACGGCGCATCTTGTCGCTGCGCGAAGCGGCGAGGATCACGGGACCCAGCACGGGGCACCTCCAGCGGGTGGCAGAAGAAAAGCTCAAGTAAAACCACCGTGAAACCTAAGGATCGGTTTGATCCTCTGCCATCGACAGCTGTCACGCATCCGTGGCTCCGATCTCATACATGTGTCTGAAGAGCCTCGGCGGGGGTGGGAGAATGCTGGGGTGAAGGGCGATTACCAGGACCTGGTGGACGAGATCTCCGCGCTGCTCGGCGCCCCGGCGACCCTGGAGAACCGGGACTTCCGGCTCATCGCCTTCGGCGCCCACGACAGCGACGACGACCAGGCGATGGACCCGGTACGGACCCGCTCGATCCTGACCCGCCAGTCGACCGCGGCCGTCCGCTCCTGGTTCGAGGGCTTCGGCATCGCCCGCGCCACCGGTCCGGTCCACATCCCGGCGGCGCCCGAGGCCGGCGTGTTCCGGGGGCGGATCTGCCTGCCGGTGCGCTTCCGGGGCATCGTGCAGGGCTACGTGTGGCTCCTCGACCAGGAGCCGGGCCCGGGGCCGGCGGAGCTGGCCGCGGCCATGGAGGTGGCCCAGCGGATCGGCGTCCTGCTCGCCGAGGAGGCGAAGGCGGGGGCGGACCTGTCGCGGGAGTTCCAGGCGGTGCTCACGGCCGGGCGGGGCTGGCAGCAGGACATGGCGGTGGCCGCGCTGCGGATCGCCCTCGGCCCGGGCGGGGACGGGCTGCACGCCGCGGTGTGCGTGGCGCCGTGGTCCGGGGAGGCTCCGCCGTCGGTGCCGGGCGCGGCGGCGCTGTGCGTCGTACCGCGGCGCGGCGGCGGTGGCACGGACACGGGCACGGCCGGCAGCGGGGGCGCAGGCGGCCTGGCGCTGGCGGTCCTGCTCCGGCTGCGCTCGACGGACGCGCTGGCTCCGGCCCTGACGGCGGTGGCCCGGCTGCTGCCGCGCACGACGGGCACCGCGCCGGACGGCGCGGCGGCCGCCAGGACCGTGACCGCCGGCGTCGCCGATCCCGTCCGCACCCTCGCGGCGCTGCCCGACGCCTGGGAGCAGGCCGTCGCCGCGGCCCGGGCGGCCGCCGCGCAGCCCCGGTTCGGCCCCGTCGCCCAGTGGTCGGCGATCGGCCCGTACCGGCTGCTGGCCGCCGTGGCCGCCGACCCGGTGGACGACCCGGCGACGCGCGCCCTGCTGAACCCGGCGCACCGCGAACTCGCCCGAACCGCCGAGGTGTTCCTCGACTGCGCAGGCCAGGCGGGCCGCGCGGCGGCGGCCCTGGGCATCCACCGCCAGACCCTGTACTACCGCCTCGCCCGGGTGGAGCAGCTCACCGGCCTCGACCTCGACGAGGGCGAGGACCGGCTGTTGCTCCACATGGCCCTGAAGGCCGCCCGGCTGGCCTGAGCCCGCGGCCTTCGGATCCGGGACTCACCTAGGGGTCGTCCCCGATGTCCGCACCGCCGCGAGTCGCCTACCGTCGCGAACAGCGTTGGCCTCCCGGTCAGCCGAACGGAGGTCTGATGAAGGCGATCGTCCAGGACCGGTACGGATCCCCCGACGTGCTGGAACTCAGAGAGGTCGACAAGCCGGTCGCCGCCGGCCACGAGGTACTGGTGCGGGTCCACGCGGCCGCGGTCAACGCGCGCGACTGGCACCTCATGCGGGGCGATCCGTACCTGGCCAGGCTGGTGTTGGGGCTGCGCGCGCCGAAGGAGCGGATCCGGGGCAGCGACTTCGCGGGCCGGGTGGAGGCGGTGGGCAAGGACGTCACGCGGCTGCGCCCCGGTGACGAGGTGTTCGGCGAGGCCGACGGGGCGTTCGCCGAGTACGTGTGCGCCTCCCAGGACGTGGTGGAGCCGAAGCCGGCCAACCTGACGTTCGAACAGGCGGCCGCGGTGCCGCTGGCGGGCAACACCGCCCTCATGGGCCTGCGCGATCTGGCGCGGGTGCGGCCGGGACACAAGGTCCTGGTCAACGGTGCGTCAGGTGGGGTGGGGACCTTCGCCGTACAGATCGCCAAGGCGTTCGGCGCGGAGGTGACCGGGGTGTGCAGTACGAAGAACGTGGACCTGGTCCGGTCGCTCGGTGCGGACCACGTCGTCGACTACACCCACGAGGACTTCACCCGGAACGGATCCCGCTACGACGTGGTGTTCGACCTGGTGGGCAACCGCTCGCTGGCCGAGTGCCGGCGAGCGCTGACCCCGTCGGGGACGCTCGTCCTGTCCGGTGGCGGCGTGTCCGAAGGCGGCAGCCTGGTCGGGCCGATGGGCCTCATCATCAAGGGGCAGGCACTGTCCCGTTTCGTCGGCCAGCGGCTGCTCGTCCTCACGGCGACGCAGAGCAGCCGGAACCTGGCGGCGCTGAGGGAACTCGTCGAGCGCGGCGACCTCGCCCCGGTCGTCGACCGGACCTACCCGCTCCGCGAGGCCGCCGAGGCCATCCGGTACCTGGAGGTGGAGCACGCCCGCGCGAAGGTTGTCGTCACCGTCTGACGGACCGCCGGACCGCCGGACCGCCGGCGTCTGCGCTGCGCCGGTGGTCCGCCCGTCACGCCAGCTGCCCCGCGGCGAAGGCGAGCTTGCCGGGGGTGAGGACCGTACGGACCCCGACGACGAGCCCCTCCCGGACCTCGGGGACGACGACCCCGGCCAGCGCCCCGTCCGCGAGGATGAGGGCCGCCGGGTCGCCGTTCGCCTCGCCGAACTCGAAGGTGAGGAGCGCCGCCTCGGGCCGGGCGCCCATGCCCAGCAGATAGCGGAGCACCTTCGCACGTCCCGTGACGGGCCGGCGTGCCGCGGACACCTGGCCGCCTCCGTCGGACCAGGCGACCACATCGTCGGCGAGCAGCTGTTCAAGGCCGGCCACATCGCCTCCGAGGGCGGCGGCGAAGAACCGCTCGACGATCTTCGCGCGCTGTCCGGCGTCGACGTCGAAGCGCCTTCCCGGCTGGCCGAGCCGTTCACGGGCCCGGCGGTGCAGCTGCCGCGAGTGGGCCTCCTCGATGCCCACGGCCTCGGCGACCTCCCGGTGGCTGTGGCCGAACGCCTCGCGCAGCACGAACACCGCGCGTTCGGCCGGAGTGAGCCGCTCCATGAGGCTGAGCAGTGCGAGCGAGACCGACTCGCGTTGTACGGCGCTCTCCAGCGGGCCCAGCGGTTCGGCGGCGCCGGCGTGGGTGAGCACCGGCTCGGGCAGCCAGGGCCCGACGTACGTCTCCCGCCGGGCACGGGCCGAGGCGAGCCGGTTGAGGCAGAGGTTCGTCATGACCTTGGTCAGCCATGCGGCCGGGACGAGGACGGAGCCGGGCTCGGCGCCGTTCCAGCGCAGGTACGTGTCCTGCACGACGTCCTCGGCCTCGCTCGCCGAACCGAGCAGCCGGTAAGCGAGCGAGAAGAGCCGGGACCGGTGCGCCTCGAACTCCGCGGCGGATTCCGTGCCTTGCGTGGATTCCGTGGTCATGTCCGTAGCATGCCACGCGTGTCAGGGGGCTCCGCTCACTCGGGACCCCCCGTCACTCCCGGTCCTCGGCCGGTTCCGCCGGGGAACGCGTCAGCGCCTCGGACGCCGCCCGCATGCCCTCGGTGAGCTCCTCCGCGCTCGCCGCCGTCTTCGGGTCGAACAGCCACTGGATCATCAGGCCGTTCAGCAGCGCCTGGTAGAAGGCGCCCAGCGTCCGCTCCTCCCGTTCGGTGATCTCCTCCTCGGGGGTGCCGGTCAGCATCGCGATCAGGCCGCGGCGTCCCTCGGCCTGCGAGGCCGCGAGCATCGCCCGCAGGTCCGGCATCCGGTCGCGGCTCAGCGCGACCTCCAGGCTGGCCGCCCAGACCGGACCGGCCTCCTCCCGCTGGCCGAGGAACCCCTGCCAGACCGCGTGGAACCGTTCCAGCGAGCCGCCCTCACCTTGTACGCCGTCCTGGAAGCCCGCGCCCAGCTCCTGCATCAAGGAGATGAACGCCTCGGTGAGCAAGGCGTCCTTCGAGCCGTAGTGGTAGCCGATGGAGGCCAGGTTCGCCCCCGAAGCCTTCACGATGTCGCGCGCCGTCGTGCGCACGAAACCCTTCTCGACCAGGCATTTCTTGGCGCCTTCAAGTAGATCCTCACGATGTCCCATGGCGTCACCGTAGCAAGACAGGCGTCATAGACGGAAGTTCCAGACGAGCGTTCTATACATCCGTCATAGACAAACGTTTATGACGTCTGTACATTGCTTCTCATGACGAACCCCGCCGCCACACCGCGCCTCGCCGGCCGCCGCGAATGGACCGCCTTCACCGTCCTCGTGCTGCCGCTGCTCCTGGTCTCGATGGACGTTTCCGTCCTCTACTTCGCCATCCCCGCCATCACCGAGCAGCTCGACCCGAGCGCCACCCAGCAGCTCTGGATCTTCGACAGCTACGCCTTCGCCCTCTCCGGCCTGCTGATCACGATGGGCTCGCTCGGTGACCGGATCGGCCGCCGCAAGCTGCTGCTGATCGGCGCGACCGCCTTCGGCCTCGCCTCGGTCGGCGCCGGGTACGCCACGAGTGCCGAGATGCTCATCGCCTGCCGCGTCCTGCTCGGCGTCGGCGGCGCGACCCTGATGCCCTCCACGTTGGCCCTCGTGCGGAACCTCTTCCAGGACGACAAGCAGCGCGGCAAGGCCATCGCCATCTGGTCCGGGGCCATGACCGGCGGCATCGCGCTCGGCTCGGTGCTGAGCGGCGTGATGCTGAACCACTTCTACTGGGGCTCCGTCTTCCTCATCAACGTGCCCGCGATGCTGCTCCTGCTGGTCCTGGTCCCGGTGCTGGTCCCGGAGTTCAAGGACCCGGCCCCCGGCCGCTTCGACCTGCCCAGCGTCCCGCTGTCCATGGCCGCCGTGCTCCCGGTCGTCTACGGGCTCAAGGAGATCGCCGCCGAGGGCGTCACACCGCTCTACCTCGGCTGCCTGCTGGCCGGACTGGCCTTCGGCTACGTCTTCGTCCGCCGTCAGCGCACCCGTGACGACGCCATGGTCAGCCGGACGCTGTTCCAGGGCCGCGGTTTCGGTGCGGGCGTCGGCCTCAACACGATCGCCGCGTTCGCCATGATGGGCTCGGCCTACTTCACCACCCAGTACCTGCAGTCCGTGCTCGGCATGGGCACCCTGGAGGCCGCCCTGTGGAGCCTGGCCCCCTCGGTCGTCATCGGCGCCGCGGCCCCCGTCTCCGCCGCCCTGGCCCAGAAGATGGAGCGGGCCTACGTCATCGCCGGCGGATTCGTCCTTGCCGCCGCCGGATTCGCCCTGGTCAGCATGGTCGACACCGACTCCCTGTGGCTGCTCCTGACCGGCGCCGGCGTACTGGCCTCGGGCATCGTCACCGTCATGTCGCTGGTCTCGGACATGGCGCTCGCCGCGGCTCCCGCCGAGAAGGCCGGTTCGGCCGCCTCCCTGCTGGAGACGGGCCAGGAGTTCGGCGGCGCGCTCGGCATGGCGGTCCTCGGCAGCCTGGGCACCGCGGTCTACCGCGGTGACCTGGCGGACTCCGAGCCCGCGGTACGGGAGACCCTGGGCGGGGCCGTGGCCACCGCCCACCACCTCGGCGGGGCGGCCGGCGAGCAGGTCCTCGCCCTGGCCCGCGAGGCCTTCGTCCACGGAATGCAGTACGCGGCCTGGGGCGGTACGGCTCTGCTGCTCGCGGCGGCGGTGCTCGCCGCGGCCCTGATGCGGGGTGTCGAAGCCCCTGCCCCGCCCGCGGCGGAGCAGGCCCCGGCTCCCCGGGACGACGTGCAGGAGCCGTCGTACAACTGATCCCGGCCGGTGCGCGGTGGGCTGTGGAACGTGAAAGGGCCCGGGGGTCTCCCCCCGGGCCCTTCCGCTGTGTCCTGCCGGTCAGCCGAGGCTGACCGTGCGCGCCGAGACGGCGCCGATCTCGGCGGCGATGTCCGCGAGGACGTTCGCCGGGACCTCGGCGTCGACGGTGAGGACGGCGAGCGCCTCGCCGTGCTCCTCGGCGCGGGCGACCTGCATGCCCGCGATGTTCAGACCGCCCTCGCCGAGGACGCGGCCGACCGTGCCGACCACGCCGGGGCGGTCGGTGTAGCGCAGTACGACCATGTAGTCGGCGAGCGCCAGGTCCACGTCGTACTCGCCGACACCGACGATCTTCTGCAGGTGCTTCGGGCCCGCGAGCGTGCCGGAGACCGAGACCTCCTGGCCGTCCGCCAGGGTGCCGCGGACGGTCACCACGTTGCGGTGGTCCGGGGACTCGGAGCTGGTGGTCAGGCGGACCTCGACACCGCGCTCCTGCGCGAACAGCGGCGCGTTGACGTAGGAGACCGTCTCGTCGACGACGTCCTCGAAGACACCCTTGAGCGCGGAGAGTTCGAGCACCTTCACGTCGTGCTGGGTGATCTCGCCGCAGACCTCGACGTCGAGGCGGACCGCGACCTCGCCCGCGAGGGCGGTGAAGATGCGGCCGAGCTTCTCGGCGAGCGGCAGGCCCGGGCGTACGTCCTCGGCGATGACGCCGCCCTGGACGTTGACCGCGTCCGGAACGAGCTCACCGGCGAGGGCGAGGCGCACCGACTTGGCGACCGAGACGCCGGCCTTCTCCTGGGCCTCGTCCGTGGACGCGCCGAGGTGCGGGGTGCAGACGACCTGGTCGAGCTCGAAGAGCGGGGAGTCCGTGCAGGGCTCCTTCGCGTACACGTCGAGACCAGCGCCGGCGACGCGGCCTTCCTTGATGGCGGAGTACAGCGCGGCCTCGTCCACGATCCCGCCGCGGGCGGCGTTGACGATGCGGACGGACGGCTTCACCCTGCGCAGGGCCTCGTCCCCGATGAGACCGATGGTCTCGGGGGTCTTGGGCAGGTGCACGGTGATGAAGTCGGCGACCTCCAGGAGCTCGTCCAGCGTCAGCATCTTGACGCCCATCTGGGCGGCGCGCGCGGGCTGTACGTAGGGGTCGTACGCGACGACCTTCATGCCGAAGGCCGACATGCGCTGGGCGACCAGGACGCCGATGCGGCCCAGGCCGACGACGCCGAGGGTCTTCTCGCTGAGCTCGACACCCGTGTACTTGTTCCGCTTCCACTCACCGTTCTTCAGGGCGGTGTTGGCCTGCGGGATGTTGCGGGCGGTGGCGACGAGCAGGCCGCAGGCGAGCTCGGCCGCCGTCACGATGTTCGAGGTCGGGGCGTTGACGACCATCACGCCGGCCTTGGTGGCGGCGGAGACGTCGACGTTGTCCAGACCGACGCCGGCGCGGGCGACGACCCGCAGCTTCTTGGCGGCGGCGATGGCCTCGGCGTCGACCTTGGTCGCGGAGCGCACGAGGATCGCGTCGACGTCGACGATCGCGGGGAGCAGCTCGGCGCGGTCGGCGCCGTTGCAGTGCCGGATCTCGAAGTCCGGGCCGAGCGCCTCGACGGTGGCAGGCGACAGCTCTTCGGCGATGAGTACGACAGGTTTCGAGCTCACGTGGGTCCTCACAAGTCCAGTGCGGACGGCCGTCCCGACGGCCGCAGGCGGTGGAGGGGGTAGCCGCGTGGAAGACGCACGACACTGTGGGCCTGACGCGTATGTGTTGAGCAGTGTAGTGGCGCCGGCGGGCCGGATTTCCGCCTGTACGGAAGGATCACCCTTCCGTGGTTGGCCGGGTTGGACAAGGCGGGACCGCAGATGCCGCGTGTCCGGCCTTCCCGGCCGTCCGTGATGGGCGGTGGGGCCGGGACGCGCCGTCCCGGCCCCGCCGCCGCGAGATCAGCTCTCGTCGCTGTCGACCCAGCTCATCAGCTTGCGCAGCTTCTTGCCGGTGGTCTCCAGCAGGTGCTCCGAGTCGGCCTTCTTGTACTCGTTGTACTTCGGCAGACCGGCCTTGTACTCAGCCATCCAGGTGTTGGCGAACTCGCCGCTCTGGATCTCCGCGAGGACCTTCTTCATCTCGGCCTTGGTCGCGTCGGTGATGACGCGGGGGCCGGTGATGTAGTCGCCCCACTCGGCGGTCTCGGAGACCGACCAGCGCATCTTCTCCAGGCCGCCCTCGTACATGAGGTCCACGATGAGCTTCAGCTCGTGCAGGCACTCGAAGTACGCGATCTCCGGCTGGTAGCCGGCCTCGGTCAGGGTCTCGAAACCGGCCTTGACCAGGGCGGAGGCGCCACCACAGAGGACGGCCTGCTCACCGAACAGGTCGGTCTCGGTCTCCTCGGTGAAGGTGGTCTTGATGACGCCGGCACGGGTGCCGCCGATGCCGGCCGCGTACGAGAGCGCGAGGGCGAAGGCGTTGCCCGAGTGGTCCTGCTCGACGGCCGCGATGCACGGAACGCCGCGGCCCTCCTCGTACTGACGGCGGACCAGGTGACCCGGGCCCTTCGGGGCGACCAGGGCGACGTCCACGTTGGCCGGGGGCTTGATGAAGCCGTAGCGGACGTTGAAGCCGTGACCGAAGAACAGCGCGTCGCCGTCCTTGAGGTGGTCCTTGATGGACTCCTCGTAGATCTCGGCCTGCAGCGGGTCCGGGGTCAGGATCATGATGACGTTCGCCCACTCGGCGGCCTCGGCCACGGGGACGACCTTCAGGCCCTGCTCCTCGGCCTTGGCCTTGGACTTCGAGCCCTCCTTCAGGCCGACGACGACGTCGACGCCGGAGTCACGGAGCGACAGCGCGTGGGCGTGGCCCTGGCTGCCGTAACCGATGACCGCGA
Organism: Streptomyces sp. NPDC006463; assembly: GCF_042870715.1. Lineage (NCBI taxonomy): Bacteria > Bacillati > Actinomycetota > Actinomycetes > Kitasatosporales > Streptomycetaceae > Streptomyces > Streptomyces sp. NPDC006463. The sequence goes on along the minus strand of NZ_JBIAHP010000021.1, from coordinate 129,266 downwards.
CCTTGCGGCCCTGGATGATGGACAGGTCGGCGTCGTTCTCGTAGAACAGCTCGGCCACTGGGATATCTCCTTGGTGCGCTGGTGTTGCACCCACCGTACGGCGGGGAACGGAATCTGAGTCTGCCGGTCTCGCTATGCGAGCTTGAGCGTGTCCGACGTGTCTTGCGTGTCTGTTGCGTCCGACGTCGCGGGCGCGTCAGGCAGGCCCGGCGTGTCGGGCGCGGGGCCTGTCGGGCTGTCAGGCGCTGCGGTCGAGCGCCCGCAGGCTGCGGTCCGTGATGGACCGTCCGCCACGCCCTATGGCGATCGTGCCGGACTGCACGAGCTCCTTGATGCCGAAGGGCTCCAGCATCTTGAGCATCGCGCCGAGCTTGTCGGTGCCGCCGGTGGCCTCGATGGTGACGGCCTCCGGGGAGACGTCGACCGTCTTGGCGCGGAACAGCTGGACGATCTCGACGATCTGCGACCGGGTCTCGTTGTCGGCGCGGACCTTCACCAGGACGAGTTCGCGCTCGATCGCGTTGTGCGACTCCAGCTCGACGATCTTGAGGACGTTGACCAGCTTGTTGAGCTGCTTGGTCACCTGCTCCAGCGGGAGGTCCTCGACGTTCACGACGATGGTGATGCGGGAGATGTCGGGGTGCTCCGTGACACCGACCGCGAGGGAGTCGATGTTGAACCCGCGGCGGGAGAACAGTGCGGCGATCCGGGCGAGGATGCCGGGCGTGTTCTCGACCAGGACGGAGAGCGTGTGCTTGGACATGTGAGGCGTTCTCTCTCTCGGCTCTCTCGGCTCAGTCGTCTTCGTTGTCGCCGAAGTCGGGACGGACGCCCCGGGCTGCCATGACCTCGTCGTTGGAGGTGCCGGCGGCGACCATCGGCCACACCATGGCGTCCTCGTGGACGATGAAGTCGATGACCACGGTACGGTCGTTGATCGCGTTGGCCTCGGCGATGACCTTGTCGAGGTCGGCCGGGTCCTCGCAGCGCAGGGCGACGCAGCCCATGGCCTCGGACAGCTTGACGAAGTCCGGCACGCGGGTGCCCTTGCGGGGGGCGATCGACTCGCCCATCTGGGAGCCGACCGCGTCGAAGCCGGTCTCGTCGGCGTGCAGAACGGTGCTGGAGTACCGCTGGTTGTAGAACAGGGTCTGCCACTGGCGGACCATGCCCAGCGCACCGTTGTTGATGATCGCGACCTTGATCGGGATGTTGTTCAGTGCGCAGGTGACCAGTTCCTGATTGGTCATCTGGAAGCAGCCGTCGCCGTCGATCGCCCAGACCGTGCGCTCGGGCATGCCGACCTTGGCACCCATCGCGGCCGGGACCGCGTAGCCCATGGTTCCGGCGCCGCCGGAGTTCAGCCAGGTGCGGGGCTCCTCGTACTTGACGAAGTGCGAGGCCCACATCTGATGCTGGCCGACGCCGGCCGCGAAGATCGTGCTCTTCGGCGCGAGCGCACCGATCCGCTCGATGACCTGCTGGGGCGAGAGGCTGCCGTCCGCGGGCAGGTCGTAGCCCAGCGGGTAGGTCTCGCGCCAGCGGTTGAGGTCGTTCCACCAGGCGGTGTAGTCGCCGGCGTTGCCCTCGGTGTGCTCGGCCTGGACGGCCTGGATCAGGTCGGCGATGACCTCGCGGGCGTCGCCGACGATCGGGACGTCGACCTCGCGGTTCTTGCCGATCTCGGCCGGGTCGATGTCCGCGTGGATGATCTTGGCGAAGGGTGCGAAGCTGTCCAGCTTGCCGGTGACGCGGTCGTCGAAGCGGGTACCGAGGGCGATCAGCAGGTCCGACTTCTGCAGCGCGGTGACGCCGGTGACCGAGCCGTGCATGCCCGGCATGCCGACGTGCAACGGGTGGCTGTCGGGGAAGGAGCCGAGCGCCATCAGGGTGGTCGCGACCGGGACGCCGGTCAGCTCGGCGAGGACCTTCAGCTCGGCGGTCGCGCCGGACTTCATGACGCCGCCGCCGACGTACAGCACCGGGCGCTTGGCCTGGCAGATGAGCTTGGCGGCCTCGCGGATCTGCTTGGCGTGCGGCTTGGTGACCGGCCGGTAACCGGGGAGGTCCTGGGAGGGCGGCCACGAGAAGGTGGTCTGCGCCTGCAGGGCGTCCTTGGCGATGTCGACCAGGACCGGGCCGGGGCGGCCGGTGGAGGCGATGTGGAAGGCCTCGGCGATCGTCCGCGGGATGTCCTCGGCCTTGGTGACCAGGAAGTTGTGCTTGGTGATCGGCATCGTGATGCCGACGATGTCCGCCTCCTGGAAGGCATCGGTGCCGATCGCCTTGGAGGAGACCTGGCCGGTGATCGCGACGAGCGGCACGGAGTCCATGTGCGCGTCGGCGATCGGGGTGACCAGGTTCGTGGCGCCAGGCCCGGACGTGGCCATGCAGACGCCGACCTTGCCGGTGGCCTGCGCGTAGCCGGTGGCGGCGTGGCCGGCCCCCTGCTCGTGGCGGACCAGGATGTGACGGACCTTCTTGGAGTCCATCATCGGGTCGTACGCGGGGAGGATGGCACCTCCCGGAATCCCGAAGACCGTTTCGCACCCCACCTCTTCGAGAGAGCGGATGAGGGACTGCGCGCCCGTGACGTGCTCAACTGCGGCGGACTGCTGTCCGCCGGAACGGGGCCGCGGCTGCGGATGGTGGGCCCCGGTGGCCTGCTCGGTCATCGGCATTCTCTTCTCGAAGCTGAGGGTTTTACGCGGATTCGACTCTGTGCCAGTGCAACAAAAAACCCCTCGTGCCGGGAGGCAAGCGAGGGGAGCGCGTCGGGTGTGTTGAGCGGGAACATGCTGGTCCCGGCTTCAGCCGACGCGCTTTCCAAGTACGAGAATTCGGGTGCGCATGGCATTGACCCTCCCTCTGGCGGGAGGGTGATGTCAAGTAGGTGGGACGGGCGTCTCATTATGTGAGCCCCTATGGATGGCCATCGATCCCCCCGGCGAACCACCGGCCAGGGCGGGCTGCACCGCCCCACCCGGTACTGGGAAACTACCGCGCACGAGCGCGCGCCGCAGCCTGTATTCGTCGAGTGGCCCGGAGAAGGCCATCCCCTGGCCGTGGGTGCACCCCATGGCGCGCAGCGCCATGACCTGTTCGGGCAGGTCCACCCCGTCGGCCACCGATTGCATGCCCAGGTCGTTTGCGATCCGCAACAGACCTGCGGTGATCTTGTGGAGGCGCGAGGACTCGACCACGCCCTCCACCAGCCCGCGGTCCAGCTTCAGCATGTCCACCGGAAGGCGGCGCAGGGCACTGATCGCCGCGTAGCCGCTCCCGAAGCCGTCCAGCGCGATTCCCACCCCGAGTCGGTTCAGGGCCGTCAGGCGGCGCTCCAGGTCGTCGAAGGGCACTCTGGGATCGGAAACGGCCAGCTCCAGGACCAGAGCCCCCGAGGGCAGTCCGTGCCTGGCCAGCAGGGCCTCCACGGAGCCCAGCGGCATGGCCCGGTCGAGGAGCCGCTGGGCGGTCATCCGGATGGCCACGGGGACGCCGTGCCCGGCCCGGTGGCGGTCGGCGGCCTGCTCCACGGCCTGCTCCAGCAGCCAGCGCCCCAGCTCGGCGGTCCGCGAGGCGTCCTTGCCGGCCGGGGCCGCGGACCCCTCGCTGTACTCCGCCACACGGAGGAACTCCGCCGGGGTGAAGAGGATGCCCTGGGTCGAACGCCAGCGGGCCTGTGCGACCACGGCGGAGACCTCGCCGGTGGCCAGTGAGACGACGGGCTGGTGCAGCAGCGCGAACTCGCCCTCGTGCAGTGCGGTCCGCAGCCGGCCCGCCAGCTCGGCCTTGCGGACGACCTCGGCCTGCATCTGCGGGGCGTACATCTCGACGCGGTCCTTGCCGCCCGCCTTGGCCCGGTACATCGCGAGATCCGCGTTGCGCATCAGGTCCGAAGGGGTGATTCCGGGGTCGGCGAAGGCCACGCCGATGCTGGCGGCGACCCGTACCTCGCTGCCGCCGATCCGGTACGGCTGGGAGAGGGTGGTGCGCAGCCGGTCGGCGATCTCGCGCGCCTGGTATTCGCGGGCGCTGCGGTCCCGGCTGCCGTCGCCGAGGATCAGCGCGGCGAACTCGTCGCCGCCGAGGCGGGCCGCGGTGTCCCCGGCCCGGACCGAGTCCTGGAGTCTGTGCGCGGCCTCGATGAGCAGCTCGTCGCCGGCCTGGTGGCCGATGGTGTCGTTGACCGCCTTGAAGCCGTCGAGGTCGATGAAGAGCACGGCGGTGCTGTGGTCGCCCGCGCGCCGGCCGGTGAGGGCCTGGCGGACCCGTCGGGTGAACAGGGCGCGGTTGGGCAGGTCGGTCAGCGGATCGTGCTCGGCGCTGTGCTGGAGCTGGGCCTGGAGGCGGACCCGCTCGGTGACGTCCCGGCTGTTGAGGATGAGGCCGCCCTGGTGCCGGTTGACGGTGGACTCCACGTTGAGCCATTCGCCGTCGCCCGACTTGAACCGGCATTCGATACGGGTGGTGGGCTCCTCGGCCGGCGGCGCGGCGAGGAAGCGGCGCACCTCGTGGACCACCTTGCCGAGGTCGTCGGGGTGGATCAGGGTGGCGAGCTCGGTGCCGACCAGCTCCTCCGCCTCGCGGCCGTAGACCCCGGCGGCGGCGGGGCTCACGTAGTGCAGGGTCCCGGTGGGCGCGGCGATCATGATGACGTCGCTGGAACCCTGGACCAGGGAGCGGAAGTGGTTCTCCTTCTGGGCCAGTTCCTGGGTCAGCGCGATGTTGTCGAGGAGCATGATGCCCTGGCGGATGACGAGGGCGAGGACGACCGTGCAGCCGGTGAAGATCACGATCCGGTCGACCTTCCGGCCGTCCACGACGTTGTAGAGGATGCCCAGGGTGCACACGGCGGCCGCGAGGTACGGGGTGAGGGCGGGCAGCGAGCCGGTGATGGGGCGGCTGTGCGGGCGCTCCGCGCGCGGGTGGCCGACGGGCTCCGGTCCCGGGTGGAGGCGCCGGGCGCCCCAGGGCGCGTACGCGAGGAGCAGGGAGCCCGCGAACCAGCCCGCGTCGAGCAGCTGTCCGGACTGGTACTCCGCGCTCAGCAGCGGTGAGGTGAACAGGGCGTCGCTGAGCACGGTGAGTGCGAGCGCGGCGATGGCGGTGTTGACCGCGGAGCGGTTGGTCTCGGACCGCCGGAAGTGCAGGACCAGGACCATCGAGACGAGCGCGATGTCCAGGAGCGGGTAGGCCAGGGAGAGCGCGGCGCGCGGCACGCTGCCGGGGGCGCCGGACTGGGCGGTCCGCGCCGCGTGGGCCAGGGCCAGGCTCCAGGAGAGGGTGAGCAGGGAGCCGCCGATGAGCCAGGAGTCGAGCCCGAGGCACACCCAGCCGGCGCGGGTGACCGGGCGTTTGGCGAGGACGAGGAGGCCCACGATGGCCGGAGGGGCGAAGCAGAGGAAGGCGAAGTCGGCGAGCGAAGGCTTCGGTACGTCCTGGCCGAGGACCACCTCGTACCAGCCCCAGACCGCGTTGCCGCCGGCACCCATGAGGGAGGAGAAGGCGAAGAGCAGCCAGGCCGGCCGTTCACGGTTGTCGATCGCCCGCGCGTAGGAGTAGCAGGAGACCGCCGCGAGTAATCCGGCGGCGCTGAGCCCGAAGTCACCCATGATCTCGGCGACTTCCTCCGACCCCCAGTTGAGGGCGGCGCCGACGGCGTACCCGCCGCTGACCACTGCGAGGAGCAGCTGCATGGCCAGGCCCTTGCCTCCGCCCGAAAGGGACGGGCGGTTCAGGAGCGCCGCCCCCTGGGCACTCACCGGTCCCCCTCGCGAGCTGCTTCCGACGCACCCCATCGTCGCCTCCGGCGGCTGTGCCGTGTCGGATCCTTCGTCCATTGGCCGTACATCGCCCGTCGCCCCCCAAAGTGTCCGATCACTCCCCAGCGCCTGACGTTCGTGGCGCAGCCCCTTCTTCCGGACGATACACCACTTTCGTCACTCAGGGACATACCTTCTCTACGCTCCGTTACCATCAAGGGAGTTGGGCCTGCTGAGCGCATTCGGGCGACTGCGGAGCGTACTCGCGCGCGTCACTCGGTGATCAGCACCGTGTGTTCCACGGGCTCCCCGGCCGCGAACCGGGTCAGCTGGCGCGCCACCATGCGCTTGGCCCGCGGCTCGAAGGCCGAGCTGCTGCCGCCCACATGGGGCGTGATCAGGACATTCGGAGCATGCCAGAGGGGGTGGCCCGCGGGCAGCGGTTCCGGGTCGGTGACGTCCAGCGCCGCCCGCAGCCGGCCCGACTCCACCTCCGCCAGCAGGGACTTGGTGTCGACGACGGGGCCGCGCGCGACGTTCACGAGCAGGGCGCCGTCCTTCATGCGGCTCAGGAACTCGGCTCCGGCCAGGCCACGGGTGGATTCGGTCAGCGGCACGGTGAGGATCACCACGTCGGCCCGCGGCAGGAGTTCGGGCAGTTCGGCCAGGGCGTGGACGGGGCCGCGCGGCGCGGTGCGTGCCGAGCGCGCGACGCGGGCGACCGGCCCGCACTCGAAGGGCACGAGCCGGTCCTCGACGGCCGAGCCGATCGCTCCGTAACCGACGATCAGGACGGCCTTGTCGGCGAGGGCGTCGTAGAAGCCGGAGCTCCACTCCTCGCGGTCCTGGCTCCGGACCATGCCGGGGATGCCCCGCAGGGAGGTGAGGGCGAGGGTGAGGGCGAGTTCGGCGGTACTGGCCGTGTGGACCCCGGCGGCGTTGCACAGCCGTACGCCGGGAGGCAGGCCGCCGAGGCCCCCCGGCTCCCCGACGAGATCGTCGATGCCGGCGGTCAGGGTCTGGACGACCTGGACGGCGGACATCGAGGCCAGCGGGCGCACGGTGACCGCTGGGGACTTCATGTACGGGGCCACGTAGAACACGCAGTCGGCCGGATCGGCGGGAAAGTCGTCCTCGCCGTCCCACACGCGGTATCGGAAGGAGTCGGGCAGGCCCTCGATCTCCGCGGCGGGGAAGGGGAGCCAGACGTCCCAGGTCTTTGCAGTCATGATCACGAGGCTATGCCAAGCCATCGCGATCAAGCCGTTAGTTTGATTGCGGGACCGGGAGCGGCGGGACCGGGAACGGCGGGAGGGGGACGCACGGGTGGAGCGCAGGTCGATCGGGGCGGGAGCACTGGCGGTGGGCGCGGTCGGACTCGGCTGCATGCCGATGAGCTGGGCGTACGCACCTTCGCGGCGGCGGGGGCAGGAGTCGGTGGCGACGGTGCACACGGCGCTGGACCTGGGGTCGAACCTGCTGGACACCGCCGATGTGTACGGACCGTTCACCAATGAGCTGCTGCTGGGGCGGGTGCTGCGGGAGCGGCGTTCCGAGGCGTTCGTCTCGGCCAAGGTCGGGCTGCGGGCGGGGGACCAGCACGTGGTGGCCGACGGCCGGCCCGGCTATCTGCGGCGGGCCTGCGACGCCTCGCTGCGGCGGCTGCGGACCGATGTCATAGACCTCTACCAGCTGCACCGGGTGGATCCGGAGGTGCCGGTCGAGGAGACCTGGGGTGCGATGGCGGAGCTGGTGGGCGCGGGGAAGGTGCGGGCGCTCGGGTTCTGCGCGCTGGGGGCGGGCGCCGGGCCGGGGGCCGGGCGGCGCGGGGACCGGGCGTACGCGACGACCGTGCGGCACCTGGAGCGGGCGCAGCAGGTGTTCCCGGTGAGCGCGGTGCAGGCGGAGCTTTCGGTGTGGTCGCCGGAGGCGGCGTGGCAGCTCCTGCCGTGGTGCGCGGCGCGCGGGGTGGGTTTCCTGGCGGCCATGCCGCTGGGCAGCGGGTTCCTGACGGGGACGCTCACCCCGGGCGAGGGTTTCGAGTCGGCGGACGTGCGGGCCCGGCATCCGCGGTTCACGGCGCACGCGATGGCGTCGAACCAGGGTCTGGTGGCGGGGCTGCGGCGGGTGGCGGGGCGGCACGGGCCCGAGGTCACGGTCGCGCAGGTGGCGCTGGCGTGGGTGCTGGCGCAGGGGCCGCAGGTGGTGCCGGTGCCGGGGGCCGGCCGGGCGCGGTGGGCGGCGGAGAACGCGCGGGCCGCGGAGGTGCGGCTCACGGCCGGGGACCTCGCGGAGATCGCGTCCCTCCCGGTCGCGGTGGGAGCCTGGGACTGAGGGGGACGGGGCCCCGCCCACAACCACTCGATCGAGTGTACGAGTGGTGGAACTTCGGGAACCTCTGCGGCTGTTGAGACGGGTGAAGGGGCAGGATCGGAGCACCGGGAAGGGAGCAGGGCGATGCGACACGGAAGTTCTCGCGGGCGGCAGGCGGGGTTCGACGGCCCGGGCGCTCGGCGTCAGGGTGTGCTGGCGGCGGTCGCGCTGGCGGGGTGCGGCGCACTGCTGGTCACGGGATGCTCGCCGGCGGGCGGGCCCGGTTCGGCGGCGGGCAGCTCTCCACCGGGCACGGCCGCGGCCGGCCCCGGATCACCCGGCCCGTCGGGGAGCCCGTCCGCCTCTCCGCAGGTCTCCGCCCCGCCGGCCAAGGGATCGGTGACGGTGACCGGCGAGGTCGCCAAGGGCTTGGAGTCCCCGTGGGGCGTGGCCCCCCTGCCCGGCGGGGATCTGCTGGTCGCCTCGCGGGACAAGGGGACGATCAGCAGGGTCGCGGCGGACACGGGCGCGGTGACGCAGATCGGCAAGGTGCCGGGGGTGGCCCCGGGCGGGGAGGGCGGGCTGCTGGGTCTCGCCCTGTCGCCGTCCTTCGCCTCGGACCGGCTGGTGTACGCGTACTTCACGACGGAGTCCGACAACCGCATCGCCCGGATGCGTTATGACGAGCAGAGACCGGCGGGGCAGCAACTGGGCGCCCCTGACACGGTGTTCCGGGGTATTCCCAAGGGCCTCGTCCACAACGGCGGCCGGATCGCCTTCGGCCCGGACAAGATGCTCTACGCGGGAACGGGCGAGACCGGTGACAAGGGCCTCGCGCAGGACAGGAAATCGCTGGGCGGCAAGATCCTGCGGATGACCCCGGACGGGGATCCGGTGCACGGCAATCCCGAAGCCGATTCGGTCGTCTACTCCTACGGGCACCGCAATGTGCAGGGCCTCGCGTGGGACAAGGACAAACGGCTGTGGGCGGCCGAGTTCGGCCAGAACACCTGGGACGAGCTGAATCTGATCGAGCCCGGCGCCAACTACGGCTGGCCGGAGGCCGAGGGGAAGGCGGGCAGACCGGGGATGCGGGATCCGGTGGCCGTGTGGAAGACCGACGAGGCCTCGCCGAGCGGGATCGCCTGGGCCGAGGGGTCGGTGTGGATGGCCGGGCTGAAGGGCAGCCGGCTGTGGCGGATCCCGCTGGCCGGGGCGGAACTCGCGGCGGAGCCCGAAGCGTTCCTGGAGGGGAAGTACGGGCGGCTGCGTACGGTGCTGGCGCTCGGCGGGGACAGATTGCTGCTGGTCACGAGCGAGACGGATGGGCGCGGGTCGCCGGAAGCGGGCGACGACAGGATCTTGACACTGACAGTGCGATAGCCGGCCCGGACAGGGCCTTGGCCCCCGTGGGGGACGGAAGGCACGGTGGACGCGGTGTTCAACATGATCGAGGAGCTTTTCAACCCGGGACGCAAACACACGGACGACGAGAAGAAGCGGCTGGAGCTGTCCCGGGCCGACGTCAATGACGGGGACCCGGGACGGGGACCGATAGACCTGGAATCCGGCCACGTGCTCATACGCCTCGACGAGCGGCCTCCGGCCGGGGAGCGGCCGGCCCGGTCGGTGTGAAGAGGCGCAGCCGGTGGGCGAGGGCGGCCGCCTCGCCGCGGCCGGCGACGCCCAGCTTCGCCAGGATGTTCGAGACGTGCACGCTCGCCGTCTTCGGGGAGATGAACAGCTCTTCGGCGATCTTGCGGTTGGTGCTGCCGGCCGCGACCAGGCGCAGTACCTCGCGCTCGCGGCTGGTCAGGCCCAGCTCCTCCACGGGGTCGGCCTGCGGTACGGGCGGGGCCTGGGGTGTGTCCGCGGTGGACAGCGGGAGCCGGGCGCGCTGTGCGAGCAGGGCCAGGTCCTCACGCAGCCGGCGTGAGCCGAGGCGGTCGGCGGTGGCGTGGGCCTCGCGCAGCAGCGTGGCGGCCCGCTCTCGGTCGGCGCCGGCGGCCAGCAGGGCCTCCGCGAGCCGGTGGCGAGCCCGGGCCAGCAGGTACGGGCGCTCCAGCGGGCGGACGGCCTCCTCCACGGCGCTCCAGTCGTCCACGGTGTCCCTGGCCTCGGCCCGCAGCAGTTCGGCCCGGAGGTACTCGGCGTGGGCGCACCACACCGGGGCCGGGGCGGGCAGGCTGCGGGCGGCTTTGCGCAGCACGTCCAGGGCGGATTCCCGGTCGACGTCGGCGGCCGGGAATCCCCGGGAGTCCGCCTCCGCGGTGGCGGAGGCGAGCAGCAGCGGCCAGCCGTAGCGGTGCTGCCCGAGCGGGAATCCATAGGCGACGGCGGCGGCCGTCTCGGCGCGGACGTCGGCGATCCGGCTCTCCCCCGCGGCGACACCGATCGCGAGACGGTACAGCGGTATCCGGTGCTGGGGCTGGATGGCGTGGGTGCCGAAGTGGGCCTGGGCGGCGGTGAGCTGCTGGGCGGCCTCGGTCAATTCGCCGCGGGCCAGTGCCAGATGGGCGAGCTGCGCGGCGGCGGCGCCGCGTGGGGCCGCGCTCTGCCCGACGAGCAGGGTGCGCCGGGCCGCCTCGGCGGCCTCGTCCCAGCGGCCGAGGCTGTAGAGGCTCTCCGCCATGTTGCCGCTGACCCAGGCTTCGGAGTCCAGCAGTCGGGACTTGCGGACCAGTTCAGCGCCTAGTTCAGCCAGTTCCACGGCTTCGCGGGACCGGCCCAGACCTTCCAACTGAGAGCTGAGGTTGATATGTGCACGACCCGCGAGCATGGCGAGGCCGAGTTCCGTGGCCCGTTCCCTGACCGAGTGCATTTCGGCGAGGCCGGCTTCGGGGTCGCCGGCGTCGGTGATCAGGCTGCCGACGGTGATCCGGGCATTGAGCTCGATGTCTTCGGCGCCGACCATCCGCGCGTATTCGACGGCGCGTTCGGCGGCGTCGATGTTGCCGGGGCCGGGGTCGTGGAGCATGCCCCAACCCGCGGCCCGGACCAGGACCTCGGCGTGCACCTGGGACGGGGGCAGCCCCTGTACGAGCTCCTGGGCCTTGGCGATCTCGTCCCAGCCGTCGCCCCGGCCGAGGCTCGCGACCAGCCGGGAGCGTTCGGTCCAGAACCAGGCGGCCCGCAGCGGGTCGTGGCCGTCGTCCAGCATGCGCACGGCCGTCTTGCAGAACTTCAGGGCGCGTTCCCGCTCCCCGCCGTAGCGGGCCGCGACGGTCGCCTCGGCCAGCAGGTCGAGCCTCTGCAGCGGGGTGGTGGCCGGGTCGCAGCCGCACGGAGGGTACACATCGGTGTAGTCCGCCGGGCGAAGCGCCTCGCGGACGTCCTCCGGGGCGCTCTCCCACAGGTCCATCGCCCGTTCCAGCAGGCGCAGTTGCTCGGAGTAGGCGTGCCGGCGGCGCGCGGCCACGGAGGCGGCGAGCACGGCGGGCAGCGCCTTGGACGGATCGTTTGCGTGGTACCAGTAGCTGGCGAGCCGGATGACCCGTTCCTCGGCGCGGATCAGGGACTCGTCGGCCTCCAGGGCCTCGGCGTAGCGGCGGTTGACGCGGGAGCGCTCGCCGGGCAGCAGGTCGTCGCTCACGGCCTCGCGCACCAGCGAGTGGCGGAAGCGGTAACCGTCCCCGTCGGCGGTGGCGAGCAGGATGTTGGCGCCGACGGCGGCCCGCAGAGCCTCGATGAGCTCGTCCTCGCTGAGCCCGGCGACGGCGCGCAGGAGCGGGTACTCGACGGTGGAGCCGCCCTCGGCGACCATGCGCACGACACCCTGGGCCCGTTCGGGGAGGACCTCGACACGTACGAGGAGCAGATCGCGCAGGGATTCGGTGAGTCCGGCACGGCAGCCGCTCGCCCGGGAGGCGACGAGTTCCTCGACGAAGAAGGCGTTGCCGTCGGAGCGGTCGAAGACGGAGTCCACGAAGTCCTCGTCGGGCTGCGAGGCGAGGATGCCGGCGAGCTGGCGGCGCACCTCGGCCCGGTTGAAGCGGGGCAGCTCGATGCGCCGGACCGTGCGGAGCCGGTCCAGTTCGGCGAGGAGGGGCCGCAGCGGGTGGCGGCGGTGGACGTCGTCCGCGCGGTAGGTGGCGACGACGACGAGCCGGCCGCTGGACAGGGTGCGGAAGAGGTAGGAGAGCAGGTGGCGTGTGGAGGTGTCCGCCCAGTGCAGGTCCTCCAGGACGAGGACGACGGTGCGGTCGGCGGCGAGCCGCTCCAGCATCCGGGCCGTCAGTTCGAAGAGCCGGGCGGTGCTCTCCTCGTCGTGCGGGCCGCGCGGGGTGTCGCCGAGTTCGGGCAGGATGCGGGCGAGTTCGTCCTCCTGGCCCGCGGCTGCGGCGGCGAGCTCCTCGGGGAGCTGCCGGTGCAGGGTGCGCAGGGCCGTCGAGAACGGGGCGAAGGGAAGCCCCTCCGCCCCGATCTCCATACAGCCTCCGACGGCGACCACGGCGCCGCGGCGGGCCGCTTCGCCGAGGAACTCCTCGGTGAGGCGGGTCTTACCGACCCCGGCCTCTCCCCCGATGAGCATCGCCTGCGGCTCACGGCCGGCGGCACGGGTCAACGCGTCGGTGAGTACGGCCAGTTCGTCGGCGCGGCCGACGAACACCGGGCTGACAGATCTGGTCTCCACGTCGCCGAGCATCGCACAGACGTCCCTGGCAGCGGCACTCGTTATCCCTGCGCTTCTCATCACGCGTCAGTTCACGCGGCCGGCGTGGGTTACGCGGTGCGGGCGAAGCGGCTCCGGTGTTCCCTCACCACCCTTTCGGGTTCCTGGCTTCGTGAGGAGGCGCGGCGCGCCTTCTCGGCCTCCCGCACCAGGCGGAACGCGTCGGCCTCGCGGATGAGGTCGGCGTTGCGGGCGGCTGCGATCTCGTACTCGAACATCTCGTACTCCCTGGTCGCGTTTCTCGGGCACCTCGTTCGGTGTGATCCAAGATTCGCGTCCCAGGGGGTACCGGCACATCGGTCGCATGCCGCATCTGCCGGGGCCAGAGGGCCTTAGTCCGGGGCGGAGGGTTCGCGGGCCGGGCCGAGAAGGCCTAAGGCGGTGCCTAGCCGGCTGCCTTCGGGATGGTGAGGAGGAGGTCGAAGTACATGAGGACGAAGAGCAGGATGCCGAGGGCGCCCAGCGCGATGGCCGCCCAGGAGACGGACCGCACCCAGGCGGGGAGGGTGCGCTCGGGGGTGCCGAAGGCGGGCAGGGCCAGCACGAAGACGGCGATGATCAGGGCGAGGGTGGCGAAGATGCCGTTGACCAGGGCGGTGGAGTGCCACGGGCCGATGAACTGGGCGGCGATCTGCGCGTTGGCGTCGGCGGCCTGGGTCAGCTCCAGGCGGCCGGTGATGCTCTTGCGCTCGGACACGATGCCGGCGACCCAGCTGCCGCTGAGCGCGACGACGGAGAGACCTGCGGCGACGATCGCGGAGGCCGCGGCTCCGACGTGGCTCGGCTGCTCGTCCCCGGCCACGTCCTCGGCGAACGTGTCGTCGTCCAGGTCCGCGTCGGTGAGTACGGCGTCGGCCTCGGCCTCGGCGGGCTGGGGGATCTCGGCCTTCTCGAGGTCGGCGGGGGTGGCGTCCGCCTCGGAGGCGTTCGGGGCGGGGGTCTTCGTGGTGTCCATGCGGGGCACCGTAAGCGGCGAGTCTGAGAGGTTCATGAGAATTACGGCGGGCCCCGCGGCCGCGGGGCCCGGTCCGGGCTCAGGCGGGACGGGCCGCGGCCCACTCGTGGGCGAGGACCGCCCAGGTCTCGGTGCTCTGGCGCACGCCCCGGTGCAGGTGGTTCTCGCGCATCACGCCCTCGCGGGTCAGGCCGAGGCGCTCGGCGACCGCGATGCTCTTCTTGTTCCCGGTGGCGACGTGCCACTCCACGCGGTGCATGCCGCGCCCGTTGAAGGCCCAGTCGATGAGCACCCGGCAGGCGGCCGTGACCAGGCCGCGTCCGGCGGCGGCGGGCTCCAGCCAGCAGCCGACCTCGCAGTTGCCGCCGGCGGCGTCGAAGACCGGGTAGAGGACGCCGCCGACGAGCGTGCCCTCGACCCAGATGCCGAAGAAGCGGGTGCCGTCGTTCGCGGCCTTCTCGGCGTTCGAACGGAGCAGCTCGCGCGCCGAGTCCAGGTCGGTGGCACGGTCGGGGAAGCCGACGTACTGGCCGATGAACTCGCGCCCACGGTCCATGTGGGCGAGGAATTCCTCGGCGTGCCACACCTCCAGCGGCCTCAGCTGGGCGTCTTCGGCCAGGTCTATCGCGAACATGCGGGGAGTCCTTACGGCTGGTCAGCGGGACACGGGTACGGAGTCAGCCGGCTCCGCGCTGTCATCGCTCGGCCGCTGTGCCGGAAGTTTCGCATGGGGGAGGCGTTCCGGGGGCTCGATGCTGATCCGGGGCAGCCGCCGGTCGAGCCAGGCGGGCAGCCACCAGTTGGCGCCGCCGAGCATGTGCATCAGGGCCGGGACGAGGAGGGTGCGCAGCACGAAGGCGTCGAGGGCCACGGCCGCGGCGAGGGCGATGCCGAACATCGCGATGATCCGGTCGCCGCTGAGGACGAAGGCCAGGAAGACGGAGATCATGATGACGGCGGCCGAGTTGATGACCCGGCTGGTCTCGGTGAGGCCCACGCGGACGGCCCGCTTGTTGTCACCGGTCTCCAGCCATTCCTCGTACATCCGGCTGACGAGGAAGACCTGGTAGTCCATCGACAGTCCGAACAGCACGGACACCATGATCACGGGCAGGAAGGGTTCGATCGGCCCGGCGCTGCCCAGGCCGAGCAGCTCGCTGCCCCAGCCCCATTGGAAGACCGCCACGACGACTCCGAAGGAGGAGGCGACGGCGGCGATATTCATGACCGCCGCCTTGAGCGGGATGCCGATGGACCGGAAGGCCAGCAGCAGGAGCACGCAGCCGAGGGTGATGACCACTCCGACGAAGAGCGGCAGTTTCCCGATGATGACCCCGGCGAAGTCGTCGTAGCCGGCCGTCACGCCACCGACGTGGACCTCCATGGAGTTGCCGTGCCCGGCGCGCGGGATGACGTCCTCGCGGAGTCTGTCGACGAGGTCGCTCGTGGCCCGGGACTGGGGGGCGGAGTCCGGTACGACAGTGAGGACGGCGGTGTCCCCGCTGCGGTTGAGGACGGCCGGGCCGGTGGAGGCGACGCCCTCGGTCGTACGGAGCGCCTCGGCCAGGCGGTCGACGGCGAGGCGGTCGCCGGCGCCGTCCAGGCGGGCGACCACGGCGAGGGGGCCGTTCGTGCCGGGCCCGAAACCTTCGGCCAGCAGGTCGTAGGCCTGCCGGGTGGTGGAGCCGGCCGGGTTGTTGCCCTGGTCGGATGTGCCGAGGTGGAGGAAGAGGGTGGGCAGTGCCAGCACCAGCATGACCGCGGTGGCGACGGTCCCGAGCAGTTTGGGGTGCCGTTCCACGAAGGCGGACCAGCGGGCGGCGAAGCCGGTGGTGTGTTCGGGCCTCGGGCCGTCGGCGGCGAGTCTGCGGCGCTCGCGGCGCGAGAGGGCGCGCGTGCCGATGTACGAGAGGAGGGCGGGCAGCAGCGTGACCGAGGCGGCGACCGTGAGGACCACCGTCACGGAGGCGGCTATCGCGACGCCGTTCAGGAAGTTGAGCCGCAGCACCAGCATGCCGAGCAGTGCGATGCAGACGGTGGCTCCGGCGAAGACGACGGCCCGGCCGGTGGTGGCGACGGCGTTCTCGGCCGCCTCCTCGACGGGGAGTCCGCGCGCGAGGCCCTTGCGGTGCCGGGTGACGATGAACAGCGCGTAGTCGATGCCGACGCCGAGGCCGACGAGGGTGCCGAGCATCGGCGCGAAGTCGGCGACCGGCATCGCGTGGCCGAGCAGGGTGATGCCGAAATAGGCGGTGCCCACGCTGACCAGGGCGGTCGCGATGGGCAGCAGGCTCGCGGCGAGCGAGCCGAAGGCGAGGAAGAGGACCAGCGCCGCGACGGCGACACCGATGACTTCGGCGAGGTGCGCGGTGGGCGCCTCGGTCAGCCCGACGGCGCGTCCGCCGAGTTCGACCTGGAGGCCGTCGGCCTCGGTGGCCGGGTTCTTCGCCGCGTCGACGACCGCCTGGGCCTGGGCCTTGGGTACGGCGTCGGCCGGCCGCTCGAAGGTCACCACGGCGTAGGCGGTGCGCCCGTCGGGGCTGATCTGGGCGGCGCTGTCTTGGCCCGGGCCGTAGGGGCCGGCGACCGATCCGACGCCGGGGAGCGCGGCCACGGCGTCGAGTGCCCGGGTCATGCGCTGCTGGACGTCCGGGGTGCGGGCGCTCTGATGCTCCGGGGCGCGCCACACGATGGTGTCGGTGTCTCCGCCCTGGCCGTGGAAGCCCTCCCGCAGGAGGTCACCCGCCCTGCCGGACTCGGTGCCGGGGACCTCGTAGTCGTTGGAGAACGCCGACCCGGCGGTCACCGCGGCCGCCGCGGTCCCCCCGAGGGTGAGCAGCCAGATCATGACGGCGAGGAGTCGGTGCCGCATGCACCATCGCGCGAGTGCTGCCAACGGAAACGTGCTCCCTGGTGGTTCGGATCTTTACCGGGAGACAGCCCGTCGCAAAGAACGCTTGAACTCGTGAAGGCCCGGCCGACGGTTCGGGGGATCGCCCCGGGAGTGCGGCCAAGATGGTCTACATCCAGACGATCTCAGCGTTTCGTGATCGTTGGCCCCTTTCGTGTGCATCGTCACAGCCCCGGGGGGAACCGGGAGGGGCGGGACGTCGCTCACCCCGCAGGCGGGCCGGACGGCTCGGGGCGGCCCTGGTCATCGGGTTCGTCGACCCGGTAGCCGGGGATCGAGGGCCACCGGACGGTGAGGACCACCGCGTCCTCCTCCGCGTACCAGGAGTGGTCGACTCCGCGCCCCCAGAGCACGTAGTCCCCCTGCTCGGCGAGGACGACGGTCCGCCCCGGGAACTCCAGCCGGAAACGCCCGCTGATCAGTACCAGCAGCGCGGTCCGCTTCTCCGCGGTCGCCCAGCGCTCCCGCTCGTCGCCCTTCGGGTGGACACCCCATTTGATCTCCACGTCCTCGCTGTGGCGGGGGTCGGCGGGGTCCTTGAAGTGGCCGAGGAGCCAGCCTCGGTCGGCCGCTGCGTCGGGGGTGGCCTTGCCGGTGTAGATGGTGGAGTCGTGGTTCACGGGGTGAGGTTAATGCAGTTGTGGGACCGGTCGGCCACTGATGAGCTGGGCCGATGGTGACGATGGATCGTGACGAACTCCGCCGGGTGCGGGCCGACTACGACGCCCGGATGCGCCGCGGCGCGCAGCCGGACGCGGCGTCGGCCCGCGTGGAACGGGCCCGCGCGGTCGTACGGCAGACCGTGCCCGGGGCCGGCTGGAACGGCGTGCTCTGGTCGGACCTCGACGAGGGGACGGCGGACGCGGAGATCGCGGCGCAGGTCGCGTACTTCGATGCGCTGGGGACGTCCGAGTTCGAGTGGAAGCTCTACGACTACGACCGGCCGGCGGACCTGGGGGAACGGCTGCGGGCGGCCGGCTTCGTGCCGGAGCCGGCCGAGACGCTGATGGTCGGCCGGACGCAGGAGCTCGCCGCGCTCAAGGTGGAGCCGCCGCAGGGCGTCACGCTGCGGGTGGTGACGGACGAGGCGGGGGTGGACCTGATGATGGACGCCCACACGCGGGCCTTCGGAACCGAGCGGCCGCAGATCCGGGAGCAGGTACTGAGCCTGCTGCGGCACGAGCCGGACACCATCGAGGCCGTCGTGGCGATGGCGGGCGACGTCCCGGTGAGCGCGGCCCGGATGGAGATGCCGCCGGGCGCCCCGTTCGCGGGCCTGTGGGGCGGCGGCACGGACCCCCGGTGGCGCGGCCGCGGCATCTACCGACTGCTGGTCGCCCACAGGGCCCGCGTGGCGGCCGAGCGCGGGATCCCGTACCTCCAGGTGGACGCCTCCGCCGACAGCCGCCCGATCCTGGAGCGGCTGGGGTTCGGCGTGCTGGGCGTGACGGTGCCGTACGTGTGGACGCGCGGGCAGGACCGCCCCACCGACCGGTCCGCCGATCGGTCCGGCCTCGTCGACGGTCTTCCGGGCGACGGCACCCGGCGGGCATGATCATCGGCATGGAACGCATCGACCCGCCTCTGACCGGCCGCGAGCGCGAGACGCTCCGGGCCTACCTCGACTACCACCGGGCCACCCTCGCCTGGAAGTGCGAAGGCCTCGACGACGAACAGCTGCGGCGGGCCTCGTCGCCCCCGTCAACCCTGTCCCTGCTGGGGCTGGTGCGGCACATGGCCGAGGTCGAGCGGCACTGGTTCCGCCGCGTCCTGAGCGGCGAGGACCTTCCCCACCTATGGTCGGACACCCACGACTTCCAGGCCGCCTACGACGCCTCCGGGTCCGGTCGTGCCGAGGCGTTCGCCGCCTGGGAGGCGGAGGTCGCCCACGCCCGCCGCATCGAGGCCGCCGCGGAATCCCTGGACGTGACGGCGTACGTGCCGAGCTGGAAGGAGGAGGCCTCGCTGCGCCTGCTCATGCTCCACCTCATCCACGAGTACGCGCGCCACAACGGCCACGCCGACCTGCTCCGCGAGGCGATCGACGGCGCCACCGGCGCCTGAGCCCGGCTCGGAGCGGCTCGGAGCGGCTCAGGGACCGAACTCTTCCCGGACACCTTTATAGTTAGGACAGCCTAACCTAATGCACCCCGGGGAAGAGTGTGAGCAGTGTGAGCAGTGCGAGCGGCGAGAGCATCGGCGCGTTCGGGGAGTACGGGAAGTACGAGGTCTACCGCGACCCCTGGGGCATCCCCCACCTCCGCGCCGCCGACGCCCTCGGCCTCGCCTACGCCCAGGGACGCGTCACCGCCTTCGACCGTGCCTGGCAGCTGGAGGTCGAACGCCACCGCGCCCAGGGCTCCAGCGCCTCCTTCCTCGGCGCGGACTGCGTGGCCTGGGACACGTTCGCCCGCCAGTGCCGCATCGACGACACCACCCGCCGCTGCCACGCAGCCCTCGACCCGGAGACCGCCGCCTGGGTCGGCGCCTACGTCGACGGCGTCAATGACGGGCTGAGCGCCGGCGCCGCCCGCGACGAGCGCTTCGCCCGCACCGGCCTCACCCCCACCCCCTGGGAGCCGTGGGTTCCGCTCGCCGTCTGGACCGCCACCCACGTGCTGTTCGCCGGCTTCGCCACCAAGCTGTGGCGCGAGCGCGTGGCCCGCGCCCTGGGCGAGGAGGCGGTCACCCTCTTCGCCACCGACGGCCCCGGCACGGCCGGCAGCAACGGCTGGCTGGTGCCGGGCGACCGCACCTCCACCGGCGCGGCGATCATCGCGGGCGACCCGCACCGATTCATCGAGGACCCGGGCGTCTACCAGCAGATACGCATCTCCTGTCCGGAGTACGACGTCCTCGGCCTGGCCGTCCCCGGCGTCCCGGGCCTCGCCCACTTCGGGCACAGCGGCACCGCCGCCTGGGCCATCACCAACGCGATGGCCGACTACCAGGACCTGTACGTCGAGCGGCTGCGCGAGGAAGGCCCCACCCTGGAGGCGCTCGGCCCGGACGGCGGCTGGGAGGCCGTCGCCCGCCACACCGAGACCATCACCGTTGCCGACGGCGCGGACATCGAGGTCGAGGTGCTGGAGACCGCCCGCGGCCCGGTCGTCGTCCGCGAAGGCGAGGAGACCCTCTCGCTGCGCTACCCGCCCCGCGTCCGCCGCGACCTCGGCTTCGCCGCCCTCCCCGCCCTGCTGCGCGCCCGTACCGTCGCGGACATCGACCGCGCCCTCGACGGCTGGGCCGAGCCGGTCAACGTCGTCCACGCCGCCGACTCGGCGGGCGGCCTGCTGCACCGTGTCGCGGGCGCCGTGCCACTGCGCGATCCCGCCAACCGGCTGCGGCCCGTGCCCGCGTGGGACCAGCGGTACGTCTGGCAGGGCTGGGCCCCGACCCCCGCCGAGCCCGTGCAGGGCTTCGCCGTCATGGCGAACGCCCGCGGGATCGCCTCCCCGCTCGGCGTGGAGTTCGCGCCCCCGCACCGCGCCAACCGCATCCGCGAGCTGCTCAGCGGCTCCACGGACTGGTCCCCGAAGGCGATGGCCGACGTACACGCCGACACGCACCTCGCCTCCGCAGAACCGCTGCTCGCCCTGCTGCCCGCGCTCGACGGCCTGTCCCCCGCGGCGCAGGCCCTGCGCACCCGGCTGCTGGCCTGGGACCGCCGCATGGCGGCCGACAGCACCGACGCCACCGTCTTCTCGGCCCTGCGGACCGGGGTCGTACGCCGTCTCGCCGCCGACCCCGTCTTCGCGGACCTGGCCGGAGCGCCCACCGGCCCGGAGGTGTTCCACCCCTGGCTGTACCTGGTCCCCCGGGTCGGCTACGCCCTCGAAGGCCTGCTCACCACCTCGCTCCTCCCGGGCCTCGACCGCGTGGCGCACGTCCGCGCCGCCTTGGAGGAGACGGCCGCGACCGGTGCGCCCGACACCCCCTGGGCGGAGGTACACCGTCTCTCCCCCTGGTCGGCGCTGCCGGACCATGAGGCACGGTGGCCCGGCCTCGGCGGCGACCACGACTGTGTGAACGCCACCTCCTCCGTCCCCGGCTTCACCGACCTCACCGCCCGCGCCTCGGCGGCCCGCTACGTCTGGGACCTGGCCCGCCGCGAGGACAGCCTCTGGGCGGTCCCGCTCGGCGCGGACGGCGTCACCGGCTCACCCCACCACCGCGACCAGCTCCCGCTGTGGGCGCGGTGCGAACTCGTCCCGGTCGTCACCGACTGGACCCGGCTCACCAAGGAATCGATATGAGCTCCGCCTCCGCCGCCACCTCCGCCCGGCAGCCCGTGTACACCCACCTCGTCGAAGGCTTCGGCACGGTCACCATCACGCCGGTCGACCCGGCCGCCGACTCCGCCCTCATCCACAGCTGGGTCACGCAGGAGCGCGCCCGCTTCTGGGGCATGGGCGAGGCCAGCCGCGAGCTGGTCCAGGAGATCTACGAGGACGTCGACCGCCGCACCACCCACCACGCGTTCATGATCGCGCGCGAAGGCGAGCAGGTCGCGCTGTTCCAGACGTACGACTGCGCCGAGGACCGGGTCAGTGAGTGCTACGAGGTCCAGCCCGGCGACGTCGGCGTGCACCTGCTGATCGGCCCCGGCACGGGCGCGGCCCAACACGGCTTCACCGCGGGCCTGATATCCGCCTTCCTCGCCTACGTGTTCTCCGACGGCGGCGCCCGGCGCGTGGTCGCCGAGCCGGACGCCCGCAACGCCAAGGCCGTCGGCCTCCTGGAACGCTCCGGTTTCGTACTCGGCCCGGAGGTCGAACTCCCGGAGATCGACCTGCCCGAGGTCTACCTCCCGGCCAAGCGGGCCCGCCTGGCCTTCCTCGGCGCGCCGGCGTCTTCTCAGGAGATCTGCTGACCGGCGTACAACTGCTCGGCGGTGTAGGAGCTGGAGGTGGGCGGCGCGTCGAGCCGTTTCCGCTCGGGTCGTCACCCTAACGGGATCCCGATTCCCATTGACCCCGCACGCCTGACGGCTGGAAGCTGATCCCCAATCAAACCACTGGCGCTGGGGGGAAATTGACCAGCCAGAACCTGCACATCGGGCCGGACTCGGCGGCGGACCGCTACCGCTTGCTCCGGTCGATCGGGCGCGGCGGGGAGGCCGTGCTCTACCTCGCGGAGATCGAGCTCGCCGGCGGATCCGAACCCGTGGTCGTCAAGGTGCTCGACTCCAAGACGACCATCACGCCCGAGATCTTCGACCGGATCAGCCAGAAGTGGAACGAGCAGGCCGAGCTGCTGCGGTTCGTCCACCGGCCCGGTGTGGTCGGCGTACGGGAGCACTTCGAGGGGCCGCCGATCCACCGGCCCGGCGAGTCCTCGACCCTGACGGGGCGGGCGCTCGTGCTCGTCATGAACCACGTCGACGGGCTCGACCTGCGCGACTGGAGGGCGGAGCGGACGCTCGCCACCGCCGCCGAGCGGCGCGAGGTGATGCGCACGCTGGAGCAACTGGCCGAGGTACTGGACTGGTTGCACTCGGGGAAGGCCACCCCGTCCGGGCGCCAGGTCATCCACGGCGACCTCTCCCCCGGCAACGTGATGGTCGACGCGCACGGGCAGGCCACCCTGGTGGACTTCGGCCTCAGCAAGCTGACCGCCGACCACCAGACGGCGGAGGTCTGGTTCACCCCCGGGTACGCGGCCCCCGAAGTCTTCGACGGCAAGCGCACCCCGGGCACGGACCGGTACGCCTTCGGGGCGATCGCGTACTTCATGCTGAGCGGTGAGTCCCCGCCCAATTCGCCGGACCAGCTGGCCTGGGCGATGGCCGCGCTCCCGCAGCTCGCCGTGCTGGACGCCTCGCAGCGGGACCGGATCACCTCCATCTGCGCGGGCGATCCCGCCGAGCGGCCGGTGAGCCTGGCCGGGTGGATGAAGGACGTCCGGCACGCGGTCGTGTCCACGACCACCTCCTCCACCTCGCAGCGGGCGGTGCAGGACGCGGCCCCGGCGAAGCCCGCGGCGGCTCCGACTCCGTACGTGCCGCCGCCGCCCGCGTACGCCCCGGCGTCCCCGACGCCCGCGCCGACACCCGCGCCGACCCCAGCACCTGCGCCCGTCCCCGTAACGGAGGCCCTGCCGGAGCCCCTGCCGGAGCCCCTGCCCGCGACGGTGCCCACCGGGTACGGGGCGACGTACAGCCTGGCGCCGCCCACGTCCACGGCCCCGGCCCCGGAGCCGCCCCGCCCCGGAAAGCGCCGGACCGGCCTGATCCTCGGCTCGGTGGCCACCGTGGTGGTCGTGGCGGCGCTCGCGGTTCTCGGCGTACGACTGCTCGGCGACAAGGACAAGGGGACCGACCGGGCTACGGACAGCAAGCAGTCCGTCGGATCCAGCCCCTCCTTTGACCCGGCGGAATCGGAGTCCCCGACCCCCTCCCCATCGGTCAGCGACAGCGGCGAGAGCAGCGACGGCCCGTCCACCGAGCCCGGTGCGACGGGGTCCAAATCGCCCTCCGGCTTCGCTCCGGACATCAAGGCCGCCGATCTGACCGTCATGGCACCCGTATCGGGTCTGGGCAATTTCAGGATCGGTTCAGCGAAGATCAACACCAAGCAGTACGGGACCGCCTTCATCGCGGAGCCCGACTGCAACGACGAGGCGATCACGGAGTTCGACCTCAACCGCGAGTGGAAGCACCTGGAGTTCACCGCCGGGATCGACGACGGCTCCACGAACCAGAAGGGCCGGGTCACCGTAGCCCTCGACGGCAAGCCCGCGGCCTTCTCCGAGCTCGTCGAACTCGGCAAGCCCGTCACCCAGTCGGTGGACGTGACCGGGGCCCTGCGGCTGCGCGTCAAGGTGGACATGGGCTGCAACAACGGCACCGTCGTGATCGCCGCCCCGCAGCTCACCCGCTGACGCGGAGACGCCGACGGCCCCGCACCGGGATCCGGTGCGGGGCCGCCCTGCATGCACAGGGGCTGCTACTCGGAGACGCCCAGCTTCTCCAGGATGAGCTCCTTGACGCGCGCGGCGTCGGCCTGGCCGCGGGTGGTCTTCATGACCGCGCCGACCAGCGCGCCGACGGCCGCGACCTTGCCGCCGCGGATCTTGTCCGCGATGGCCGCGTTGCCCGCGATGGCCTCGTCCACGGCCGCGCCGAGCGCGCCCTCGTCCGAGACGACCTTCAGGCCGCGCTTCTCGACGACCTCGTCCGGGCTGCCCTCACCTGCGAGGACGCCTTCGAACACCTTGCGGGCGAGCTTGTCGTTGAGCGAACCGTCGGCGACCAGCGCCGCGACCCGGGCCACCTGGGCCGGGGTGACGGGCAGCTCGTCGACGACGACGCCCTGCTCGTTGGCGTTGCGCGCCAGCTCGCCCATCCACCACTTGCGCGCGGCGGCCGAGTCGGCACCCGCCTCGATCGTGGCGACGATGGAGTCCACCGCGCCCGCGTTGAGGATCGACTGCATGTCGTGCTCGCTGACGCCCCACTCCTCGCGCAGCCGGTTGCGGCGCACGCGCGGCATCTCGGGGAGGCCGGCGCGCAGCTCCTCGACCCAGTCGCGGGCCGGGGCGACGGGGACCAGGTCGGGCTCCGGGAAGTACCGGTAGTCCTCGGCGTTGTCCTTGATGCGGCCGGCCGTGGTGGAGCCGTCCTCCTCGTGGAAGTGCCGGGTCTCCTGCACGATCGTCCCGCCCGACGAGAGCACCGCCGCATGGCGCTGGATCTCGAAGCGGGCCGCGCGCTCGACGGAGCGCAGCGAGTTGACGTTCTTGGTCTCCGAGCGGGTGCCGAAGGGCGCCTCGGGGCTGGGGCGCAGCGACAGGTTCACGTCGCAGCGCATCTGGCCCTTGTCCATGCGGGCCTCGGAGACGCCGAGCGCCTTGATGACCTCGCGCAGCTCGGCGACGTACGCCTTGGCGACCTCGGGGGCGCGCTCGCCCGCTCCCTCGATCGGCTTGGTGACGATCTCGATGAGCGGGATGCCGGCGCGGTTGTAGTCCAGCAGGGAGTGGGACGCGCCGTGGATACGGCCGGTGGCGCCGCCGACGTGCAGCGACTTGCCGGTGTCCTCCTCCATGTGGGCGCGCTCGATCTCCACGCGGAAGATCTCGCCGTCCTCCAGCTGGACGTCCAGGAAGCCGTTGAAGGCGATGGGCTCGTCGTACTGGGAGGTCTGGAAGTTCTTCGGCATGTCCGGATAGAAGTAGTTCTTCCGGGCGAAGCGGCACCATTCGGCGATCTCGCAGTTCAGCGCGAGACCGATCTTGATGGCGGACTCGACGCCGATCGCGTTGACGACCGGCAGGGAGCCGGGCAGACCGAGGCAGGTGGGGCAGGTCTGCGAGTTGGGCTCGGCGCCCAGCTCGGTGGAACAGCCGCAGAACATCTTGGTCTTGGTGCCGAGCTCGACATGGACCTCAAGGCCCATGACGGGGTCGAACGAGGCGAGAGCGTCCTCGTACGACAGCAGTTCGGTGAAGGTGGTCACGGTGAAACTTTCCCTCTCAGCCCAGCAGGACGTCGTCGTCGCCCAGGCGCTTCAGCTCGCGGTACAGGATCGCGAGGCCGGTGACGATGGCGGCGGCGGACACGGCGGCGTCGACCAGCTTCAGCATGTCGTGCTCGCTGCGGGCCTTCTTGACCTGCTTGATCACGCTGATGGCGCCGAAGGCGGTGGTGCCGATCGACAGGTAGGTGCCGGTCTTGGACTTCTTGAAGCCCTTGGCCTTGGACAGTGCACTGGTGCTCACAGCGACGGTGCCTCCTCAAGCAGCGGGTGACCCCAGCGCGCGACGAAGGCGGCCTCGACGGCCGCGCCGACCTTGTAGAGCCGGTCGTCCTTCATCGCCGGGGCGATGATCTGCAGCCCGACCGGGAGACCGTCCTCCGGCGCCAGGCCGCAGGGCAGCGACATGGCGGAGTTTCCGGCCAGGTTGGTCGGGATGGTGCACAGGTCCGCGAGGTACATCGCCAGCGGGTCGTCGGTGCGCTCACCGATCGGGAAGGCGGTGGTCGGGGTCGTCGGGGAGACGATCACGTCGACCTGCTCGAAGGACTTCTCGAAGTCCTTCGTGATGAGCGTGCGGACCTTCTGGGCGGAGCCGTAGTACGCGTCGTAGTAGCCGGAGCTGAGCGCGTACGTGCCGAGGATGACGCGGCGCTTGACCTCGTCGCCGAAGCCGGCTTCGCGCGTCAGGGCGGTGACGTCCTCGGCGGACTTGGTGCCGTCGTCGCCGACGCGCAGGCCGTAGCGCATGGCGTCGAAGCGGGCCAGGTTCGAGGAGCACTCGGACGGCGCGATCAAGTAGTACGCGGCCATCGCGAGGTCGAAGGACGGGCAGTCCAGCTCGACGATCTCGGCGCCGAGATCCTTGAGGAGCTCCACGGACTCGTTGAAGCGCTGGACCACACCGGCCTGGTAGCCCTCGCCGGCGAACTGCTTGACCACGCCGACGCGCATGCCGGCGACGGAGCCGTTGCGGGCGGCCTCGACGACCGGCGGGACCGGGGCGTCGATGGAGGTGGAGTCGAGCGGGTCGTGACCGGCGATGACCTCGTGGAGGAGGGCCGCGTCCAGGACCGTACGGGCGCAGGGACCGCCCTGGTCGAGGGAGGAGGAGAAGGCCACCATGCCGTAGCGGGAGACGCCGCCGTACGTGGGCTTCACGCCGACCGTGCCGGTGACGGCGGCGGGCTGGCGGATGGAGCCGCCGGTGTCCGTGCCGATGGCGAGGGGGGCCTGGAAGGCGGCCAGCGCGGCCGCGGAGCCGCCGCCGGAGCCGCCGGGGATCCGGGTGAGGTCCCACGGGTTGCCGGTGGGCCCGTAGGCGCTGTTCTCGGTGGAGGAGCCCATGGCGAACTCGTCCATGTTGGTCTTGCCGAGGATGACGACGTCGGCTTCCTTCAGCTTGCGCGTCAGGGTGGCGTCGTACGGCGGGATCCAGCCTTCGAGGATCTTCGAACCGACGGTCGTCGGGACCCCGACGGTGGTGAAGATGTCCTTGAGGGCGAGGGGCACGCCGGCCAGCGGGCCGAGCTTCTCGCCGGCCGCGCGCTTGGCGTCGACGGCGCGGGCCTGGGCGAGCGCGCCTTCGCGGTCGACGTGCAGGAAGGCGTGGACCTTCTCGTCGGTCGCGTCGATGCGGGCCAGGTGGGCCTCGGTGACCTCGACGGCCGTGAGCTCGCCGGAGGCGATCTTCTCGGCGGTCTCGGCGGCCGTGAGCTTGATGATGTCGGTCATGGTTGTTAGTCCTCCCCCAGGATCTGCGGCACCTTGAATCGCTGCTGCTCCTGGGCGGGAGCGCCGGAGAGCGCCTGCTCGGGGGTGAGCGAGGGACGGACCTCGTCCGCGCGCATGACGTTCGTCAGGGGCAGCGGGTGGGAGGTCGGCGGGACGTCTTGGTCGGCGACCTCGGAAACGCGGGCGACCGCGCCGATGATGTCGCCGAGCTGTCCGGCGAAGTGATCCAGCTCGTTGCTGGACAGCTCAAGGCGCGCCAGCCGAGCGAGGTGGACGACCTCCTCGCGCGTAATGCCAGGCATGCAGCGATCCTCTGGGGGTGGGTGGATGTTTCGTTTCGGACCCAATCCTATGGGGCCCTGCCCCCGACCCACGAAACGGTTTGCGGTGATGCCGGTACGAGGCCGGGCGCGGGCCCGCCGCGCGGGGCTCCCCGGCTCCGCGCGGGGCTCCCCGGCTCCGCCCGGGGTCCGGGGCGGAGCCCGGTGAACGGCGCCGCGGCCGACCCCGGTCAGACCGCGTCGGCCTCCGCGGCCGCGAGCTCCGCCGAGATGTCGGCCGGGCGGCGCCAGCCGCGCTCGCCGCGCGCCAGCAGCCAGGCGGTGGCCTCCTGCGGCGGCATCGCGGCGGCGACCAGCCAGCCCTGCACCGCGTCGCAGCCCAGGTCCCGCAGCCGCTCCCACGTCTCGTCGTCCTCCACGCCCTCCGCGACGACCAGCAGGCCCAGCGAGTGCGCCAGGTCCACCGTGCAGCGGACGATCTCCGCGTCCTGCGCGTCGACGGCGAGCCGCCCGACGAAGGACCGGTCGATCTTCAGCTCGCTGACCGGCAGCCGGCGCAGGTGGACCAGCGAGGAGTACCCCGTGCCGAAGTCGTCCAGGGACATCTTCACGCCGTGGCCGGTGAGCCCCGCCATGGTGTCCGCCGCCCGCTGGGGGTCCTCCAGCAGCACGTGTTCCGTTATCTCCAGCTGGAGGCCGCTCGCCGGGACCCCGTGCCGGGCCAGCCTCGCGGCCACAGCTCCCGCGAAGCCCGGGGTGTGGACGTCGCGCGGCGAGACGTTGACGGCCACCGGGACCTTCAGGCCCTGGGCCCGCCAGCGCGCCACCTGCGCGAGGGCGGTCTCCAGGACGTACTCCGTCAGGTGCGGCATCAGGCCGGAGGTCTCGGCGATCGCGATGAACTCGTCCGGGGACACCCGCCCGCGTTCCGGATGCACCCAGCGCACCAGGGCTTCGAGCCCGGCGACCTGCCCGTCGAAGCGGACCTTGGGCTGGTAGTGGAGTTCCACTTCACCGGCGTCGAGGGCCCGGCGGAGATCACCGAGGAGGCCCAGGCGGTCGGGCGTGTTGCTGTCCCGCTTGGACTCGTACACCTCCACGCCCGTGCGGTCGCGCTTCGCCTGGTACATCGCCACGTCCGCGCGCCGCAGCAGCCCCTCCGCGTCCAGCGCGTGGTCGGGGAAGACGGCGAGGCCGGCGCTGGCCTCCAGGACGAGGGTGAGGCCGTCCAGGTCCAGCGGGGAGCTGAGCTCCGCGACCAGGTGGCGGGCGATCCGCTGGGCGCTGGTGGTGGAGTCGGCGACGGGGAGCAGCACGGCGAACTCGTCACCGCCGAGCCGGGCCGCCTCGGCCTCCTCGGGCAGGGCCTGGCGCAGCCGGTCGGCGATCTGGAGGAGGAGCCGGTCGCCCGCCAGGTGGCCCAGGGTGTCGTTGACCGCGCGGAAGCGGTCCAGGTCGATCAGCACAAGAGCTGCCCGGGTCCCCGAACGTTCAGCCTCGTCCAGGGCGCTCCAGGCCCGTTCCAGCAGCCACTGCCGGTTCGGCAGCCCGGTCAGCGGATCCCGCAGCTGCTCCTCGGCGCGTGCCCGGGCGATCCACAGGGTGGAGTCGAGCGCGATCAGCGGTACGGCGAACAGCGGCAGCAGCACCGGCTGCGTGACAGCGACGACGCAGATCAGCGGGGCGATTCCGAGCAGGGCGACGGCTACTAAGGCTTGGCGGATCAGGGCCGTACGGGCGACCGTGGGCAGGCCGCCGCCGCGCGGGGCCAGCGCGATCCGCAGCAGGACCCGGGTGGCGAGCAGGTAGGCGACGGCGACGAGGACGACCTCGGGCACCGCGTCCAGGCCCCAGGTGGTGGGGTTCCAGGGGGTCTCGACGGACGGGGCCTCGCCGAAGGCGGCGAGTACGAGGGCTCCCGCGGCGATGCCGAGGATGTCCACGGAACCGTGCAGCAGGCCCTGCCGCCAGCGGTGCCGGCGGGCGGCCCCGACCAGGGAGACCACCGCCAGCGAGACGAGGCCGGCGGGCACCCACCCGTAGAGGATGAGCACGCCGAGGGTGAGTGCGGCGCCCGATCCGGTGCCGCCCCACCAGCGGTCGCGGCCGAGCGCGACGAGGTGGCCGACGATGATGCCGGTGAGCAGGGCGAGCGCCCAGCCCACCGTGCCACCGGGGAAAAGGGCATGACGGTGGGTCAGCGAGGAGGCGATCCCGGCCGCGAGCACCACGACGGACAGGCCCACGACGGCGAAGGACAGCATGCCACGCCGTCCCGCTCCGGGCCCGCCGGCCGTGAGCGGCCGGGTCTCCGGTGTCCTGGACCCCAGGACACCCATCCGCCCCGCCCGCATGGACGGGATGTCCCCGCCGAATTCATGTGACGGGTCGGCGCTTTCGGTGGGTTTCATGCCCGTCCCTCTCACAGCCGGCGATGCCGATGTCACGCAATGGCCCCGTTGTCGTGCCATCACGGCTGGAATCGCATCCTGCAGCCGTGCACGAGGGGCGCACCCCTCAACAGTAGGACGCGAGAGGGGCCCAGGGGCAGCGGTCGGCGGTGGTTGCCCGAATGCGACCCAGCCATCCTCATCAGTACGGTATCCGCCGAACGGGTGAGTTTGAACCAGGACCCCCTGGTCACCTAGCTGATGATCCGACAGGTCACCGCCCTGCCACCAGCCTTGTACCAGCCGTTTACCACCGTCCGTCGCGCCCGGCGTGCGCCCGCCCGTACGGCCGCACCCTACGCATCCGTTCGCCTTCGCTACTCCCGTCGGGCCTGTCGGCCGATTTCCTACCGAGGTCTTACTCCGCTCCGCCGCCGCCGTCCACCGCCAGCGCCGCTTCCCGTGCCGCGTCCGGGCCCTGCTCCAGCAGCACCTCGAAGCCGGCGTCGTCGAGGATGGAGAGCTTCAGCTGCACGGCCTTGTCGTACTTCGAGCCGGGGTTGTCGCCGACCACGACGAAGGATGTCTTCTTCGAGACGGAACCGGTGACCTTGGCCCCGCGCCTCTGCAGGGCCTCCTTCGCGCCGTCCCGGGTGTGGCTCTGCAAAGTGCCGGTGACGACGACGGTCAGCCCCTCCAGCGGACGCGGCCCCGCCTCCTCGGCGGAACCTTCCTCCTCCATCCGCACCCCTGCCTCCCGCCACTTGCGCAGGATCTCCTGGTGCCAGTCGACCGCGAACCACTCCTTGAGGGAGGCGGCGATGATCGCGCCGACCCCGTCGGTGGCGGTCAGCTGTTCCTCGGTCGCCGCCTCGATCGCCGCGATGGACCGGAACTCGCGGGCGAGCGCCTCGGCCGCGACCGGTCCGACGTGACGGATGGACAGGCCGTTGATGATGCGGGCGAGCGGGCGGGCCTTGGCGGCCGCGATGTTCTCCAGCATCGCCAGGGCGTTCTTCTTCGGCTCGCCCTTCTGGTTGGCGAAGACCGTGACGATCTTTTCCTCGCCCGTCTTCGGGTCGCGCTTGGGCAGTCCGCTGTCCTGGTCCAGGACGTACGCCTTGATGGGCAGCAGCTGCTCGATGGTGAGGTCGAACAGATCGCCCTCGTCCAGCAGCGGCGGCTGGGC
The DNA here is from genome assembly GCF_042870715.1 of Streptomyces sp. NPDC006463. Classification (NCBI taxonomy): domain Bacteria; kingdom Bacillati; phylum Actinomycetota; class Actinomycetes; order Kitasatosporales; family Streptomycetaceae; genus Streptomyces; species Streptomyces sp. NPDC006463. The sequence goes on along the minus strand of NZ_JBIAHP010000021.1, from coordinate 98,579 downwards.
CGGCTCCAGCGGGCCGGTCAGGGCGGCGGCCGCCACCATGCCGAAGTTCTCGATGTCCAGGCTCTGCCGGCCGGCGAGGTAGAAGAGCCGCTCGCGCAGCTGGGCGGGGCAGGTCTGCGCGTTGGGGCACCGGACGTCGATGTCCCCCTCCTTCATCGGCCGCAGCGCCGTCCCGCACTCGGGGCACTCGGCGGGCATCACGAACTCGCGCTCGCTGCCGTCCCGCAGGTCCACGACCGGCCCGAGGATCTCGGGGATGACGTCGCCCGCCTTGCGCAGTACCACGGTGTCCCCGATGAGAACGCCCTTGGCCTTGACGACCTCCTGGTTGTGCAGCGTCGCGAACTCGACCTCCGAGCCCGCCACCGTCACCGGCTCCACCTGCGCGTACGGGGTCACGCGCCCGGTGCGCCCGACGCCGACCTTGATGTCGATGAGCTTGGTGTTGACCTCTTCGGGGGCGTACTTCCAGGCGATGGCCCAGCGCGGGGCGCGGGCGGTGGACCCGAGGCGGCCCTGGAGGGCGATCTCGTCGAGCTTGACGACGACGCCGTCGATCTCGTGCTCCACCGAGTGCCGGTTCTCGCCGAAGTACGCGATGAACTCCCGGACCTCGGCGAGGGAGGAGACCACCTTGTTGTGCTGCGCGGTGGGCAGGCCCCACTCGTGGAGCAGCTCGTACGCCTGCGACTGGCGCTCGATCTCGAAGCCCTGGCGGGCGCCGATGCCGTGGACGACCATGTGCAGCGGGCGGCTCGCGGTGACCTTCGGGTCCTTCTGGCGCAGCGAACCGGCCGCGGCGTTGCGCGGGTTGGCGAAGGGCTTGCCCTCGGCCTCGACGAGTCTCGCGTTCAGCTCCTCGAACTTCTCCATCGGGAAGTAGACCTCGCCGCGGATCTCGACGAGCGCCGGGATCCGGTCGCCCTTCAGCCGGTCCGGGATCTCGGCGATGGTGCGGACATTGGGCGTGATGTCCTCACCGGTGCGGCCGTCGCCGCGGGTGGCGGCGCGGGTGAGCCGGCCGTTCTCGTAGGTGAGGTTGACGGCGAGGCCGTCCACCTTCAGCTCGCACAGGTAGCGGTAGTCCGGCGTGTTCACGTCCCGGGCCACCCGCTCGGCCCAAGCGGCCAGTTCCTCGTCGTCGAAGGCGTTGTCGAGGGAGAGCATGCGCTCCCGGTGCTCGACGGAGGCGAAGTCCGTCTCGTACGCCCCGGCCACCTTCTGGGTCGGCGAGTCGGGGGTGCGCAGCTGCGGATACTGCTCCTCCAGCGCCTCCAGCGAGCGCAGCAGCTTGTCGAACTCGGCGTCGCTGACGACCGGCTGGTCGTTCACGTAGTACCGGAAGCGGTGCTCCTCGACCTGCTCGGCCAGCAGCGCGTGCTGCTCACGCACCGCCGCCGGTGCTGCCGTGTCCTGCTGTTCGGCTGCCATGCCGTGTCCTCCCGTGCCCCGTCTCGACCGTCACTCAGGGTTGTCGGCGAGCGACCTCGCCGCCCTGACGCAATGCGCCTGCACCGCGCGCGCGTAGGCGGGTGAAGCGCCCGCCAGACCGCACGACGGGGTGACCACGACGGACTCCGCCAGAGTCCCCGGGGCCAGCCCCAGCCTGCGCCAAAGCTTCCTGACACCCATGACGCTACCGGCAGGGTCTGACAACGGGACGTCGGTGCCCGCCACCACTCCGGCGAAGAGTTTCGTACCGCCCTCGACGGCCTCGCCGATGGCGTCGTCCTCGCGCTCGGTGAGCAACGAGAAATCGAACGACACGCCCGTGGCGCCGGCCCGCCGCAGCAGCCCGAAGGGGACCTCGGGCGCGCAGGAGTGGACGACGACCTCCCCGTCATGGACGGCGAAGAGCTCGCGCAGGGTGCCCTCGACGACCTGCCGGTCGACGACGCGGTAGGTGCGGTAGCCGCTCGCGGACCGCACCCGGCCGAGCAGCACCGAGGTCAGGGACGGCTCGTCGAACTGCAGCACGATCTCGGCGCCGGGAATGCGCTTGCGTACGTCCGCCAGGTGCTCGCGCAGCCCCTCGGCCAGCGATCCGGCCAGGTCCCGGCAGGCGCCCGCGTCCTGGAGCATGGCCTCGCCCCCGTGCAGCTCCAGCGCGGCGGCCAGCGTCCACGGACCGACGGCCTGGACCTTGAGCTTGCCCTCGTACCCCTGCGTGAACTCCTCCAGGGCGTCGAGGTCCTCGCCGAGCCAGGACCGGGCCCTGCGCGTGTCCCGGCCGGGGCGGTCGCTGACCCGCCAGCCGCTGGGCTCCACGTGCGCGTACATCTCGACCAGCAGCCCGAGGGAGCGGCCGATCATGTCGGCGCCGGGCCCCCGGGCGGGCAGCTCGGCCAGGTACGGGAACTCCTCGAAGGAACCGGTGACGGTCTTGGCCGCCTCGCGGGCGTCGCCCCCGGGCAGCGAACCGACGCCGGTGGCGCTCGCGCTCATCGGCCGGGCCTGACGCTCAGGTCGTTGACCTCGGCGTCGCGCGGCAGATCGATGGCCATGACGACGGTCGTCGCCACGGACTCGGGGTCGATCCACTTCGCGGGGTCGTACTCCTTGCCCTCCTGCGAGTGCACCTTGGCCTGCATGGGGCTCGCGGTACGGCCGGGGTAGACGGAGGTCACGCGGATGCCGTTGGGCCTCTCCTCCTCCCTGAGGGAGTCGGCGAGCGCCTTGAGGCCGTGCTTGGAGGCGGCGTACGCGCTCCACTCGGCGTGCGCGTGGAGCCCGGCGCCGGAGTTCACGAAGACGATGTCGGCGTGCGAGGCGCGCAGGGTGGGCAGCAGCAGCCGGGTCACCTCGGCGGGGGCGATCAGGTTGACGTTGAGCTGCTGGTGCCAGGTCTTGGGCCGCAGCTCGCCCACCGGTCCGAGGTCCACGATGCCGGCGATGTGCAGGAGCGAGTCGATCCGCTCGGGCACGGGCTGCTTGGAGAAGGCCCACGAGAGCCGGTCGGGATCGGCGAGGTCGCCCACGAGGGCCCGCGCCCCGGGGTACCGCTCGACGAGCTGCTTGCCGCGTCCGGCGTCGCGGGCGAGGAGGACGAGGTCGTCGCCGCGCGCGTGCAGGCGGGCGGCGACGGCGGCGCCGATGCCGGATCCGGCACCGGTGATCAGGTGAGTAGCCATACCGCCCATGCTCGCACCCCGCCGGTCCGCGTCAGCCCCCGGCGGCCTTTCCGTACGCCGTCTCGATCGCGGCCCGCGCGGCGGCCGCCTGCGCGGCCGTGACGGCGGGGGCGAAGGCGCTGCCGAGCAGGATGTGCGGGTGCGCCGCCGCGAGCCCGGCCCGCGCATCGCCCCGCGGCCCGGCCCACCGCTCCAGCGCCTCGTCCCGTACCTGGGCCGGCGCGGCGCCCCGGTCCGGTGCGGGCGGGTCGAGGCGGCCGCCGCAGGCGCGCCGGTGCTCGGCCCAGCGGTCCTCCCAGAAGTCCACGGTCCATCCGGGCCAGCGGGCGGCGATGGTGCCGGCGTGGGCGCGGGCGGTGTTCAGCCACCAGCCGACCCGGCGCCGCTCCGGGTCCACGTGGATCCCCGCTTCCGCCCGCAGCCGGTGGCTCCCGTGGTCCGGGGCGTCCCGGAGCCGGTCCAGCAGGGCGGGCCCCTCCTCGACCGGGTGGTCTTCGATGTCGGCCAGGACGTGACAGCGTTCGCGGCCGATGGTGACCACGGCCACCATCGGGTCGGGGTCGTCGAACTCCTCGTCGCCCGGCTCCAGCGCCGGGCCGGGGTACACGGCGGCGGGTTCCTCCTCCCCCGGGTCGAGGCCGAGGTGGGCGCGCAGCCCGCGCTGGCCCTCGTACAGCCAGCGCACCTCCCAGCCGGGCCAGGCGCACCGCAGCAGCTCCAGGGTGGCGGCCCGGGTGCGCAGGGAGGCGGCCGGCCCCTCCCGGACGAAGACCAGCAGGAGTCTGCGGATCGGGTCGGCGAGGACGCCCGCCTCGACGATGTCGTCGGGGTACCAGCCCTCCTCGGGGGCGTGGCCGCGCATGAACGGCAGCGCCGCTTCCGGCCCGGCCGGGAGGTCGAGACGGCGCGGTTGCCCATCGTCAGAGCCCGGCGGCTGCACGCATCGCCGCGGCCGTCTTGGTCGCGTCGTAGCCGGCCGGGACGCCCTCGACCAGGATGACCTCGCCCGCGATGTGACGGGTGCGCTGCGGCAGGATGGCCTCGGAGGCGTACCAGGCGCGGGCGCGCTCGATGTCCGGGAAGCCGATCATGACAACGGTGCCGGGGAAGGGCCCCTCCAGGACCTCGACCTCCTTGCCGTGGACGAGGAAGCGGCCCTCGAAGGGGTCCATCGTGGACTGGATCCGCTCGATGTAGTCCAGGATCTCGTCGTTCATCGTCTCGGGGCGTATGTGTGCGATGGCGTACGCGGCCATGGTGCGGCCTCCACAAGTTCCTCGGCTCATCGGCTTGTTGACCCGATCCTGTCAAGGAAGGGCCGCGGTGGCGATGACCTCCGGGGTCATGTCGCGGGCCTGGAAGGTACGCCGGTAGCCGATCGGGGAAACGCCGAAGGCGGTACGCATGTGCTGGCGCAGTGAGTTGCCGGAGCCGAAGCCGGAGCGGTGGGCGACCAGGTCGACGGGGAGGTCCGTGGTCTCCAGCAGATGGCGGGCGGCTTCCAGGCGTTGACCGGTGAGCCACTGGACCGGGGTCATGCCCACCTCGTCGCGGAAGCGCCGGGTGAAGGTGCGCAGGCTCATCCGGGCGTGGGCCGCGAGCTCGGCGAGGGTCAGGGGTTCGTCGAGGTGGTCCAGGGCCCAGGCGCGGGTGGCGGTCGTGGTGGCGACGGTGGGCTCCGGGACGGGCCGGTCGATGAACTGGGCCTGGCCGCCGTCGCGCCAGGGCGGTACGACGCACATGCGGGCGGCGCGGTTGGTGACGGCGACACCGTGGTCGCGGCGGATCAGGTGCAGGCACAGGTCGACACCGGCGGAGACCCCGGCGGAGGTCAGGACGTCGCCGTCGTCGACGAAGAGGACGTCCTCGTCGACGCGGACCCGGGGGTAGGCCCGGCGGAACTCGGAGGCGAGGTTCCAGTGCGTCGTCGCGGGCCGGTCGTCGAGGAGTCCGGCGGCGGCGAGCACGTAGGAGCCCGTGCAGATCGAGACCAGGCGGGTGCCCGGGCGGATGCCGGCGATGGCCGCGGCCACCTCGGGCGGAAGCGGGCCGCCGGTGGCCAGCTCGGGCATGGCGTGGGTGGGCGGGAGGATCACGGTGTCGGCGGTGGCGATGGCCTCGGGCCCCGCGGCGGGCTGGAGGGTGAACCCGGAGTCACTGGGCACGGGGCGGCCGTCGGCGGTGCAGACGACGACCTCGTACAGGGCCTCACCGGCCTCGTCCACGGCGCTGCCGAAGACGCGGGAGGGGATCCCGAGCTCGAACGGAGGGAAGCCGGGCAGGGCGAGCACAGCGATCCGGTGCCGGTCCCGTCCGCCGCTCCTCTGCGCTGCCGCCGTACCTGCCGCACTCATCTCGCCCATTTCGCCCATGGCCAGATCCTGTCACATAGTGGCCATCCGGCCAACACCATGCATGCCGCGCCCGGCCGACTCTGGAGTCACACCAGCGGCCGGAACCGGCCGGGAACTGTTCGACGATTCGAGGAGAAGAACAAATGCGTGCTGTCGTCGTGAGCGAGTGGGGCGGCCCCGAGGTCCTGACCGAGACCGAGATCGAGCGGCCCGAGCCGGGCCTGAACGAGATCCTGGTGCGCGTCCACGCGGCGGGCGTGAACCCGGTCGACTGGAAGACCCGGGCCACCGGCGGCCTGATCGCCTGGGGCGAGGTCCCGATCGTCGGGTGGGACGTCTCCGGCACCGTCGAGGCCGTCGGCCCCGGCGTGACCCTCTACGCCCCCGGCGACGAGGTGTACGGGATGCCGAGCTTCCCGCGCCAGGCCGGCGGGTACGCCGAGTACGTGGTGGGCCCGGCCCGGCACTTCGCCCGCAAGCCCGCCTCACTGGACCACGCGGAGGCGGCCGCGCTGCCGCTTGCGGCGCTGACCGCCTGGCAGGCACTGGTGGACACGGCCGGGGTCTCGTCCGGGCAGCGGGTCCTGATCCACGCGGCGGCGGGCGGCGTCGGCCACTTCGCGGTACAGATCGCCAAGGCGCTGGGAGCGTACGTGATCGGCACGGCCAGCGAGGCCAAGCACGGCCTGCTGCGCGAGCTGGGCGCCGATGAACTGATCGACTACCGGTCGGCCGATTTCGCCGAGGCGGTGTCGGACCTGGACGTGGTGATCGACTCCATCGGCGGGGACAACGGCAAGCACTCGCTGAAGGTCCTCAAGCCCGGCGGGCACCTGGTGACCCTGCCCTCCCCGGACGACGTGCCGGCGGACGCGACCGGCGTCCACACCGGCTGGACGCTGGTCGAGCCCGACTACCGGGGTCTGGTACAGATCGCGGCCCTGGTGGAGGAGGGCAAGCTGCGCCCGGTCATCGACACGGTCCTGCCGCTGTCCGAGGCCGCGAAGGCCCACGAGATCGGCGAGCGGGGCCGGACGACCGGCAAGATCGTCCTGACGGTCGCCTAGGCGGAGGCTGCGGCCTTGGCCCGGGTGGTCGTGGCGATGGTGGCGGAGCCGACCACGCGGGTGCCGTCGTAGAGGACGATCGCCTGGCCGGGGGCCACGCCGCGGACCGGTTCGGTGAAGGAGACGCGCAGCTCGCCGTCCACGAGCTCGGCGAAGACCTCGGTCTCGCCGCCGTGGGCGCGCAGCTGGGCGGTGTAGGTGCCCGCGGCGGCGGCCGTGGATCCGCACCAGCGGGGGCGGATCGCGGTCAGGGCGGTGACGTCGAGGGCCTCGACGGGGCCGACGGTGACGGTGTTGTTCACCGGGGAGATGTCGAGGACGTAGCGCGGCTTGCCGTCGGCGGCGGGGTGGCCGATGCGCAGGCCCTTGCGCTGGCCGATGGTGAAGCCGAAGGCTCCCTCGTGGGTGCCGACCGTCCGTCCGGACTCGTCGACGATGTCGCCCTCGGCCTTGCCGAGGCGGTTCGCGAGGAAGCCCTGGGTGTCGCCGTCGGCGATGAAGCAGATGTCGTGGCTGTCGGGCTTCTTCGCCACGGCCAGGCCCCGCTCCTCGGCCTCGGCGCGGATCTCTTCCTTGGTGGTGAGGGTGTCGCCGAGCGGGAAGAGGGCGTGGGCGAGCTGCTTCTCGTCCAGGACGCCGAGGACGTACGACTGGTCCTTGGCCATGTCGGAGGCGCGGTGCAGCTCGCGCGTGCCGTCCTCGTTCAGGACGACGGTGGCGTAGTGGCCGGTGCAGACGGCGTCGAAGCCGAGGGCGAGGGCCTTGTCGAGCAGCGCGGCGAACTTGATCTTCTCGTTGCAGCGCAGGCAGGGGTTGGGCGTGCGCCCGGCCTCGTACTCGGAGATGAAGTCCTCGACCACGTCCTCGCGGAAGCGCTCGGCGAGGTCCCAGACGTAGAAGGGGATGCCGATGACGTCCGCGGCGCGGCGGGCGTCGCGGGAGTCCTCGATGGTGCAGCAGCCGCGGGCGCCGGTCCGGAAGGACTGCGGGTTCGCGGAGAGCGCCAGGTGGACGCCGGTCACGTCGTGCCCGGCTTCGACCGCGCGAGCGGCGGCGACGGCGGAGTCCACACCGCCGGACATGGCGGCCAGGACGCGAAGGGGGCGGGCGGTACGCGGCAGGTTCTCAGTCATAGCACCGTCCAGAGTACGGGGAACCGAGCGGGGTCACAGCGCGTTATCGGGGTACGGGGGGTGGATCACATGGCCGAGCAGAGGAATACGGGGAAGAAGGCGCCGAAGAAAGCGCCGAAGAAAGCGAAGAAGAAGGCACCGGGGAAGGCGTCGGGGAAAGCGCCGAGCCGGACCCGCAGGGCCGTGCTCTTCGGCGGGCTGGGGGTCTTCGCGGTGGCGGCGATCGCCGGGCGGGAGGAGATCGGCCGGGCCTGGTGGCTGCTGCCCGGGGTGTCCAAGCCGCGCAAGGAGGGCGAGCTGGATCACGCGGTCGCGAGCTGGACCGCGGCCTCGCCGGCGAACTGGCGGATGGCGGACCGGCCCGACGACTACCGCGTGGACCGGATCGTCGTCCATGTCACCCAGGGCAGCTTCGAGTCCTCGGTCGACGCCTTCAAGAACCCGTGGCACAAGGCGTCGGCCCATTACATAGTGCGCGGCGACGGCCATGTCGAGCAGCTGGTGCGCGAGATGGACGTCGCCTTCCACTCCGGCAACCGCTCGATGAACGAGCGCAGCGTGGGCATAGAGCACGTGGGTTTCGTGGACCGCCCGAAGGACTTCACGGACGCGATGTACGCGGCCTCGGCCCGGCTGGCGGCGGACATCTGCCGCCGGTACGGCATACCGGCGGACCGCACCCACATCCTGGGCCACTCCGAGGTCCCGGGCGCCGACCATACGGACCCGGGCCCGCACTGGGACTGGGACCGGTACGTCCGCCTGGTCAAGGAGGCGCTCGCTAGCTGAGGCCTGCCGTGCGGGCGCGTTCGACGGCCGGGCCGATCGCTGCGGCCAGGGCGGCGACGTCGTCCTTGGTGGAGGTGTGGCCGAGGGAGAAGCGCAGGGTGCCGCGCGCCAGCTTGGGGTCGGTGCCGGCGGCCAGCAGGACGTGGCTCGGCTGGGCCACCCCGGCGGTGCAGGCCGATCCCGTCGAGCACTCGATGCCCTGGGCGTCGAGCAGCAGGAGGAGGGAGTCGCCCTCGCAGCCGGGGAAGCTGAAGTGGGCGTTGGCCGGGAGCCGGTCGTCGGGGTCTCCGCCGAGGACGGCGTCCGGCACGGCCGCGCGGACGGCGGCGACCAGCTCGTCCCGCAGTGCGCCGATCTCCGTGGCGAACCGCTCGCGCCGCTCGGCGGCGAGGACGGCGGCGACCGCGAAGGCGGCGATGGCGGGCACGTCGAGGGTGCCGGAGCGGACGTGCCGTTCCTGGCCGCCCCCGTGCAGTACGGGTACGGGGCTCTGGTCGCGGCCCAGCAGCAGCGCGCCGATGCCGTACGGGCCGCCGACCTTGTGCCCGCTGACGGTCATGGCGGCGAGGCCGCTGTCGCCGAAGGCGACGTCGAGCTGCCCGAAGGCCTGCACGGCGTCGGAGTGCAGCGGGATCCCGTACTCCCCGGCGACGGCGGCCAGTTCACGGACCGGCATGACGGTGCCGATCTCGTTGTTGGCCCACATGACGGTGGCCAGGGCCACGTCGTCGGGGTTGCGCTCGACGGCCTCGCGGAAGGCGTCGACGTGCACGCGTCCGTAGTGGTCCACCGGCAGGTATTCGACCTGGGCGCCCTCGTGCTCGGCGAGCCAGTGGACCGCGTCGAGCACGGCGTGGTGCTCGACGGGGCTGGCCAGTACCCGGGTCCGGCCGGGGTCGGCGCCGCGGCGGGCCCAGTAGAGGCCCTTGACGGCGAGGTTGTCGGCCTCCGTACCGCCGGCGGTGAAGACCACCTCGCTCGGGCGGGCGCCGATCGCGTCGGCGAAGGCCTCGCGGGCCTCCTCGACGGTGCGGCGGGCCCGTCGGCCGGCGGCGTGCAGGGAGGACGCGTTCCCGGTGGCGGCGAACTGCGCGGTCATCGCCGCGGCGGCCTCCGGCAGCATCGGGGTGGTGGCGGCGTGGTCGAGGTAGGCCATGATCCCCCGATTCTACGAGGGCGCCGGCACCCTCCCGCGCCGCGGCCCCGTCAGGCCGGCCGCTTCGGGGTTGCTGGGGCTCCGTGGGCCCCTGGACGCCGGGCGCCCCGGGGCCCCCGGCCGGGGACCGGCGCACGAACTCCGTCGCGGCGCCCCCGAAGCCCGTCGGGCCCGGCAGGGCCGAACGGTGCCAGGGGGCGCGGCGAGAAGGTGTCAGGACTGGCGCGGGGCGCGAGCCAGCTGCCGGGACTGGGCGACCAGGTGGTCCGCCGAGTCCCAGACCTCGGCGTCCTCCTCCAGGAAGCCGCCGGCCAGGTTGCGCGTGGTGATGGCGACGCGCAGCGGGCCCGGGGCCGGGCGGCGGCGGATGTGGGTGGTGAGTTCCACGGTCGGCGCCCAGCCGATCAGGCCCAGGTCGAAGGCGGTCGGCGGCAGCGCGTCGACGGCGAGGAGCATGGACAGCGGGTCGGCGTCGCGGCCGTCGGCCAGCTCGAACCAGGCCCGCATCTCACCCTTGCCCGAAGGCGCGCCCACGGCCCAGCCCGCGGTCGCGGGGTCGAGCCTCAGCCGCAGCCGGTCGACGATCTCGGAGCTCCCGGGGATCGGGGCCGGTCCGGCTTCGGCGCCGAGGCAGTCCTCGTAGGCCGGCATGACGGGCGCCGTGGCCACCGTCCGTACGTCGTCCGGCAGGGACGAGAGGTCGCCGTAGGAGGCCAGGACGCGGATGCGCTCGATCTCGGCGCCGCTCTCGTCGTACTGGAACAGCGAGGCCTGGCCGGTCGAGAGGGTGCGGCCCACCCGTACGACCTGCGTGCGGATCACGGCGGGGCCTGGCACGGAGGAGGTCAGGTAGTGCGCGGAGACGGTGAAGGGGTCCGGGTGCGGGAGGGCCGCGGACAGGGCCCGGCCGACCAGGGCCAGCAGGTAGCCGCCGTTGACGGCGGTGATGATCGTCCACCCGGCGGAGAGCTCCGCGTCGTACACCCCGGGCTCGCCCGCGCGCGCGGTGATCGTGGTGTCGCGGTCGAACTCGCTGTCGCCGATGGTTGCCTGGGCAGCTGCGTTTGACATGAAAACGACGGTACACCGTGAAGCTACTAAGCGGTAGCTTTCTACTGTTACGGCTCTTCGGCCACCGACGACCGTCGGTTCCAGGCCAGCGGAGCCCGCCAGTGGTAGCGCATGGCGAGGAGGCGCAGCACGAATGTGGTGACGATCGCCAGGCCCGTGGTGACGGCGTTGAGGGACTCCAGGGCGATGAAGACGGCGACCATCGCGGCGCCGACGGTGGCGGGCACGGCGTACATCTCGCGGTCGCGCAGCAGCGAGGGCACCTCGTTGGCGAGTACGTCGCGCAGTACGCCCCCGCCGACGGCCGTGGCCAGGCCGAGCGCGGCGGACGCGGTGAGGCCGAGGCCGTACTCGTACGCCTTGGTGGTGCCCGTCACGCAGAACAGCGCGAGGCCGGCGGCGTCGAAGACGTTGATGGCCCGGTTGATCCGCTGGACCTCGGGGTGCAGGAAGAAGACGAGCGCGGCGGCGATCAGCGGCGTGACGAAGAAGCTGAGCTCGCCGAAGGCGGCCGGCGGGACGGCGCCGATGACCAGGTCACGGAAGAGGCCACCGCCGAGGGCGGTGACCAGCGCGAGCACGGCGATGCCGAAGACGTCGAAGTTCTTGCGGACGGCGAGCAGGGCGCCCGCGGTGGCGAAGACGAAGATGCCTGCGAGGTCCAGGGCATGCTGGATCCCGGGCGGGAAGAGATCGTGGGACACCGGGCCATTGTCGCTTGCCGGGCGGCTTTGCCGGGCTGCGGGCCCCTGGCCGGTGCGGCTCCAGGATCCGGGGTTCCGCCGGGTACCGCCGCGAAAGCCGACGGGGCCGGATGCGCGCCGCGCGCGCATCCGGCCCCGTCCACACCTGCGATCGTTACTCCGCGACCGTGACCACCGCGTCCGCCGCGCCCGGCAGGGGCTGGTCGCCCGGAGCCTGGTCGGGGGCGTTCTCCGGGTGGTGGCAGGCCACCTGGTGGCCGGTCTTCAGCGCCAGCATCGGCGGTTCCTGCGTCGTGCAGATCTGCGTCGCCTTCCAGCACCGCGTGTGGAAACGGCAGCCGGTCGGTGGGGAGATCGGCGACGGCACGTCGCCCTTGAGCAGGATGCGGCCGGTCGCCGCGCCCCGCCGCCTCGGGTCGGGCACCGGCACTGCCGACAGCAGGGCCTTGGTGTACGGGTGCATCGGGTTCTCGTAGAGCGACTTGCGGTCCGTCAGCTCCACGATCTTGCCGAGGTACATCACCGCGATGCGGTCGGAGACGTGCCGGATGACCGACAGGTCGTGCGCGATGATCACGTACGTCAGGCCGAGCTCCTCCTGGAGGTCGTCCAGCAGGTTCACCACCTGGGCCTGGATCGACACGTCCAGCGCCGAGACCGGCTCGTCGGCGACGACCAGCTTCGGCTTCAGGGCCAGGGCCCGGGCGATGCCGATGCGCTGGCGCTGGCCGCCGGAGAACTCGTGCGGGTAGCGGTTGTAGTGCTCCGGGTTCAGGCCGACCAGCGACAGCAGCCGCTGCACCTCGGCCTTGAGGCCGCCCTCCGGGTCGACCCCCTGCAGCTTGAAGGGGGCGCCGACGATCGTGCCGACCGTGTGCCGCGGATTCAGCGAGCCGTACGGGTCCTGGAAGATCATCTGCACGTCACGGCGCAGCGGCCGCATGCCCGCCACCCCGAGGTGCGTGATGTCCTTGCCCTCGAACTCGACCGTTCCGCCGGTCGGTTCGAGCAGCCGCGTGATCAGCCGGCCCATGGTCGACTTGCCGCAGCCGGACTCGCCGACCACGCCCAGCGTCTCGCCGCGACGGACCTCGAAGTCGATCCCGTCGACGGCCTTGACGGCCCCGACCTGCCGGCGAAGCAGCCCCTTGTTGATGGGGAAGTGCTTGACCAGGCCGGTCACCTTCAGCAGCGTTTCCGCGGGCGCCTTCTCGGAGGCCTTCTCGGAGGCCTCCGCCGCGCCGGTCTTCTTCATGTCGGTCACAGCTTCGGCGCAATCTCTTCGGTCCAGATCCGGGTCCGCTCCTCCTGCGACATGTGGCAGGCGGACCAGTGCCGGCTGTCGTCCTGGGTCAGCTCGGGCCGCTGGGTGCGGGTGATGCCGCCCTTGGGGATGTCGGCGTACGGGCAGCGCGGGTTGAAGGCGCAGCCGCTGGGGATGTTGATGAGGCTGGGCGGCGAGCCCTTGACCGGGATCAGGCGCTCGGTCTGGTCGCGGTCGATGCGCGGCATCGAGCCCAGCAGGCCCCAGGTGTACGGGTGGCGCGGCTCGTAGAAGACCTTCTCGGCGGTGCCCCGCTCGACGCACCGGCCGCCGTACATGACGAGGATGTCGTCGGCCATCTCGGCGACCACGCCGAGGTCGTGCGTGATCATGATGACCGCGGAGCCGAACTCCTTCTGCAGATCGCGGATCAGGTCCAGGATCTGCGCCTGGACGGTGACGTCCAGGGCGGTGGTCGGCTCGTCCGCGATGAGCAGCTCGGGGTTGTTGACCAGGGCCATCGCGATCATCGCGCGCTGGCGCATACCGCCGGAGAACTCGTGGGGGTACGCGTCCACGCGCCGGTGCGGCTCCGGGATGCCGACGCGGTCGAGCATCTCGACGGCCCGCTTGCGCGCCGTCTTCTTGTCGACGTCCTGGTGGGTCCGGTACGCCTCGATGATCTGCTTGCCGACCGAGTAGTACGGGTGCATCGCGGACAGCGGGTCCTGGAAGACCATGGCCATCTTGCGCCCGCGGAGCTTGCGCACGTGGTCGGCGTCGGCCCGTACGAGGTCCTCGCCGTCGAGCACGACCTCGCCCGAGATGTGGGGGCGGCTGCGCGCGTTGCCGGTGCGGTGCAGGCCCATGATCGCCAGCGAGGTAACCGACTTGCCGGAGCCGGACTCGCCGACGATGCCGAGCGTCTTGCCGCGCTCCAGGTCGAAGGAGAGCCCGTCGACGGACTTGACCAGACCGTCGTCGGTCGGGAAGTGCACCTTGAGGTCACGCACGGAGAGGAAGGCGCCGTCCTTGGGCGGCCCGGCCTGCTCGGGTACGAACACGGGCCCGCCGACGACGGGTTCGCGGTCGGCGGACTCGCCGGAGCCGGTGCCGGTGGTGGGGTTCTCGGTCACGTCAGCCTCACGCGCGGGTCGATGACGGCGTACAGCAGGTCCACGATCAGGTTGGCCATCACCACGAACAGCGCGGCGATCAGGGTGACTCCCATGATCACCGGGAGGTCGCCGGCGCCGATGGCGGCCACGGCCGCCGTTCCCAGACCCTGGAAGTTGAAGGTCGTCTCGGTGAGCACCGCACCGCCGAGGAGTCCGCCGAGGTCGAGGCCGAACATCGTGACGATCGGGGTGAGCGTGGAGCGCAGGGCGTGCTTGCGGATGACCACGCCCTCCTTGAGCCCCTTGGCGCGGGCCGTGCGGATGTAGTCCTCGCCGAGGACCTCCAGCATCGTGGCGCGGGTGATGCGGGCGTAGGTGGCGGCGAAGAGGAAGGCCAGGGTGACCCAGGGCAGGATCAGGCTGTTGAGCCAGGCGACTGGATCCTCGGTCAGGGGTTTGTAGTTGGACACGTCCAGCCAGCCGAGGCTGTAGACGAAGATCGCGGGGGCCACCATGCCGGTGAAGAAGATCGGCAGGGAGACACCGGCGAGGGCGCCGACCATGACGGTGCGGTCGATGGCGGTCCGGCGTTTGAGCGCCGAGATCACACCGGTCGCCACACCGGCGATCACCCAGATCAGGGCCGCCCCGAGGGCGAGCGAGAGCGTGACCGGCATGCGGTCGAGCATCGTCTCCCAGACGGGCGCGTCGGTCTTGAAGGAGTACCCGAAGCACGGCGCCGCACAGTGCGTGACGTCGGAGCCGCCGTCGTAGTCACGGCCGGCGAAGATGCCCTTGAGGAAGAGGAGGTACTGCTCGGAGATGGGCTTGTCGAAGCCCATCTTCACGCGGATGCCCGCCAGGGCGGTCTCATTGGTCTCGCGTCCGGCGTACATGAGCGCGGGATCGCTGCCGGTCAGCTTCGGGACCGCGAAGAAGATGCCGAAGGTGACCACGGAGACCACCAGCAGCGTGGCGGCGACGTTGAACAGCCGCCGTATGAGGTAGACGAGCACTGCAGTCGGCCGCCCGGGGCGGGTGGCCGCCGCCCCTTGTGGGGACGGCGGCCACCGCCTGCGGCCTTCACCTGCCCTTCGGACTAGCGCATGTGCGGTGAAGGCACTTACTTACTTGCGTGCTGGGTTGATTTCCTGCACCGGACCGGACTACTTGGCGGCGATACCCACGGTGGCAAGGTCGATCTTGCCCATGGAGTCGTTGAAGTAGACGTTGGTCAGACGCGGGTTGTGGTAGACGAAGGCCTTGTCGAAGTTGATCGGCAGGTAGAGCGCCTTCTCCATGACCTTCTTGTTGATGTCCGTGTAGAACGGCGCGGCGGCTTCCGGCGTGGCGGCGGAAGCGGCCTTGTCGAAGAGGCCGTTGATCTCGGGGTCGTCGAGCATCGAGTAGTTGTTGTTGCCGTTCGGCTGGATGAACGATCCGTCGACCAGCGGCTGCAGGTAGCCCGCGCCGGAGTTGTAGTCGGCGCCCCAGCCCATGACGATGATGCCGTAGTTCTTCTTCTTCACGTTCTCGGGCGAACCGATCGTGGAGGAGGAGAGCTTGCCGTCGTACTGGTCGATCGTCGCCTTGATGCCGACCTTGGCGAGCGCCGCCTGGAGGGACTCGGCGGTCTTCACCTCGGGAGCGCGGTTGTTGCGCACGGCGATGGTGGTCTCGAAGCCGTCCGGCTTGCCACAGGCCTTGAGGGCCTCCTTGGCCTTGGCCTCCTGCGGCTCGCCCTTCGTCAGACCGAAGGGGTCGTAGGACTTGTCCGAGCCGGGGATGCCGGGCGGCAGCATGTTGGCGCCGAGGTCACCGCTGGTCGGGCCGCCGCGGGCGGTCTGCAGGGACTTCGGGTCGGCCGCGTAGATGACGGCCTTGCGGCACTCGATGTTCTCGAACGGCGCGACGGTCTGCGGGAAGACGAAGTAGCGGATGTAGCCCGTGAACGGGTTGTCCGCGTTCGCCTTGAGCTTCTCGTCCTTGAGGATCTTGTTCTTCGCGGCCTGCTGGACGCCGGTGCCGTCGACCGCGAGGTCGATGTCGCCCGACAGCAGACGCTGGTCCATGTCGTCCGGGTTGGTGGTCACCGTGAAGGAGACCTTGTCCGGCAGACCCTTGCGGATCGTGTCGGTCTTCGGGTCCCAGTTCTCGTTGCGGACGAAGGTGGCGCCCTTGCCGGCGGTGAAGCTCTCCACCTTGTACGGGCCGGTGGAGACCGGCTTGTTGGTGTAGGTGGCGCCCGTGTCCTTGGCCGCCGGGACCGGCGAGGAGGACGGCATGGCCAGCAGGTAGCTGAAGTCGGAGTTGGCGCTCGCCAGGTTGAAGACGATCGTCTTGTCGTCCGGCGTCTCGACGGACTTCAGACCCATCTTGTTGGGGTCGGTGTCCTTGTACGGGCCCGGGTACTTCTGGCCCTGGTCGAGCAGGTCGATCAGGTAGGTCGGACCGCCGGACAGCACGTCCTGCGCGAAGTTGCGCTCGACGCCGTACTTGATGTCCTTCGAGGTGATCGGCGTGCCGTCCTCGAACTTCACGCCGTCCTTGAGCTTGAGCGTGTACGTCTTGCCGTCGTTGCTCAGGACCGGCAGGGCCTCGGCGAGGTCCGGGACCAGCTTGGTGCCGTCCTTGCCCGGCTTGCTGTCGTACGCGAGCAGCTGGCGGACGTACAGGCGCTGCATGTCCCAGACGAAGCCGTAGTAGGCGCGCGCCGGGTCGAGGTAGTCGACGTCCTGCGGCGACCAGAGCTTGAGCTCTCCGCCCTTGGCGTCCGACGGGTTGACGACTCCGGTGGTGGCGGCGTTGAACGCGGCGGCACCGGAGCCCTTCCCCTCGGTCTTGCCGTCGTCGCCACCGCACGCGGCGGTCAGCGACAGGGCGGCGATCACGGCGGTGATCGCGAATGCCTGCTTTCTGCGGATCACGGTTGTCCAACCTCCATGGTGGGTGAATCGATGAAGCGGTTCAGTTGCCCTTGGGGTCGAGTGCGTCACGCAGCCCGTCCCCGAAGAGGTTGAACGCCAGGACGGTGATAAAGATCGTCATACCGGGCACCACCATGTACATGGGGTCGTCCTGGTAGATGGGGACGGCGTCGGACAGCATCTTTCCCCAGGAGGCCGTGGGCGGCTTGACCCCGGCGCCGAGGAAGCTGAGGGCCGCTTCCGTCAGGATGTTGGTCGGGATGATCAGCGTCGCGTAGACGAGGATCGGTGCGACCAAGTTGGGCAGCAGCTCCTTGATCAGGATGTAGCCGCGGCCCGCCCCGAGGCTGCGCGCGGCCTCGACGTACTCGCGTTCCCGCAGGGAGATCGTCTGGCCCCGGACGATGCGGCCGATGTACGGCCATCCGAAGAAGCCGATGACGACGATCAGTACGCCCATGCGGACGCCCGAACCCTCGAACCCCCAGAGGGAGTTGGGGACCACGGAGACCAGGGCGATGGTGAACAGCAGCTGCGGGAAGGCCAGCAGCAGGTCCATCGTGCGGCTGATGAGGCCGTCGACCCAGCCACCGAGGAACCCGGCGAGGGCGCCGAGCAGGCTGCCGATGGCGACCGACACGAAGGCCGCCAGGAAGGCGACGACCAGCGAGATGCGGGCGCCGAAGACGATCCGGCTGAACACGTCGCGACCGTTGGTGGGTTCGACGCCCAGCAGGAAGTCGGAGCTCATGCCGCCGAAGGAACCGAGCGGCGTGCCCAGGTCCGGGTCGATCAGGTCCTCGTGGAACTCGTTGGGCGGGTGGCCCAGCAGGCTCACGATCTGCGGCGCGAAGACCGCCACCAGGATCAGGAGGATCACGACCACGCCGCCGGTCAGCGCGACCTTGTCGCGCTTGAGCCGCATCCAGGCGATGCGGCCGGGCGAGCGGCCTTCGATGGCCTTGGCTGGGACGTCGGCTACGGACACAGGTGCGGGTGTTTCCGCGCTCGTGTCATGCAGTGGTGCCGTCATCGTGGTGGGGACCCCTCTCGGCCGACGGGTGGCCGGCCCATGCCCGCCGCTGTGGCGGCGTTGGTGCGGAGTGGCGCTTGGAGTGCGTGGGACACACAGGACGCGTGTGAAGTGCAGGAACTGCGGGAATTGCTGTGCCGAACAACAAGCGAAGTGCGCGTGCCGAGCCGGGTGTCGAAGGACTGACCGGGCTCTTGGGTGGGGAGTCTTCATCGGGCGCTTGAGCGCCCGCCAGACCTGCCGGTGATGTGATGCGCAACCGTGATCTGCGTCTACACCTTCCGTTATCCGAACCGCGCGCCCTGTTGAGCGGTGAAACACCTCCCCTTCGACGCGGAACGGACATCCGGCCCAACTGCCATTTCAGGCACGGTTCTTGGGTGGAGTCGGCGGATACGCCGAAGGCCGCACCGATGGGGTCCGGTGCGGCCTTCGACACAGATGTCGCGATATGCGGATGTCTGGGGATCGGGGCGGGAGCGCTCGTCCGGCGCCGATCAGTAGGGCGGCGCCTGGCCCTCGCGGTCGTAGAAGGGGCGGGTCTGCGCGCGCAGCCACATCGCGACGGGGTCGTGCTCGTCCGCCAGCGCGACCGTGCACACCGGGACGCCCTCGGGGACCACGCCGACCGACTGGCGCATCATCTCCCGTACGGATTCCAGCGCGGGCGCGGAGGCGTCGTACAGGTCGAGCCCGACCGCGAGGTACGGGGACCCGAGCGCGGGCTGCACCCACGCGCGGCGCAGCGACCGGACGGCCGGGGTGCGGTGCGCGTGCTGGGTCAGCAGCCCGTAGAACTGCGGGAGCTCGATGGCGGGCTCGGACAGCCGCAACGGCCCGGCCGGCATCCGGTCCAGGCCGGTCGCGATCCGGCGCAGGTCGGCCCAGGGGATGCCGAGGCCGCCGCCCTGGGCGTGCGGGTTGAGCCACAGGCCCCAGCGGTCCGGATAGAGCGCGCGGGCGATGTCCCGCCCGGTGACCACCTCGTAGCCCCGGTTCCAGCCGCTGGCGGCCAGTTCCTGCGGGGAGGTCACGCAGGGCGCGTACCCGAGGCTCTCGACCTCCATGCCGCCGTACTGGGCGTCCGGGGAGCCCGGCTGTCCCTGCCAGAGGAGCATCCACAGCCGGCCCTCGGAGAGGGCGTGCAGAAGCGACTCATAACTCTCATACCGCCCGGGAGTCACCTGGCGGAGCATGTGCTCGACCTGCCCGGCCGCGGCCGTGCCTGACGCACTCACCCGGTACCCCTCTTCGTCCGCCCGTCGTCCACGCGTACCAACAGCTTAAGCGGCCCTATGGGAGGTAGAAGGGGCGTACGCGCTCACGAATCCACTCTGTGACCGGGTCCTGGGCGGCGTCGAGGAGGATCAACTGCACGGGCCAGGGCGCCGGTACGCGGGTCAGGGCCCGGCCGAGGGCCTCCATCGGGGCGTTTCGCATCCCGGCCTCCCATCCCACCAGTCGGACACCGATGAACAGTTCCGGCTCCCCGCCCTCGACGCTGGCGAGGCATCGGTGTGCGGCGGCGACCACGCCGGTGGCGCGGAACTCCTCGGCGGCCGCGGCCAGAAAGTCCACCGGGTCCTCCTGCCAGTCGGGCTCGTAGAGCCGCACCCGGCCGCCGGTGGTCGGGCCGTCGAGCGGGGTCCGGCCGGTGCGGCACAGCTCGGCGACGGCGGGCGGGGGCAGGGGGACGCCGACGGCCCCCTCGGGGTTGAGGGCGATGCCGAGCTGCGGGGGCAGACCGCGGGCGAACTCGACGGCGGGGGCCACCGCGAAGTCCATGCCCGGGCCGACGCAGGCGAGGAACTGGGCCTCGGAGCTGTAGACCGGGACGTACGCGGCCCCGCCGATGTCCATCGTGGGCAGGTCCAGGGCGGCCGAGTCCCGCCCGCCGCCGCCGGGCAGGGGCACCCACACCTGGCTGCGGCCGAGCACCTCCAGGATCCGCCCGCCCGCGTCCGGCTGCCCGAGCGCCGCCCCGAGCACCTGCTCCAGCTCATTGTCCGGCCAGCCGCTGCCCTGCATGTGCGTGTGCCTCCGTTGGTTCCGCGGATCGTCGTGGCCGAGGTTATCGGCCCGGGGTGCGCCGCCGCTGCCGGGGCCGGATCCTTCAGCCCCTGCGGCGTCCGAGGAGCGGGGGTCCGGGAAACGGCCCCCGCAACGGCGCCGCACCCGGCGCTTACGGGTGGAACACGATCCGCGTCACCGCGGAGGCGGAGGCGCGGTCCAGGAGGGTCGCCGAGGCGCAGCCCGCGGGCGGGTGGCCGGCCTCCGCGGCGCGCAGCAGGCGGGTAACCGCGCCCCGGTGGCGGGCGAAGGCGTACGCCGACACCCGGCGCCCCCGCGCCGCCTGCCCTGCCAGGGCCTCCGCGGGGCTGCTGTCCAGCAGGAGCAGGTGCAGCGCCCGTCCCCGGCGGCGGGCGACCGCCGCGAGCAGGCCCCGTACCCAGCTCTGCGTGCCGCAGTCGTGGACGATCATCGAGGTCCCGGAGCGGAGGGTCCGCCACAGGCCCCAGTAGTGGGCGCCGCGCACCAGCGGCCGGTAGACCGCGTACGGCAGCGTCCGCGGCATCCGCCGCTCCCAGCGCTCCCGGGTGTCCTGGGAGTCGATGGCCCCGCCCCCGGCCGCCGCGCGCTTGATCAGCGTGCTCTTGCCGCCGCCGGGCAGGCCGGACACCACGACGATGTCGCCCGCCGCGAAGGCGAGGGCCTGCGGGCCGCCCGCTCCCGGGCCGCGGAGGTCCCGGACGGGGCCGGCCGGCCCGCTCCGCACGCGCGCACCGGGCTGCGCGGGCACCGCGTCCACGGTCGCCGCGGCCGCCACACCTACGAATCTCCGCACAGTGATCGCCTCCCCCGAATCGGGTCACCAGGACCCTTGCCCACTGAGTGTAAAGAGACGGTAATCCGGCGGCCCCGGTTCCGGTCCGGCCGTCCCAGCGCCGCACGAACTTTCGGGGCCCCACCCCCGATCACGGCGGTGGCGTGCAATGATGTGCGCCATCTGGACCAACTGCATACCGGCCGCTTGAATCCGCGCGGGAGAGTCCCGGCACGCCGCAAGGCCGTGCGCGGGCGCCGAAGGAGCAAGAACCTCCCTTGAATCTCTCAGGCCCCGTACCGCGTGGATGAGGCAGATCTGAAAAGCGAGCTGTCCGACAGCTCCACCCAAGGTGCAAGCCGAAGATCCGGGCAACCAGGAACTCTCGGCGAACCTCTCAGGTTCCGATGACAGATGGGGAGGACCCTCCTCGTCATGTCATGCCCTGGGACTCGGGAGCCACACCCATGAGCACTGCCCCCCGTCTGACCGCCCTCGATGCGCTGCACCGTTCCCTCGGTGCGACCATGACCGACTTCGCGGGCTGGGACATGCCGCTGCGGTACGCGAGCGAGCGCGACGAGCACAACGCCGTACGCACCAAGGCCGGTCTCTTCGACCTGTCCCACATGGGCGAGATCACCCTGACCGGCCCGGAGGCCGTCAAGGCCCTGGACTACGCGCTGGTCGGCAACATCTCCACGGTCGGCGTCGGCCGCGCCCGCTACACGCACATCTGCCAGGAGGACGGCGGGATCGTCGACGACCTGATCGTCTACCGCCTCGGCGAGACCGAGTACATGGTCGTCGCCAACGCCTCCAACGCCCAGGTCGTCCTCGACGCCCTGACCGAGCGCGCCGCCGGCTTCGACACCGAGGTCCGCGACGACCGCGACGCCTACGCGCTGATCGCGGTGCAGGGCCCGGAGTCCCCCGGCATCCTGGCGTCCCTCACCGACGCCGACCTGGACGGGCTCAAGTACTACGCAGGACTGCCGGGCACGGTGGCCGGGGTTCCGGCGCTGATCGCGCGTACGGGCTACACCGGCGAGGACGGCTTCGAGCTGTTCGTCGCCCCCGAGCACGCCGTGGAGCTGTGGCAGGCGCTGACCAAGGCGGGCGAGGGCGTCGGCCTGGTCCCGGCCGGGCTGTCCTGCCGCGACACCCTGCGCCTGGAGGCGGGCATGCCGCTGTACGGGCACGAGCTGACCACCTCCCTCACCCCCTTCGACGCGGGGCTGGGCCGGGTCGTGAAGTTCGAGAAGGAGGGGGACTTCGTCGGCCGCGCCGCACTGGAGGCCGCCGCCGAGCGCGCCGCCACGAACCCGCCGCGCAAGCTGGTCGGCCTGATCGCCGAGGGCCGCCGCGTGCCGCGCGCCGGTTTCCCGGTCGTGGCCGACGGACAGGTCATCGGCGAGGTCACCTCCGGCGCCCCGTCCCCGACGCTCGGCAAGCCGATCGCGATGGCGTACGTGGACGCGGCGCACGCCGCGCCCGGCACCTCCGGCGTCGGCGTCGACATTCGCGGTACGCATGAGCCGTACGAGGTCGTGGCCCTGCCCTTCTACAAGCGGCAGAAGTAACACTTCGCACGACCCGGCGCGCAGGCAGTCGTACGGACATCCGTACGGCGCCGTCTCAGTACCCAAGACCACAGTTCGTATCCACTCCCCCGCATCCAGGAGAATCAGGTCATGAGCACCCCCCAGCAGCTGCGTTACACCAAGGAGCACGAGTGGCTGTCGGACGCCGTTGACGGCGTTTCGACGGTCGGCATCACCGAGTTCGCGGCCAACGCGCTCGGTGACGTCGTCTACGCCCAGCTCCCCGAGGTCGGCGAGACCGTCACCGAGGGCGAGACCTGTGGCGAGCTGGAGTCGACGAAGTCGGTCAGCGACCTGTACTCCCCCGTCTCCGGCGAGATCGTCGAGTTCAACCAGGACGTCGTCGACGACCCGGCCCTGGTGAACTCCGCTCCCTTCGAGGGCGGCTGGCTGTTCAAGGTGCGCATCTCGGAGGAGCCCAAGGACGTGCTCTCCGCCGAGGAGTACACCAAGCTCACCGCCGGTAACTGACCCCAGGGGATCCTGATGTCCGTACTGAACACCCCTCTCCACGAGCTCGACCCCGACGTCGCCGCAGCCGTCGACGCCGAGCTCGTGCGCCAGCAGTCCACCCTCGAGATGATCGCGTCGGAGAACTTCGCTCCGGTCGCCGTCATGGAGGCCCAGGGCTCGGTCCTGACCAACAAGTACGCCGAGGGCTACCCCGGCCGCCGCTACTACGGCGGCTGTGAGCACGTCGACGTGGTCGAGCAGATCGCGATCGACCGCATCAAGGCGCTGTTCGGTGCCGAGCACGCGAACGTGCAGCCCCACTCGGGCGCGCAGGCGAACGCCGCCGCGATGTTCGCGCTGCTGAAGCCGGGCGACACGATCATGGGCCTGAACCTGGCCCACGGCGGTCACCTGACCCACGGCATGAAGATCAACTTCTCCGGCAAGCTCTACAACGTGGTCCCGTACCACGTCGACGAGACCGGCGAGGTCGACATGGCCGAGGTCGAGCGCCTCGCCAAGGAGTCCAAGCCGCAGCTGATCGTCGCGGGCTGGTCCGCCTACCCGCGCCAGCTGGACTTCGCCGCCTTCCGCCGCATCGCGGACGAGGTCGGCGCGTACCTGATGGTCGACATGGCGCACTTCGCGGGCCTGGTCGCCGCGGGTCTGCACCCGAACCCGGTGCCGCACGCCCACGTCGTCACCACCACCACGCACAAGACCCTCGGCGGTCCGCGCGGCGGTGTCATCCTGTCGACGCAGGAGCTGGCCAAGAAGATCAACTCCGCGGTCTTCCCGGGTCAGCAGGGCGGCCCGCTGGAGCACGTGATCGCGGCCAAGGCGGTCTCCTTCAAGGTCGCCGCCTCGCCCGAGTTCAAGGAGCGCCAGGAGCGCACCCTGGAGGGCGCGAAGATCCTCGCCGCCCGCCTGGTCCAGGACGACGTCAAGGCCGTGGGCGTGGACGTCCTCACCGGCGGCACCGACGTGCACCTGGTCCTGGTCGACCTGCGCAACTCCGAGCTGGACGGCCAGCAGGCCGAGGACCGCCTCCACGAGGTCGGCATCACGGTCAACCGCAACGCCATCCCGAACGACCCGCGGCCCCCGATGGTCACCTCGGGTCTGCGGATCGGTACGCCGGCGCTGGCCACCCGCGGTTTCGACGCCGAGGCCTTCACCGAGGTCGCCGAGATCATCGCGCAGGCGCTGAAGCCGACGTACGACGCCGAGGGCCTCAAGGCGCGCGTCTCGGCGCTCGCCGCGAAGTTCCCGCTGTACCCGTCGCTCTAGTGGCACCGGGAGGGCCCGGCCTCGCTCGTGCAGCGGCCGGGCCCTTCCCATGACCGGGGACGGGGCGGATGCGGCGCATGGCCGCACAGGCCGGCGTGTGCGGGAGCGTGAGTGACACCCGCCTGACCCCCCTCGGTCCCTTTCCGGCAGACGAGCCGTTCATTTCGCCGCGTTAAGCTCGTCTGTCGGACAAATTCCGATCAATCCACATCTCCCGCCCCCTCCCACCCCACGAGCAGACAAGGGAGTCCGCCAGTGGCCATCTCCGTCTTCGACCTCTTCTCCATCGGCATCGGCCCGTCCTCCTCCCACACGGTCGGCCCGATGCGCGCCGCGCGCATGTTCGTGACGCGACTGAAGAAGGACGGTGTCCTCGCCCAGACCGCGTCCGTCCGTGCCGAGCTGTTCGGCTCCCTCGGCGCGACCGGCCACGGCCACGGCACTCCCAAGGCGGTCCTGCTGGGTCTGGAGGGCCACTCCCCCCGCACCGTGAACGTCGAGACGGCCGACGACGAGGTCGAGCGCATCCGCAAGAGCGGACGCCTGCGCCTCCTCGGCACGGAGATAGGCGATGGGCACGAGATCGCCTTCGACGAGCCGACCCAGCTGATCCTGCACCGCCGGCGCTCCCTGCCGTACCACGCGAACGGCATGACGCTCTTCGCGTACGACGCCGACGGCGCCCCGCTGCTGGAGAAGACCTACTACTCGGTCGGCGGCGGCTTCGTCGTGGACGAGGACGCGGTCGGCGAGGACCGGATCAAGCTCGACGACACGGTGCTGAAGTACCCCTTCCGCTCCGGCGACGAGATGCTGCGCCTGGCGAACGAGACCGGCCTGTCGATCTCCTCCCTCATGCTGGAGAACGAGAAGGCCTGGCGCACCGAGGAAGAGATCCGCGAGGGCCTGCTGGAGATCTGGCGCGTCATGCAGTCCTGCGTCGCGCGCGGCATGTCCCGCGAGGGCATCCTCCCGGGCGGCCTGCGCGTCAAGCGCCGCGCCGCCTCCACGGCGCGCCAGCTGCGCACCGAGGGCGACCCGATGATGCACCGCAGCGAGTGGACGACGATCTACGCGATGGCGGTCAACGAGGAGAACGCGGCGGGCGGCCGGGTCGTCACCGCGCCCACCAACGGCGCGGCCGGGGTCCTGCCCGCCGTTCTGCACTACTACATGAACTTCGTGCCGGGCGCGGACGAGGACGGCGTGGTCCGCTTCCTCCTCGCCGCGGGCGCGATCGGCATGCTCTTCAAGGAGAACGCCTCGATCTCCGGCGCCGAGGTCGGCTGCCAGGGCGAGGTGGGCTCGGCCTGCTCGATGGCGGCCGGCGCCCTCGCCGAGGTCCTGGGCGGCACCCCGGAGCAGGTCGAGAACGCGGCCGAGATCGGCATGGAGCACAACCTGGGCCTGACCTGCGACCCGGTCGGCGGCCTCGTCCAGATCCCCTGCATCGAGCGCAACGGCATGGCGGCGGTCAAGGCCGTCACGGCGGCCAAGATGGCCATGCGCGGCGACGGCAGCCACAAGGTCTCCCTCGACAAGGTCATCAAGACCATGAAGGAGACCGGTGCGGACATGAAGGTGAAGTACAAGGAGACCGCCCGCGGCGGCCTCGCGGTCAACGTCATCGAGTGCTGATCCACGGCAGGTGACACGCAGGGCCCGGCGCACGCGCCGGGCCCTGCGCGCTGTCCGGCGCCCTCCGTGGTGCTATCCGCGGCGCAGGGCCTTGAGGACGCCCTTGGCGAAGTCGTCCACCGACGCGTCGTACGCCTTCAGGCTCTCGGGGGTGGGCTCGGTGCGCGCTTCGGCCGTGACCGTCACGTCGATCATCAGGTTGCTGTCGCGCAGGCGCAGCTCACGGACCTGGCGCAGCTCGGTCGGCTTGTTGTAGGCGAACCGGTAGGCCTCCTTGCCGACGCCCTTCGCCTCGGTGAGGCCGCTGTCCGGCATGGCCTTGGCCGTGTCCTCCCGGCTCCTGGCGAAGACGTCCTTCGCGAAGTCGACGCTCTCGGTGTAGGCGAGGTCCAGCTCGACCTTGACGCCCCCGTACTTCGCCGGGCCGGACTCGACGAGCGGCTGGACGCACTCGACGCCCGGGGCGCCCCCGCCGGACCGCTTGATCCGGTCCGCGGCCTCGTCCCGCGAACCCAGCGGGTCGGCGAGCTCGCCGTACGGCAGCGCATTGCAGATCTCGTCCGTGGCCGCCCAGCGGTAGCCTCCCTTGCCTTCCTGCGAGACCTCTCGGTCCGCGTCGCCGCCGCAGGCGGTGGCCGCCAGGACCAGGGCCACGGCGACCGTTCCACGGCGCGGAAAGCGGCGTCGACGCATCCGGTTCTCTCCTGTGTCGAGCGGGTCGGATTCCACGCAACCAGCCTGCCACCAAGGGGAGTTGCTTACCTGCGGAATCAGGGAAGGGGAAGTGGAACTGCCGGGTCCGCTACGGCGTCCTAGGCTGTGTCACAAGTCCCCGCCTCCCGAGAATCGAGGGGACGTCATGATCCACCCGCCCTTCCGCCGGATCGTGGCCCTTGCCTCCGGCGCCCTGCTCGCCGCCGGGCTCTCGTCCGCCGTTCCGGCCTCGGCCGCCATCGCCACCCGGACCCAGAACCAGACGCCGCTCGTCGTCAATGCCCGCTGGGGCGGGCACCCCACGTACGACCGGATCGTCATCGACCTGCAGGGGTTCGTCCCCGGGGTGAGCGTCACCCCCGTACCGCACCTGGTCTACGACGGGTCCGGCAAGCCCGTACCGCTGGCCGGGAAGCACTTCCTGGAGATCCGCCTCAACCCCGCCGCCGCCCACGACGACGCGGGGCACAGCACCTACCAGGGGCCCCGGCTCCAGAAGATCAACCTCAGCAAGCTCAAGGGCCTCGCCCTGACCGGCGACTTCGAGGGGTACGTGACCTTCGGCGCCGCCTTCGACACGGTCCCCTACTACCGCACCTTCTCCCTGCACTCGCCGGAGCGGTTCGTCGTGGACATCGCGCACCAGAACCAGTGCTGAACCGCGGCTTGCCCGGGCGGCGGCGCGCACCGCGCCGCCGCCGCCGGGATGCGTACGGTCCGAAATGTTCCTAAGGTCGATGGACAGGGATACGCCGCAGGAGAACCCGGTTCCCCTCCACTGACGGCGTCAGCCCCCGATCCCGTCAGGAGATGAACCGCATGACGTCTGCGTCCGAAACTCCTGTCCTCGACACCCTCGCCGCCATGACGCTCGACTCGCTCGAGCGGTGCGGCCTGTCCGCGGACACCCTCATCCTCACCCGCATCGCCGCGCTCGTCGCCATGGACGCGCCCGCGATGTCCTACGTCGCCCACGCCGGCCCCGCCATGGAATCCGGCGTGGACGCACAGAAGCTCCAGGACGTCCTGGTGGCCATCGCGCCGATCGTGGGCACCGCCCGCGTCATGTCCGCGGCCACCCACATCACGGAGGCTCTGGGGATCGCCATCGCCGTGGCCGAAGCCGAATCCCAATCCCAATCCTGAGCACCATCCGCGGCGGGTGAGGACGGTGTCCCTGTCGCCCGGTTCCGGCACGCCGGCGCGCGCACGCGCGTCGGCGCGCCTGGCCTTGGTCTGCGCGCTGGGTGCGGCGGTGTCGCTGGTGGTGGCGAGCGGGTTCGGCGGTCTGGTCATCCTCGCCGCCGGGGTGGCCTGTTCGGCACTCACGGCGATGGGTACCTGGTGGGCGCTGTCCCATCGCGGGGCGGTGCGGGCGGCCGGGACGCTGGTCGCGGTGGCCGCGCCCGTGGCCGTCCTGGTGCTGTACACCCGGGAGGGCCTGTGGCCCACCCTGCTGGCCGCGATCGCACTGTGGGCGGCCGCCGTGGCGTGCTCACGGTGGGCGCTGCTGCGCGCGCGGCAACCCGAAGGCATGCGTGCGGTCCCGTGCGCCCTCCCCCGGCATCCGGTGCTGATCATGAACCCGAAGTCCGGCGGCGGCAAGGTCGGCCGCTTCGGTCTGGTCGAGAAGGCCGAGGCGCTGGGCGCCCGGGTCGTGCTGCTGGGCGGCGAGGGCGAGACGGACCTGGCGGCGATCGCCCGCCGGGCGGTCTCCGAGGGCGCGGACCTGCTGGGGGTGGCGGGCGGCGACGGCACCCAGGCCCGGGTGGCCGAGGTGGCCGCCGAGCACGGCCTGCCGTTCCTGGCGATCTCCGCGGGCACCAGGAACCACTTCGCCATGGACCTCGGCCTGGACCGGGAGGACCCGTCCCGCTGCCTGGCCGCGCTGACCGACGGGGAGGAACTCCGGATCGACCTGGGCGTCGTGGGCGGCCGCGCCTTCGTCAACACGGCCTCGTTCGGCGTCTACGCACAGGTCGTGCAACGCCCGGAATACCGCGACGCCAAGGCGGGCTCGATCCTGGACGCGCTGCCGGACCTCCTGCTCGGATACTCCGGCCGCCCGCTCGACGCCCAGACGGACGACACTAAGCTGGAGTCCCAGCAGGCCCTCCTGGTCAGCAACAACCCGTACTCCACCCCCGATCCCATGTCCGCGGCCGGCCGCAGGCCCCGGCTGGACCGGGGGTCGCTGGGTGTCATCGGGATTCGGGTGGGCAATGCGGCCCAGGCGGCGGACATCGCCGTCAGAGGCGCCCGTGCGGCAGGTCTGCACGTACTGACCTCCCGCAGGATCGTCGTCACCTCGGACGGCGACCGCATCGCGGTCGCCGTGGACGGGGAGGCCCTGTCCCTGCCCACCCCCGTCACCTGCACCGTCCGTCCGGGCGCCCTGCGAGTCCTGGTACCCAAGGACCGGCCCGGGTCCCGCACGCCCCCTCCGCCCCCCGACTGGCGCGAAGTCGTCGCACTGGCCTTCGCCCGCCCGGCGGCGCGGGCATGAAGATGCCCGTTCTGGCACATGACGTCACAATTGGCCGTGTCTGCCGTTCCCGCCAGGTTGGAGTCAGCCGTGAAGGACCTCGAATTCGAGCAGAAGCGTTCGCTGACCCGCCTTGAGGCCGCCGACCAGCTCTCCGCTCTCGCGGACGCCCTCAGGCGCGGCGGCAAGGCGGAACTGGACCTCGGGCCCGGAACGCTGACCCTGCGGATCCCCGACGAACTGCGCACCGAAATCGAGGTCGAGGTCGGCGACGGGGAGATCGAGCTGGAGATCGAACTGAAGTGGCCGACCCTGCAAGCAGCCGCGACGAAGGAAGAGGAATAGGCCTCGCCCGCTATCCGCCGTCCCCGCCGTTCGGTCAGGGTGCGGAGCGACAAGGAGCAGACCATGACCAGTCCAGCCGATCGGGCCGGGATCGGGCGCGCGGTCCGCAAGCAGGTCAGCCGGGCCTCGCACGGCCGGTGGGCCCCTGCCGCGGACCGGCCCGATCCCCTGCGGGTGCTGCAGCGGCAGGCCGCCGACCGGGTGGTCGAGCTGCTGCCGATCCGCTACGGACGGATGGCGGTCTCCCCGTTCACCTTCCTGCGCGGCGCGGCCGCCGTCATGGCCGCGGACCTGGCCGCCGTACCGAACACCGGTCTGACCGTCCAGCTCTGCGGTGACGCGCACCTGATGAACTTCGGCGTCTTCGCCTCACCCGAACGGGCCTTGCTGTTCGACCTCAACGACTTCGACGAGACCTTGGCCGGCCCGTTCGAATGGGACGTCAAACGGCTCGCCGCCAGTGTCGCCGTGGCCGCCCGCGACCGGGGGCAAGGTGACGGACGCGCGCGGCGAGCCGCTCTCACCGCGGCCGAGGCGTACCGGCGCACCATGCTGCAGCTGGCCGAGCAGGGCGAACTCGCCGTCTGGTACCAGCGGATCGACCCCTACGAGGTACTCCCCCTGATCCGCGAGCGAAAGCTCCGGGGACGGGCCGAGGCGAACCTGGAGCGCGCCCGCAGACGCACCAGCCTGCAGGCGCTCGACAAGCTCACCGAGATCCGGGACGGACGTCGGCACATCATCGACGACCCCCCTCTGCTGGAGGCCGCCGGCCGACGCGCTACACAGGCCGTCGACAAGATCTTCAGGAAGTACCGCAGCACCCTCCCCGAGGAGCGCCGCCTCCTCCTGGACCGCTACCGGTTCGTCGATGCGGCCCGGAAGGTCGTCGGCGTGGGAAGCGTGGGCACGCGCTGCTACATCGCCCTGCTGACCGGCCGCGACGAGCAGGACCCGCTCTTCCTCCAGTTCAAGGAGGCCGTGCCGTCGGTACTGGAGGCACACCTGCCGGCCGACAGTCATGATCATCACGGCCACCGGGTGGTCGCGGGGCAGCGGCTGATGCAGGCCACCGGCGACATCTTCCTCGGCTGGACGACCGGACCGGAAGGGCGCCACTTCTACTGCCGCCAGCTGCGCGACATGAAGGGATCGGCGGTGGTCGAGACCATGAGCCCGTCCGCGCTCCGCGACTACGCCGGACTGTGCGGGGTCGCCCTGGCCCGCGCCCACGCCCGCTCCGGCGACCGCATCGCCATCGCCGGCTACCTCGGCAAGGGCGACACCTTCGACCGGGCCGTCGCCGACTTCGCACTCACCTACGCCGACCAGACCGTCTCCGATCACGCCGCACTCACCGCTGCCGTCTCCGCCGGCCACATCGTCGCCACCCCCGACGTCTGAACGGGAAGGCTCAGGGCCGTTTCGGCTTCCTGGCCGGCCGGAAGCGGGTGATCTTCCCCCGAGTGGTGTGCCACCGCTCTCTCATCTGGCCGACCACGTTGTCCCATTCGCGGCGGATCTCGTCATCGGGCGGCCGCTCGCCCCGGCGGATCCGGCGGAGTTCGTCGTGCACCTCCCGGCCGAGCGCCGCCGACCCCACCACGACCAGCACGATGGCGAAGAACGACGAGAGCATCGCGAAGACCACGCCCACCGCGCCGTAGCGGTCGGCGTAGGAGTTGAACAGGCGCGGCAGATAGAGCTCCGCGGCCACGAAATAGATCGCCGTCGAGACGGACGCGACGACTCCGAACGGCAGGAGATCACGCCAGGCGATCCTTTTCGCCGAGAGGATCCAGCCGCCCCAGATGAGGAAGAGCCCGGTCAGCAACGCTTCGAGCAGGCTCACCGCCAGCGTGAGGTGTCCGCGGCCGGTGACGGCGACGAGCCAGCCGCTCAGCGGCACGTAGAGCACGAAGACGAGGGCCCACTTCGCGTCGTTCACTGTGTTGCGCACGCTCAGGGGCCTCAGCTGCCACGTCTGCTCGAACAACCGCTGCACCGCCCGCGCGAAGCTCAGCGTGGAGATCAGCAGGAACAGGGCCCCGAGGACGCCGACGCTCGTGTCGGCGGCCGAGGAGAAGATCTGCCGCACCGCATCGGCTCCGGCCCCCGTGAGGCCGTACCGTTCGATGATCCGGTCGGCGACGTCCTTGTCACCGATGCCGGCCAGAACGGCACCGCAGAGGATCGCGAGGGAGACCATCGTGGTCAGCATGCTGGAAGCCAGCGCCATCGAGCGATCGAACCCCGCGATTCTCTGGAATCGGTTCACCACGCGAAGCGCGAATGCCGGACGCAGCCAGAACGTCAGCGTTCTCATGAATCGCTCGCGGTCGATCTGAGCCGCCCTCCCCTCCGTGGATCCCGGAGGTACGTGCCCGGGTGCCTGCCGGACCGTCCCTCACCTGTGCTCGGGGTTCTCGAAGTCGAAGCGGCACCCCGCGTCCCACTCCGAGCGCTGATTGCCGTGGGCGGGGATGCCGCCGGCGTCCTTCAGCATCCTCGCCATGTGGAGCATGTTCCAGGTCATGAAGGTGGTGTTGCGGTTGGTGAAGTCGTTCTGGGGACCGCCCGAACCGGGGTCGAGGTACGAGGGACCGGGGCCGGCCTCCCCCACCCAGCCCGCGTCCGCCTGCGGCGGGATCACGTACCCGAGGTGCTGCAGGCTGTACAGCACGTTCATCGCGCAGTGCTTCGCACCGTCCTCGTTGCCCGTGATCAGACACCCGCCCACGCGGCCGTAGTAGGCGTACTGGCCGGCCTCGTTCAGGATCGAAGAACACGCGTAGAGACGTTCGACGACCTGCTTCATGACCGAGGAGTTGTCACCCAGCCACACCGGCCCGGCCAGCGTCAGCATGTCGGCGCCCATCACCTTGCTGTAGACGACCGGCCACTCGTCCGTCTCCCAGCCGTGCTCGGTCATGTCCGGCCACACACCCGTGGCGATGTCGAGGTCCACCGCCCGCACGACCTCGACCTGGACGCCCTGGCGTTCCATGATGCCGCGGCTGAGGTCGATCAGACCCTCCGTGTGGCTGCGTTCCGGCGACCGCTTGAGCGTGCAGTTGATCACCAGGGCCCGCAGGTCCCCGTACGTCTCTCCCGCCTCCGCCATCGTTCTGTCTCCTTCACGCGGCAGGAGCGAGCAGGGCTCGCGTACCGCCCTGGTGGGGGAACGTGTACCGCACTGCGCCCTCCACTTCACCAGGCCGCTCCCCCGTGCGCCCGGCGGGCTGGGCCACCTGCCGTACTCCGGGCACCGCCTGGTGGTGTTCGGAGCGGTTTGTCACCTCTCCGCGCGGCCGACTAGGGTCAATGGGCCTTGGTGTTCGGGAAACCGGTGCGAAACCGGTGCGGCCCTCGCCACTGTGATCGGGAAGTCCGGCTCCACTCCTACGGAAGCCACTGGGCCCGCGCGGGAAACCGCACGGCCCCGGGAAGGCGGAGTCCGGGCATCAGTACCCGTGAGCCAGGAGACCGGCCGGGGCGCGCTGTCCATCCACGAGGTGCTGGAGAGGTCTTCCCCACTCATGCATATAGCCGAGGGGTTTCTGCCCCCGTTGCACGCGGTCGCCTGGGGCGCCGCGTCCGCTCCCTTTGTCGTACACGGAGTACGCGCCCTCACCCGCGAGGTGAAGGCCAATCCGGAGAGCACGCTGCTGCTCGGAGCATCCGGAGCGTTCACGTTCGTCCTGTCCGCCCTGAAGATCCCTTCCGTGACGGGCAGTTGCTCCCACCCGACCGGTACCGGACTCGGGGCCATCCTCTTCCGGCCGCCGATCATGGCGGTGCTCGGCACGATCACCCTGCTCTTCCAGGCGCTGCTGCTGGCGCACGGCGGGCTCACCACCCTCGGCGCCAACGTGTTCTCCATGGCGATCGCCGGACCCTGGGCGGGCTACGGCGTCTACCGGCTGCTGCGGAAGGCGGGCCTGCCGCTGATGGTGACCGTGTTCTTCGGCGCCTTCTTCGCCGACCTGGTCACCTACTGCGTGACCTCCGTCCAGCTGGCGCTGGCCTTCCCCGACGAGGGCACCGGATTCCTGGGCGCGCTGGAGAAGTTCGCCGGCATCTTCGCGCTCACCCAGATCCCGCTCGCGGTCAGCGAGGGGCTGCTGACGGTACTCGTGATGCGGCTGCTGATGCAGTCCAGCAAGTCGGACCTGGTCCGGCTCGGCGTCGCGAAGCTCACCGGATCCGGGACGAAGCAGGAGGCGTCGGCCTGATGACCAGGAACGCGAAGATCAACACCCTGCTGCTGCTCCTGGTGGCGGCGCTGGCCGTGCTCCCGCTCGCGCTGGGCCTGGGCGAGGGCAAGGAGGAACCGTTCAGCGGCGCCGACGGGCAGGCGGAGGCGGCGATCACCGAGCTGAAGCCGGACTACGAGCCCTGGTTCTCGCCGCTGTACGAACCCCCGTCCGCGGAGATCGAGTCGGCGCTGTTCGCCCTCCAGGCGGCGCTGGGGGCGGGCGTGCTCGCGTACTACTTCGGCGTCCGCAAGGGGCGCCGCCAGGGTGCGGCGGCAGCGGCCGCCGCGTCCGCGTCCGCGTCCGCCACGGAGTCGTAGCCGGTGCTGCCGATCGACGCGGCGGCGCACAGCAGCCGCTGGCGCCATCGCCACCCGCTGGAGAAGGCCCTGCTGGGGATCGGGCTGACGGTCACCGCGGTGTGCCTGCCGCCGTGGCCCGGCGGTCCGCTGGTCGCCGCGGCCACCCTCGCCGTGCTCCTCGGCCCCGCCGGGGTGGCCGGGCGGCAGCTGTGGCGGGCCTTCCGGATCCCGCTCGGCTTCTGCGTCACGGGGGCGCTGCCGCTGCTGTTCGCCGTCGGCGGGCCCGGCGGGTTCGTCTCGCTGGCCCCGGACGGCCCCCGGCACGCCGCGGAGCTGCTGCTGCGCACCTCGGCGGCCTCGCTCGGTGTGCTGCTGTTCGCGTTCACCACCCCGGTCTCGGACGTGCTGCCGCGGCTGGTCCGGGCGGGGGTGCCGGCTCCGGTGGTGGACGTGGCCCTGGTCATGTACCGGATCGGGTTCCTGCTGCTGGACTCCCTCTCCCGGATCCGGCAGGCCCAGGCGGCCCGGCTCGGCACCACCGGCCGGGCGGCGGCATGGCGTTCGGTGGGCGGTCTCGCCGCGACCTCGTTCGTACGGGCCTTCGACCGTGCGGCGCGGCTCCAGTCGGGCCTGGCCGGGCGCGGCTACGACGGCGCGCTGCGCGTGCTCGTCCCCGAGGCGACGCTGTCCTGGCGGTTCCTGACCGCCTGCGCCGCACTGCTGACCGGCCTGACCGCCGTGACCCTCGTACTGAAGGAGTTGTACCTGTGAGGCCGTTGGTGGAACTGGTGGGCGCGGGCTACGCGTACGAGGACGGGCCCGCCGTGCTCCGCGGAGTCGACTTCGGGATCGCCGAGGGCCGGGCGCTGGTCCTGCTGGGCCGCAACGGCAGCGGCAAGACCACGCTGATGCGGCTGCTGAGCGGCGGCCTACGGCCGGGGTCGGGCGAGCTGTGCCTGGACGGCGCGGCGGTCTCGTACGACCGCGCCGGCCTGACCCGGCTGCGGACGGCGGTCCAGCTGGTCGTGCAGGACCCGGACGACCAGCTGTTCGCGGCGTCGGTGGAACAGGACGTCTCCTTCGGCCCGATGAACCTGGGCCTGCCGGTGAGGGAGGTCCGCGAGCGGGTCGACTCCGCGCTCGCCGCGCTGGACATCAGGGGGCTGCGGGACCGGCCGACCCACCTCCTCTCGTACGGGCAGCGCAAGCGCGCGGCGATCGCGGGCGCGGTGGCGATGGCTCCGCGGGTGCTGATCCTGGACGAGCCGACCGCCGGGCTCGACCCGGACGGCCAGGAGCGGCTGCTGGACGTCCTGGCGGGGCTGCGCGCCTCGGGAACCACGGTGGTGATGGCCACCCACGACGTGGACCTGGCCGTACGGTGGGCCGACGACGCCGCGGTCCTGACCCCGTCGGGCATCCGGGTGGGCGCGGCCCAGACGCTGCTCTCGGATCCGGCCCTGCTCGCCGAGGCGGGCCTGCGCCAGGCCTGGTCGCCGGCGGTGACGGCCTTCCTGCGCGCCCATGGCCTGCTGCCCGGGGGCGTCCCGGGTCCCCGGACCCCTGATGCGCTGTCCGCCTTGCCGTCCGCAGACCGGCCGGAGCGGCCGCAAACCTAGGATGGCGTCATGTCGCTGCCGCACGCCATCCTCACCGCCCTGCTCGAGAAGCCCTCGTCCGGGCTGGAGCTGACCCGGCGGTTCGACAAGTCGATCGGGTTCTTCTGGTCGGCGACGCACCAGCAGATCTACCGCGAGCTCGGCAGGCTGGAGGAGTCCGGACTGATCCGGGAGCTGCCGAGCGAGGTTCCCGTGCGGGGGCAGAAGAAGGAGTACGAGGTCCTGCCCGCGGGCGGCGCGGAGCTCGCGCGGTGGGTCGGCGAGAGCCAGGACCCGAAGCCGATGCGCGACCCCCTGCTGCTGCGCATCCGCGCGGCGGGGGTGGTCGGGCCGCAGGGGCTCGGTCCGGAGCTGCGGCGCCACCTGGAGCTGCACCAGCGGCAGCTGGCCCAGTACCAGGCCATCGAGGAGAAGGACTTCCCGCCGGAGCGGGACGCCGTGGAGGACCGGCTGCGCCGGCTCGTCCTGCACGGCGGGATCGCCCTGGAGACGTTCTGGCTGCACTGGCTCCAGGAGGCCCTCACCGAGGTGGAGGACATGACGCCCCCGGGCGGCGGCACGGCATGACCGCGCCCCCGCCCGGCGAGCGGGCGGGGGCGGCGCTGAGGCCTGCTGCGCGGGAACCCGCTTCGCGCAGACCTACTTGTTCAGGGCGGCCCAGAACTCGTCGAAGCTCAGCAGGCCGTCGCCGTTGGCGTCCTTGGCGGCGAGCACGGCGTCCGCGACCGCGCCGGTGACGTACGCGTCGCCCATCGCCTTCATGGCCGCGCTGTACTCGTCGGCCGTGACGAAGCCGTCACCGTTCACGTCGAACTTGTTGAACGTCGC
Organism: Streptomyces sp. NPDC006463; assembly: GCF_042870715.1. NCBI lineage: Bacteria > Bacillati > Actinomycetota > Actinomycetes > Kitasatosporales > Streptomycetaceae > Streptomyces > Streptomyces sp. NPDC006463. Next base: position 62,474 of record NZ_JBIAHP010000021.1, on the reverse strand, counting down.
CCGTGCGCTCTCGATGTCCGCCACTGGGTCCACCCTTTCTCGGTGCTTGTTGACCGGCTCAGGGTAGCGGCCCGCGGCGCCGGCCTCCGCTCCGGGTCCCGTTCGGGCGGCAGATAGATATTCAATTACTCACCCGTAAAGCGGAAGCAACAATTCCGGCCAATAAATCCGGCCCGGACTTGTCACGCTCCGGCACCACGGCATAACGTACCGACATTGCCGCCACACCAGGAGCACAGGGCTCCCAGGGACATGCGGCAACAAGGGCGATCACACAGGTGACGATCACAGCTGACGCATCATTCGAAGTTCTGCCCTTCACACCTACCTGCCGCCATATCTGGGAAGACGGCGACCATGTGCTCATCGGGGTGAGTCCCGGAAACAGCTACTTCAGCTCCGAGCGCATCACCCGTCTCGCCCGGTGGGCCACGACCCGCTTCGCGCAGGTCGACTTCGTTTACGCAGACCTCCACGTGGACCGGATGTTCGCCGCCTTCGGCTACACCCAGGAGCATGCGGAGAAGCGCGCCACGAAGGAGATAAAGGCGGTGCGGCGGCGAATCCTGAAGGGCGTGGAGGAATCAGGACCACCTCAGGCAGAAATCCGCGTGCGGGCGCTTTCGGAGTTCCAGGAGAACCCGGTCTACCAACTACTGCACCGGCGCGTGCTGCATTTCCTGGAGACCGACGACGAATTCCGCAAGGGCTGCGAGAAGATGGCCTTGCATTTTGTCGGCTCCAAGTTGCCGGAAGGTGAATCCATCACAGCCGAGCAGTTGCAGGTCTGTTTCGATTACATGGCGGCCGAGCTGCCGTTCTTCGTGGACACCCCGAGCATTCTCGACGTGCCGTCCTCGGTGGCGGCGTACCACGTCAAGATGCCGCTGACGGATGTCCTCTTCGCGCGCGGCGGGGGCCTGCGCGCCACCCGCAACCAGGCGTACGCCGTCGTCCGGCCCGAGGCGGACACGAACCACGTACCGACCGAAAGGAACGTCGATGAGCGTCGAGCAGCTTGAGGGCCCGCAGACCCAGGAGCAGCCGCTCCTCGACTTCCCGCTCTCGCGGCGCGGTGACGTGCTCCCCGAGGAGTGCACGTGGCTCCGCGAGAAGGCCCCGGTGGCGAAGGTACGCACCCTCACCGGGGACCCGGCCTGGCTGGTGAGCAGCTATGCGCTCGCCAAGCAGGTGCTGGAGGACGAGCGGTTCAGCCTCAAGGACACGGCGAACGCCGGAGTCCCGCGCCAGTACGCGCTGACGATCCCGCCCGAGGTCGTCAACAACATGGGCAACATCAACAGCGCGGGCCTGCGCAACGCCGTCATGAAGGCGCTCAACCCGCGCCAGAAGGGGCTCCAGGACTGGCTGCGCGCCAAGGCGGGCGAGCTGATCGACCAGCTGGTCGCCGAGGGTGGTCCGGCCGACCTCCGGGCGGGGTTCGCCGACCCCTTCTCGGCGGCACTGCACTGCGCCGTCCTCGGGGTCCCCTTCGAGGACTGGCGGCGGCTGATGTCGGGACTGGACGTCGCGTTCATGACCGCGCGCGAGCCGTTCGCCGACTCGGCCCTCAACTGGTACAAGGACGTGGGCTACTTCGCCGAGCAGCTGAACGTCCAGCTCGCGCTGCCCGCCGAGGAGCGTACGGGGCTCCTCGGCAGGTTCGCCTCGCTGAAGGAGGCGGACCCGGAGTCGGCGCACCTGACCGACGACATGTTCGCGACGGTCGCCGTCTCGCTCTTCGGCGCGGGCGCGGTCTCCACCTCCGCGTTCCTGGTCCTCGCGGTCCTGGCGCTGCTCCAGAAGCCGGAGCTCGTCGGGTACCTGCGCGAGCACCCGGAGCGCATGGGCAAGGCGGTCGACGAGCTGCTGCGCTGGAACCTGTCGGTGGGCGACGGCCTGCCGCGCATCGCCCTGGCGGACATCCAGGTCGGCGACGTCCTGGTGAAGGAGGGTGAGCTCGTCCTCGTCCTGCTGGAGGGGGCCAACTTCGACCCGGAGGCCTTCGAGAACCCGGACGAGCTGGACCTGGAGCGCGAGAGCTCCAACGCCAACCTCGCCTTCGGCGCCGGCCGGCACTTCTGCCCGGCCTCCGCGCTGGGCCGGGCGCACGCCGAGATCGCGCTGGAGGTGCTGGTCGAGCGGCTGTCCGGGCTGCGGCTCGCGGTGCCCGCGGAGAACCTGGTCTGGCGTACGGGCTTCATCAAGCGGCTGCCGGAGCGGCTCCCGGTGGCCTGGTAGTCCGTACGCGGCCGAAAGACCGGCGGTGTCCCGGGAGCTGTGCGAGCTCCCGGGGCACCGCCTTGCCCGCACGGCCTACCGGAAGATGCCGGTGTGTCCCAGCGAGTAGCGGCCGGGCTGCGGGTACACGGCGAGCCCGTGCGGTCCGCCGCCCACCGGGATCCGGGCGAGCTGCTTGCCGGTGACGGTGTCGATCGCGTAGACCTCGGAGTTGTAGCGACCCGACAGCCAGAGGACCTTGCCGTCGGCGGAGACGCCGCCCATGTCGGGACTGCCGCCGTCGGGCAGCTCCCACTTCTTGGTGAGCTTGTTCTGCGGGAAGTCGAAGACGGACACGGTGCCCTCGCCCCGGTTGGAGATGTACATCTCCTTGGAGTCACGGCTGACGTACAGCCCGTGGCAGCCCTTTCCGGTGGGCAGCAGCTTCGGGATCTCGAACTTGTCGCCGCTGAGCACCCACATGCCGTCCGCCATCATGTCCGCGACGTAGAAGGTCTTTCCGTCCGGCGAGACCTTGACGTCCTGCGGCATCGCGCCCTCGAAGGGCAGTTTCTGCTGCCCGATGACCTCCATCTTCTCGGTGTCGACCTTGAGGAGTTCACCGGAGAACTCGCAACTCACGATGAAGTAGCGGCCGTCGGCGGAGAAGTCCGCGTGGTTGACGCCGAAGCAGCTCACCGGGACGGTCTTCACCCGGTCCATCGTGTGCGGATCGCGGAAGACCAGCTCTTTGTCCATCGAGGCCATGACGATCGCGTACTTGCCGTCCGGCGTGAAGTACAGGTTGTACGGGTCGTGCACCTCGACGGGCTCTCCGGCCTCGCCGGTGGCCGGGTTGATCGGGGTGAGCGTGTGACCGCGGTTGTTGTTGACCCACAGGGTCTTCATGTCCCAGGAGGGCACCACGTGCTGGGGCTGGACACCGACCGGGATGGTGTCGATGACCTTGTACGTCTCCGGGTCGATGACGGACACCGTGTTGGAGGTGGTGTTCGGCACGTAGATGCGGGACGGGAAGTCCTTGACCACCGGGGAGAGCTTGTTCGGGCGGTCCGCCGCGTACACGTCGTTGGGATCGAGCAGCGGGGGCATGCCGGGCAGGCCCGGCGGGACGGCCTTGACGGGTTTGGCCGGGCCCTTGGTGCCGAGCGCCTCGGCGGGTCCCTTGTCGGCAGATCCGCAGCCGGCCAGGGCGGCGAGGACCAGACCGGCCAGCAGCACGGAGGCCTTCCGGGGAAGGCGGGTGGTCTTCATGGCGTCAGCAGCTCCGTGGTGGTCACCGCGCGCAGCTTGCGGCGCGCGAGTTCTTCGAGGAGGGGCGGCATCGCGTCGACCGTGTCCGCGTAGCCGAAGTGCAGGCTCACCACCGATCCGGCGAGGATCGTCCCGGTGACGGTGCGGATGACGGCCGCGGCGCCGGGCGAGGTGAAGTCGAGGGAGTCCACGTCGTACGACAGGACGTGGGGATAGCCGGCCCGCTGGGCCAGCTTCTGGACGAGCGGGGCGGCGTACTGGGTCTGGGAGGGCCGGAACCAGGTACCGATGGAGCCGGTCAGCCGCTTGAGCCGCTGGGCGCAGCCGGTGATCTCGGCGTACGCCTCCGCCTCGGGCATGGTGTTGATCGCGAGGTGGCGCTGGGTGTGGTTGCCGAGCTCGTGGCCGCCGTCGAGGATCCGGCGGGCCATGTCCGGGTGGGCGTCGAGCCAGCTGCCGATCGCCAGCACGGTGACCCGCGCACCCGCTCTCTCCGCCTCCGCCAGCACCGCCCGGGCGATGGCGGGTTCACCGTTGCCGTGGAAGGTGAGGGCGACCGCGGGCCGGTCGCGCGGACCGTGGCCGATCTCGACGGGCTGCCCGGCGAACCGGCGCGGGACGGCCGGGGCCGCCTGGGCGGGGCGGAGTGGCCTGGCCGGGCCCGGCGGCGGGGTGGTGGGCGCGGTGGCGGAGGCGGGGCGGCCCGATCCGCAGGCGGCGGTGAGGCCCGCCGTGGCGGCACCGGTCACCCCGAGACCGGCCGCGCGCAGGACCGCCCTGCGGCCTGAATATGAGAGCACTTGCCCATTTAAGGGGCGGAAAGCCCGGAAGGTAATGATTGACCCAATTCGGTACGTCTGCCGAAGTGGACCAACAGGGTGACCCGTCCGCTACGTGATCAACGATTCACACAGAGCAGTCGATACTTATTCATAGATTGCGAGGTGAGTGGCTCACCTCACCTAGGATTTAGCTAGAAACTCTCACTATTTGCACACTTATGTCCGAGTAGGGACTTTTGGCGTTCGGGCCCATGTCTGCCATAGTCGGTGGCACGACTTCCCCATTGACCCGAGCGAAGTCGCCACGCCGAGGATCACACCCCAATCGATCCTCGGCGCACCCACGAAGCCCCCACACCGCCCCACCACGGCGACAGGGGGCTTCAGGCGTTCTGGCGGTCGGCGACCCGCATCTCGAACCACGTGATCTTCCCGCGGGGCAGCAGGTCCGCACCCCAGCGGTCGGAGAGCTTGTCGACGAGGAAGAGCCCGCGGCCGGTGACGTCCAGCTCGTGGACCGGCATCAGGCAGGGCAGTCCGCGCGAGGGGTCGCGCACCTCCACCCGGATCCAGCCGCGCCGCCGCTTCATCTGTAAGCCGAAGGTGCGGGCCCCGGTGTGCCTGACCGCGTTGCCGACGAGTTCGGAGACCAGCAGGACGGCATGCTCGGCGATCTGCGGGGAGAGGCCCCAGAGGCGGACCACCACGCACTGGGCGAGCCTGCGCGCGGTACCGGCCGATTCCGGCATCGACGGCAGGATCACCTCGCCCTCGGCCGGGTTCCCGTACAACTCCAGCGCTTTGAAACCCTGTTCGTCCTCGACCGCCGCCGTGAGCCGTACGGCCGAAGCGCTGCCGCGCTGCCGCGGCTGTTCCACACCCTCCAGGCCCGCCATGCACCCATCATGGACGGCCGCCCCGTCCGTCCGGGCCGTTCCACAGGAAAACACCCCCCGGATCCGATGGACCCGAGGGGGTGTCCTGTCATATGCGTAAGGCAAGCGGAGGGTGCCGCTACACGCCCTGACCTGCCGTGACGCAGCGCACAGAGATGATCACCATGAGTGGATCAACGATTTCGCTTAAGGCTCTTTTAAGGCCTGGCTAATCCACCCACAGGGAGGAACGGGCCGCCGCGCCCCGCACGACCGCGCCTATACGAACTTGGCCTTGCCCGGCCCCTCCTCGACGAAGCTGCGCATGCCGCGCTCGCGGTCCTCGGTGGCGAACAGGCCCGCGAACCAGTTGCGTTCGATGGTCAGACCGGTGTCGATGTCGGCCTCCAGGCCCGCGTCCACGCACTCCTTGGCGGCGCGCAGCGCGATCGCCGGCCCCTGGGCCAGCTTGGCGGCCCAGGCGTGGGCCTGCTCGTACACCTCGGCGGCGGGGACCACCCGGTCGACCAGGCCGAGGGCCAGCGCCTCGTCGGCCTTGACCATGCGCCCGGTGAAGATGAGGTCCTTGGCCTTGGACGGGCCGATCAGCCGGGACAGCCGCTGGGTGCCGCCCGCACCCGGGATCAGACCGAGCAGGATCTCGGGCTGGCCGAGCTTCGCGTTGTCGGCGGCGATCCGGTAGTCGGCGCACAGCGCGAGCTCGCAACCGCCGCCCAGCGCGTAGCCGGTGACGGCCGCGACCACGGGCTTGGGGATCCGGGCCACGGCGGTGAAGGCGTCCTGCAGCGCGCGGGACCGGGCGATCATCGCCGCGTGGTCCATCGCCTGCATCTCCTTGATGTCCGCGCCCGCCGCGAACACCTTCTCGCCGCCGTAGAGGATGACCGCTCGGACGTCGGCCCGGTCGGTCGCCTCCACCGCGAGCTCGCGCAGCCGGTCCTGGGTGGCGATGTCCAGGGCGTTCATGGGCGGCCGGTCCAGGCGGATGGTGCCGACGCCTTCGGAGACTTCGAGAGAGATGGTCATACGAGGAAGGTTAGCGGCGGTTAACGGCAGGTGGCCCGGTGCTGTGTGTCACAGCACCGGGCCACCTGGAACTACGTACGGGGGACTACTTGATCCACTCCGCCCAGTCCATGTTCCAGCCGTTGAGGCCGTTGTCCGGGGCGATCTGCTTGTCCTTGGAGTTCTTCACGATGACCACGTCGCCGATCAGCGACTCGTTGAAGAACCAGGCGGCGGGCTGGTTGCCGTCGCCGGCGCCGCGCACGTCCTTCAGACCGACACAGCCGTGGCTGACGTTCTCCGAGCCGAAGGTGCCCGAGGAGGCCCAGTAGTTGCCGTGGACGAAGGTGCCCGAGTTCGACAGCCGCATCGCGTGGGGGACGTCGGAGATGTCGTACTCGCCGCCGAAGCCGACGGTCGCGCCGTTCATCCGGGTCACCTTGTACTTCTCGCTGATGACCATCTGCCCGTTGTACGTGGTCGTCGACGGGGCGCCCGCGGTGATCGGGACGTTCTTGAGCACCTGGCCGTCGCGGACGACCTCCATGGTGTGCTCGCTCGCGTCGACCGTGGAGACCTGGGAGCGGCCGACGTTGAAGGTGACCGTACGGGTCTGCTTCCCGTAGACGCCGGGGCGGCCTTCGACTCCGTCGAGGGCCAGCTTCACGGTGACCTTCGTGCCCGCGGCCCAGTACTTCTCGGGGCGGAAGTCGAGGCGGTCGTTGCCGAACCAGTGGCCCTCGACCGGCACGGCCGGCTCGGCCGTCACGGTGATGGCCTTCTCGACGGCCTCGGGGTTGGTGATGCCGCGGCTGAAGTTGATCGAGACCGGCATGCCCACGCCGACGGTGGCGCCGTCCTCGGGCGTGTAGTGGCCGACGAAGGTGTTCGTCGGGGTCAGCGTGGTGAAGGTGGTGTCCTTGGCGGACTCCCGGCCGGCCTCGTCCTTGGCGACCGCGTGCACCTTGTACTCGGTGGCGGAGGCCAGGTGGCGGGACGGCTCCCAGCTCGCGCCGTCGTCCGCGACCTTGCCCTCGACCGCGTTGCCCTTGGTGTCGGCGACGGTCACCGTGGTGAGCTTGCCGCCCGTGCTGGTTATCTTCAGGATGCCGCTGGTCGCGACCTCCTTGGCGCCGTCGTCCGGCTTGACGTTGACCACGGCCTTGGACGCCTCGGTGCCGGTCTTGGCACCGTCCCCCGCCTTGTCTCCACCGCTGCCGCTGCTGTTGCCGCCGCCGCCACTGCACGCGGTGGTCAGCAGCAGGGCCGCCCCCAGCAGAAGGGCCGGCAGGCCGGTGCGGGCGCGGCCGCGTATCGGCTGCAGGTTCACTCGTGTTCTCCCCATGTCCCCCGCGCGCGGGCAATCGCGCGCATGTCGACAGGTAATCACATGGGGAGGGCACGTAAAGCCACGGTCTTGTCACCGTTCCGTCCCAACTGTCGGTGCGGAAACGGTGACGGTGTCGCAGGTCAGTCGTCGGTTCCGGGTTTGGTGCCCCAGACGTAGACGGCGTCGCCCTCGGTCAGCAGGTTCCAGAGGCGTTCGGCGTCGGACACGGTGAGGTTGACGCAGCCGGCGGATCCTCCGTGGGCGTAGAGGTAGCCGGTCCGGCCGTGCAGGGCCTGGCCCCCGTCGAAGAACTGGGAGTACGGCATCGGGGAGTCTGCGTACAGCGTGGACTTGTGGTCCTTGCTGCGCCAGTACACCTCGTGCCAGCCGGGACGGGTCTCCTGGGTGTCGCGGCCGGTGCGGATGGGCACGACCGGGAAGACGATCCGGCTGCCCTGCTGCACCCAGAGCAGCTGCCGGTCCATGTCCACGCACGTCACACGGTACGAGCGGACGGGGCAGTCGCCCTCGGCGTTGGGGTTCGGGCGGGCGGCAACGACGAGCATCGTGCGGTAGGTGGCCACGCCCGGGTAGCCGTCCGCGGGACTGACGCCGTTCTCCCGCTGGAAGGCGCGGACGGCGAAGCAGTCCGCCGAGGACTGCACCCCGTCGACCGGCCGGCCCAAGTGCTCCTCCAGCTGCCGCTGGTAGGGACCGGTGCCCGCCGCGCACGCGGACTCCGGGCCGGGCCCGGGCGCCGCTGCCGCTGCCGCCGGGTTCAGCCCCGCCAGTACGAGCAGGGCGCCGAGCACGGCCGCCCGGACACCGCCCCGGGGGCTCGTCGCCTGACCTGTAGTCATCCCGGCCTCCTCGGGCCCGCCAGCCGGACCCTCGCAGCCCAGCTAACCCGCGGGGCGGGCGGACGGCCCGTGCTGCTCCGCCGAGGGGGTGAGCGGGCCACTCCGGCGGCGGACCCGCCGGGCGGCCTTGTCCTCGTCCGGGTCCGTGATGGGGACGCCGGCGTAGGCGTCGCGCTCGTTCTGGAGGGTGACCACGCGCCGGCCGCCCGGGGTGTCCTCGTCCAGGCGGAGCGGGCCGGTCACCGTTCTCGCCGGCAGGACGTACCCCTCGGGGACGTCCGTCTCGACCAGGTAGTACTCGCCGTCGGGGAGCCCGTCGAAGTCGCAGACCCCGTCGTCGTCGGTGGCGCAGCCGGGCCTGACCCGCTGGTCGGCGTTGATGCCCCGGGTCTGGAGTCCCTCGGTGCTGTTGGTCTCCTTCCAGAGCTCGAACACCGCGCCGCCCAGCGGTGACCCGGTCTTGGCGTCCTCCTTCAGGACCCGGACGGCCCCGCTGTACACCGCGCCGCGCTTGCGGTGCGGGACGTTGAGGACGATCCCCGCCGTGGCGTCGGCCTCCTTCACGGTGAAGCCGGTGACCGGGTCCTCGGGGGCGTCGTACCCGGCGGGGACGACGGTCTCCCGCCAGTAGTACGTCTCGCCGACCGGCAGCTCCACCGTGCAGCTGCCCTTGCCGTCCGTTTCGCAGGCGCCCTCGTTCTTCTCGTCGGCGGCCGGTCCGGCGGTCTGGAGTCCCGGCTGGTCGTTGACCTCCCGCCACAGCTCGAAGCGGGCACCGGGCAGCGGTGTGCCGGTGTCCAGGTCCGTGTTCCGCAGCACCACCTGGGCGCTGGGCACCGGTCCGTCCACGCCCGCGCCGTGGGCCGGGGCCGCCGCGACGACCACCGCTGCGGCGGCGAGGCCGAGCGGCCACACCCTTGCTGTCCTGGCTGCCATGACACTCCGTCCGTCGCCTGGGGCTGTCGCGCCCTGACAGGCTGGGGGAGCTTCGTACGCGAGTACGGGAGGACACTCGGCCGCTACGGCATTCCGGTCATACCGATCACCCTCCCGTGGCCACGGGAGGGTGATCGGGCGCGGCGGGCGGCGGCCCTCAGGCGATGGCGGAGCCCGCGACCCAGTCGGCCCAGGACATGTTCCAGCCGCCCAGGCCGTTGTTCGGGGCGACCGTCTTGTCCTGCGAGTTCACGACCTCCACGACGTCGCCGACCAGGGTCCGGTCGAAGAACCAGCCGGCCGGGGTGTCCGAGCCGCCGCCCTTGTCGTCGCGCAGGCCCACGCAGCCGTGGCTCATGTTGCTGCTGCCGAACGTGTCGGGGCTGAGCCAGTAGTTCCCGTGCAGGAAGGTCCCGGAGGAGGTGAGACGCATGGCGTGCGGGACGTCGGGGATGTCGTACTCACCGCCGAAACCAACGGTCTGGCCGTTCATCCGGGTGACGTCGAACATCTCCATCACCACCATTTTCCCGTTGTACGTGGTGGTCTTGGGGGCTCCGGCGCTGATCGGCACGGTCGACAGCAGCTGCCCGTCCCTGCGGACCTCCATGGTGTGCGCGGCCGCGTCCACGGTGGAGATCTGGGAGCGGCCCACGGTGAAGGTGATCGTCTTGTCCTGGATGCCGTAGGAGCCGGGTGCGCCTTCGATGTCGCGCAGCTTCAGCTTCACCGTGACCTGGGTGCCCGCCTTCCAGTACTCCTTGGGCCGGAAGTCGAGCCGCTCCTTGCCGAACCAGTGGCCGACGACCTGCACGGCGGGGGCGGAGGTGACGGTGATGGCCCGCTCCACCTCTGCCCGGCGTTCGATGGCCCGGTTGAAGTTGAAGGAGAGGATCATGCCGGTGCCGACGGTGGAGCGGTTCTCGGGCTTGAAGTAGCCGATGAACCGCTCCTCGGGGACATAGGTGGTGAAGGTGGTGTGCCGGGCCTGGCGGCGGTTGTGCCCGTCGAGGGCGACGGCGTCCACGGTGTACTTGGCCGCGAGCGAGAGCCGGGCGGCCTCGGGGTCCGGGCTCCAGCTGAGTCCGTCGGCGGCGATGGCACCGGGGACCTGTTCCTCCTGCGCGTCCTCCACCTTGGTGACCACGACCCGCTCCAGCCGGCCCTCGGGCACGGTGACGCCGATGCGTCCGTCCGCCGGGACCGCCTTGGCGTTGTCGTCGGGGGTGATCCGGATGGCCTCGTCCGGCGAACGCGGTTTGCCCGGCAGCTCGATCTCGACCGGGGCCCGGCCGTCCTGGGTGCATCCGGTCAGGCCGCCGAGGAGGCCCGCCCATGCCGCCACGGCGGCCAAGCCCGCCCCTGCCCGCCTCGTCAGAAGTGTCACGATCCCTCCAACGACCGGCCCCCTCCGGGGGAAACGTGGGCGGGCTGCACGTTCCGGCCGGATCAGTCCGGGCAGAACAGTGGGAAGGACCAGACGGGGGCGGGCCCTGGCCGGGACGCCGGGGCCGCACTCCCCTCCCCGCAGGTACCCAGGAGCCGTGGAGGCGGGCAGTGTCGAGCGCAGCCGAGCAGGAAGAGGCGGTGGAAGCCGTCGGGAACACGGTGGACGCCGTGGATGCGGCGGATGCCGTTGATGCCGTGGACGGGGTGGCGAGCGGCCGCGCCGCGCCCGCGCCACGGCTGGACGAGCCGCCCGGCGGGCGGCAGAACGGCCAGGTCAGAGGGCAGGTCTTACGGGCGTCCGGGCGCCCGGGACCACAGGTGTGGCCCGGGTCCTCGCATCCCCTGGGGGCGCGGTTCCATCACGGTCCGGACGGGACGGCGGGCACCAACTTCGCCCTGTGGGCGCAGGGCGCGGAGGCGGTGGAGGTCTGCCTGTTCGATGCGGGCGGGGCCGAGACACGCTGCGCCCTGACGGAGCTCACGCACGAGATCTGGCACGGATTCGTGCCGGGCGTACGCCCCGGGCAGCGGTACGGATTTAGGGTGCACGGGCGCTGGGACCCCTGGACGGGCGCCCGGCACAATCCGGCGAAGCTGCTGCTGGACCCGTACGCCCGGGCCGTGGACGGTGACTTCAGGCTGCCGCCGGAGGTGTACGGGCACGTCCGGGACTGGCCGCAGCAGTACATCGCCGACACCGTGCGCGACGACCGGGACTCGGCGCCGTTCGTCCCCAAGGGGGTCGTGGTCCACGATCAGGACGACTGGGCGGACGACGTCCGGCCGAAGACCCCCTGGGCCGATTCGGTGATCTACGAGCTGCACGTGCGCGGCTTCACGATGCGCCATCCAGGGGTTCCCGAGGAGCTGCGCGGCACCTACGCGGGTCTCGCGCATCCGGCGGCCGTCGAGCACCTGGTGAAGCTGGGCGTGACGGCGGTCGAGCTGCTGCCCGTGCACCAGTTCGCGCACGAGGACCACCTGCTGCGCAGGGGGCTGCGCAACTACTGGGGCTACAACTCGATCGGCTACTTCGCGCCGCACGCGGGGTACTCGTCGAGCGGTACGGCGGGCCAGCAGGTCGGGGAGTTCAAACGGATGGTGCGGGCCCTGCACGCGGCCGGCATCGAGGTCATCCTCGACGTGGTCTACAACCACACGGCGGAGGCGGGCGAGCTGGGTCCGACGCTGTCGCTGCGCGGGATCGACAACCGGGGCTACTACCGGCTCCAGTCGGACCAGCGCCGGTACGCCGACTACACGGGCTGCGGGAACACCCTGCACGCGGGCCGCCCGCACGTGCTGCGCCTGATCACGGACTCGCTGCGCTACTGGGTCACGGAGATGGGAGTGGACGGCTTCCGCTTCGACCTGGCGGCGGCGCTGGCTCGCTCGATGCACGACGTGGACATGCTGTCGCCGTTCCTGGCGGTGATCGCCCAGGACCCGGTGCTGCGGCGGGTCAAGCTGATCGCGGAGCCGTGGGACGTGGGCTCGGGCGGCTACCAGGTGGGCGCCTTCCCGCCGCTGTGGACGGAGTGGAACGACCGGTACCGGGACGCCGTACGGGACTTCTGGCGGGGCGCGCTGCCCGACGTACGGGACCTCGGGTACCGGTTGTCGGGGTCGAGCGACCTCTACGCGTGGGGCGGGCGGCGGCCGTACGCCTCGGTGAACTTCGTGACCGCGCACGACGGTTTCACGCTGCGGGACCTGGTGAGTTACGAGCGCAAGCACAACGAGGCGAACGGGGAGGCGGGCCGGGACGGGACGAATGACAACCGGTCGTGGAACTGCGGCGCGGAGGGCGAGACGGACGACGCCGGGATCGCCGCGCTGCGCCGCCGGCAGCTGCGGAACCTCCTCACCACCCTGCTGCTGTCGACGGGCGTGCCGATGCTCGTCGCGGGGGACGAGTTCGGGCGCACCCAGGGCGGCAACAACAACGCGTACTGCCAGGACAACGAGACGGGGTGGGTGGACTGGTCGCTGCTGGAGGACCCGGCGTGGCGGGAGCTGTTCGCCCTGACGGCGCGGCTGATCTCGCTGCGGCACGCCCATCCGGTGCTGCGCCGACGGGCGTTCTTCTCGGGGCGCCCGCAGGGGGTGGACGGGCTGCGGGACCTGGCCTGGTTCATGCCGACGGGTGCGGAGATGACGGAGCGGGACTGGTACGCGCCGGGCGCCGCGCTGGGGATGTACCTGTCGGGGCGGGACATCCCGGGCCGCGACGAGCGGGGCCGGCAGGTGACGGACGACAGCTTCCTGGCCCTGCTCCACACCGGGGACAGGCCGGTGGCGTGGGTGCTGCCGGGTGCGCCGTGGGCCGACGGCTACGAGGTCGTCCTGGACACCTCCCGCGAGGACCAGTCCGCCGCCCCGCTCACCCGCCACCGCGGCGGTGAGACCGTGACGGTGCCGGCCCGGTCGGTCGTGCTGCTCAGGGTGGTCGGCTGAGTCGCGGCCCAGGGTCCGGCACGGAGCCCGTACTCCAGTTCGCCCTGCGATGATGTGTTCGACATCGTCACTGAGGGGGTCCCTGCATGGGCAGAGTCGGAGCCGCGCTGCGGGAGTTGCGCGGGGCGCAGAAGTCGGCGAAGGGGGTGTCGCTCTACTCGCGGTTCGTCAACCGGCCCGCCGGACGCTACCTGGCCGCCGGGTCGTACGGGCTCGGGCTCACCCCGAACCAGGTGACGCTGGTCAGCGCCGCGTTCAGCTTCGCCGCCGCGGCCGCGGTCGCGCTGACCGAGCCCTCCTGGGGGCTCGGGATCGCCGTCTGGGCCGCGCTCGCCGTCGGGTTCGCCTTCGACTCCGCCGACGGGCAGCTGGCCCGGCTTCGCGGGGGCGGCAGCGCGGCGGGTGAGTGGCTCGACCACGTCGTGGACTGCGCCAGGCTGACGGCCCTGCACTCCTGTGTGCTGATCGCCTTCTACCGCTTCCCCGACTCTTACGGGATCGGCGGGGCCGGGACGGGCGGCGACGGCTGGCTGCTGGTGCCGCTCGGCTTCCAGTTCGCCGCGATCGTGACCTTCTTCGGCGGACTGCTGACCGAGAAGCTCAAGCCCAGGCCTGCTCCGGGGAGTCCAGCCGCCGCGCCGTCGACCGTACGCGCGGTGGCGTTGCTGCCCGTGGACTACGGGGTGTTCTGCCTGGTGTTCCTGCTGCTCGGCGGCGGCGGGCTGTTCCGATGGGCGTACGCGGGGCTGGGGGCGGTCGCCGGACTGTTCCTGCTGGCGTTCCTCGCCAAGTGGTACCGGGAGCTCAGCGCCGTTCCGCGGTGACCGGCTCCGTGAGGGGTTCGGCGAGCGCGTCCAGCGCCCGGCGCAGCTGGGTGCTGGAAGTGTGGACGGTGTAGGGGAAGTAGACGACGTCGACGCCGTGGGCGGCGAAGTCCTTCTCCAGCTTGTCGCCCTTGGGGGTGCCCCGCCAGTCGTCGCCCTTGAAGATGACGTCGAAGCGGACCTGCTTCCAGGTCTCCACCTTGTCCGGGACCGTCTCGACGAAGGCGGCGTCCACGTACTTCACGCTGCGGACGATCTCCAGCCGCTCGACGAGCGGGATCATCGGGCGGCGTCCCTTGGCGAGTTCGGCCATCTCGTCGGAGACGACTCCGGCCACCAGGTAGTCGCACTGGCTCCGGGCGTGCCGAAGGATGTTGAGATGTCCGATGTGGAACAGGTCGTATGCGCCCGGCGCGTAGCCGACTCGATACGGTTTGCGCGCGGACGCGCGAAGTTCGGACATGTCACGGTCCGTCATCTCTTACCCCCCAGCAGCCACACCCCCCGGCGTAGCGGATTAGCAGACAATAGCGTGCACGTTCCGCACCGTGCGGGTGAACGAATAGGGTGACGTGCGCATCATCCTGGGGAGAAGGGGACGTTCAGTGTCGAGATCCGGTCACCGGCGCATGCTGCTGGTTTCCACCAACTACGCTCCCGAACACGCGGGGATTGGGCCGTACGCCACCCAAATCGCGGAGCACTGGGCAGATCTCGGCCACGAGACCCACGTCCTCGCCGGAATGCCGCACTACCCGGCGTGGTCGCTGGAGCCGGAGTACCGGGGGGCCCTGCGGCGCACGGAGCAGCGCGCGGGGGTCACCGTGCACCGGCGTGCGCACACCGTGCCGCAGCAGCAGACCGCCGTGAAGCGGGCCCTTTTTGAAGGATCGATTCTGCTGCACGGCGCCGTGGCCCCGCCCCGGATGCCCAAGCCGGACGCGGTCCTCGCCCAGATGCCCAGCCTGGCCGGCGGCGTGCTGGCCGCCCGGCTCGCGGCGCGGTGGAAGGTCCCCTACGTCCCGGTCGTCCAGGACCTGATGGGCGCCGCCGCCGCGCAGAGCGGGATCAGCGGCGGCGACAAGGCGGCCGCGGTCGCCGGCCGCGCCGAGGCGTACGCGCTGAAGCGTGCCACCCTCGTCGGCGTCATCCACCAGACCTTCGTGGACCGGGTCGTGGGCATGGGCGTGGATCCCGGCAGGATCCGCCTCGTCCCCAACTGGTCCCACGTCGCGGTGCCCACCAAGCCGCGCGGCGAGACCCGTCACCACCTCGGCTGGGCCCCCGGCCAGACCGTCGTGCTGCACTCCGGGAACATGGGCCTGAAGCAGGGACTGGAGGTCCTCGTGGGCGCCGCCCGGCTGGACCCGAGCGTCCGCTTCGTCCTCATGGGTGACGGCAGCCAGCGCTCGGCGCTGGCCGAACTCGCCGCCGACGTCCCGAATCTGGACATCATCCCCCCTGCCGCTGACGGCGAGTTCCCCGATATCCTCGCGGCGGCGGACGTACTCGCGGTCACACAGCACGCCGCCGTGCTGGACATGAGCGTTCCGTCGAAGCTCACCTCCTACTTCCAGGCGGGCCGGCCGGTCGTCGCCTCCGTGGCGGCGGAAGGCGGAACCGCCCAGGAGGTGGAGCGCTCGGGGGCAGGGGTGCTCGTACAGCCCGAGGACCCCGGGGCCCTGTTGAAGGCCGTACGGGCCCTGGCGGAGGACCCCGAAGGCGCGGACGCACTGGGAGCGGCCGGACCCCGCCACGTGGCTGCCCACCTGAGCCGCGAAGCGGGTCTGGCCCGCATCGACGCACTGATAGACGAAGCACTTGGGGGATCCCGGCCGTGATCGAGACGAACCGCCCAGCAGCGGCCCCGGCCGAGGACGAACCGGACCTCCTCCGGGATCAGTTCCGCCAGCTCCTGCGCTACCGCAGACTCCTCGGCGCGGGCATCGGGGTCGGCCTGCTGGGCGGCGTCTACCTCGGCATCTCCACGGCCGACACCTATGTCGCGACCGCCGACGTCGTCCTGCGCGCACCCACCGACGACCCCTTCAACCCGAGCCTCGCCCCCGACAAGGCGATCAACATCGGCTCGGAGCGCCAGGTCGCGCTCAGCTCCTCCATAGCCAACGAGGCCGCCAAGAAGCTCGGCGTGTCCGCGTCCGGCTTCGCGGCCCTGCGCAGCGGTCTGCAGGTGACCAACCCTCCGCAGACGATGGTGCTCCGCTTCACCTACACCGCGTCCTCCCCGGGCGAGGCCGCCAAGCGCGCCAACGCGATGACCGAGGCGTATCTGCTCAAGCGTCAGGAAGCCCTCGACGCCACCCGCGACAAGATGGTCAAGGGGTACAAGGAGCAGCGCGATCCGATCGCCAAGCAGCTCGACGAGCTCTCCAAGGAGATCGCCCGGATGCCCGCCGGCTCCGGGCGCGACGCGGCCTCCTCGGCCAAGACGGACCTCCAGAGCGAGGTCGGCGGCTACAACACCAAGATCACCAAGCTCGAAGCCCTCGACATGACCCCGGGCCGGGTCACCAGCGCCGCGACCGCGCCCACCGCGACGGACGGGCCCGGCATCGTCATGTCGCTCGCGCTCGGCGCGGCCGTGGGCCTCGCGCTCGGCCTGCTGGCCGCCTGGGTCCGGCTGGTCTTCGACCCGGCACCGCGCTCCGAGGGCGATGTGGCGCGGTCCCTGCGCGCGCCCGTACTGGGCTACCTCCCCCGGGACAGGACGGGCGGCGGACCGCTGCTCGCCGCCGGCGAGGCCGATCCCCGGGTCGCCGAGGAGTACCGCTCGGTGGCCTTCCGGCTCGCCTACGACTCCCGCTTCGCCGACCGGCGCCGGCTGCTCGTCGTCGCCCCTCGCGGCAGCAGCGAGACCGCCGCCGCGGTCGCCGTCAACCTCGCCGCCTCCTTCGCGGAGACCGGCAAGGACGTCCTGCTCATCGAGGCCGACCTGCGCACCCCGGTACTGGCCAGCCAGCTGCCGACGGACGCCGGCGGCCGGCCCCGGTGGAGCCGGACCCCGGGCAGCCCCGCCGCCGCCGGACGCCACGCCGACTCCGAATGGCCCGACGGACGCCAGCTCGTGGTCGACGCCGGGGAGTCCGGCACGTTCGAACTGATTCCGGGCGAACGGGCTCGCAACGTCCCGCGCGCGCTGACCTCCGCCCGCGCCACCCAGCTGATCTCCGAGGCCGACTCCCCCAACTCCACCGTGGTCGTGCTCGCACCCCCCGTGCTCTCGTACGCCGACGCCCTCGCCCTCGTCGACCGTGTCGACGGCGTCCTGGTGGTCTGCAACCCGCGCGCCGTCCACCGCAGCGACCTGTCCCGGATCCGCGAGCTGATCAGCGGCGCCGGCGGCACGGTGCTCGGCGCGGTGCTGCACGCGCCGCTGCCCGGCGAGAAGCGCGGCCGGAGCAAGGACAAGGGCGTCCCGGCCGCCGGCGGCCCGGCCGCAGGCTCCGGAAAGTCCGGGAAGCCCGCCGCGCAGCCCCAGCCGATCGCGTACGAAGTGGCCGAGCCCGAGCAGCACATTCCCGGTGACGGCACCGACACCGTCGCGCTGCGCACCGTCCGCCAGGGCCGCAGATGAGCCGACGCGGCCTCGCCGCCGTCGCGTCGGTGCTGGACCAGGCCGCCTCCAGCGCCACGAACATCCTGGTGCTGGTACTGGCCGCCCGGCTGTCCACGGAGTCCGGCTTCGCCGCCTTCTCGATGGTGTACGTGACCTTCACCGTGCTCCTCGGGCTGAACATGGCCTACGTCGGCCAGAGCGTCGTCCTGGAGAACGGCGCGGGCGTCCCGCCCGACCAGGCCCGGCAGAGGCTGGGCGAGGTGTGCCGGTCGGCCGTGGGCTTCACCGGGGCGGCCTCGGTGGTGGCCGGGGCCGCGGTGGCGGCCGTGGGCCTGGCCTTGTCCGGCGCCGCCGGACGGGCGTTCCTCGCGCTGGGCCTCGTACTGCCGCTGGTACTCCTCCAGGACGGGCTGCGGTACTGCTTCTCGGCGCTGCGCGCCCCCGAGCGGGCGCTGGCCGCCGACGCGCTGCGGCTGGTGTGCGTGGTCGCGGCGCTGGCCGCTCAGCCGTCCGGGGCCTCCGCGGGGCGGCTGGTGCTGGTGTGGGGCCTCTCCGCGCTGCCGGCGCTGGGCCTCGGGCTGTGGCTGCTGCGGCCGTACGTCCGCGGGGCGCGGGCCGATCTGCGGCCGTACGTGCGGCGCGGGCACCTGGGGCAGCGGTTCGTGGTCGAGTTCGCGGTGGGCAACGGCTCCAGCCAGCTCGCCGTACTGGGCCTCGGAGTCTTCGCGACGCCGCTGGCCGTCGGTGCGCTGCGGGGTGCGACGACCCTCTTCGGGCCGCTGAACGTGCTGTTCAACTCTGCGAACTCCTTCGGGCCGCCGGTGCTGTCGCGGCTCGGCGGCAAGCGGGCCACGGTCCGGGCCACGGCGCTGCTGGGCGTGGTGCTGGCACTGCTCGGTGCCGGGTGGGGGGCCGTGCTGTACGCGCTTCCCGAACGGGCGGGCCGTCAGCTGCTCGGCGACACCTGGGCCTCGGCGTCCGCGCTGCTGCCGGCCACGGGTGCCCAGTACGCGGTGATGGGTCTGGGCACCTGCGCGCTGCTCACCCTGCGGGTGCTGGCCCCCAAGGCCACGCTGTCCCTGCAGGTGGTCTTCTCGCTGCTGTCGGTGGGGCTGCTGCTGGGCGGCTACGCGGCGTTCGGTGTGGCGGGCGCGGCCTGGGGCCTGGTGGCCGGCTCCGCGCTGAAGGCCCTGGCCGCCTGGCTGCGGGTCGCCCGCCTGCGGACCCCCGCTCCGCAGGATCGCGAACCCGAACCCGCCACCGCCGCCTGATCCGCTGTCAGCGCAGTGTGGTGGACCGGTCCTGGCGGTAGGTCGCGACCAGCGCCAGGCACAGGGCCGCGATCGCGACGCGCCCCGACGCCTGGAGGAGCGGCCCGCGCAGCAGGATGAAGGAGTAGCCCGCGACCAGCGGGACCACCACCGAGATCAGACTCCCCGGCGGGGAACGTCGCGTGGCGCGCTTCGCGTAGCGCCGGTCGACGCGGGCGGAGGCGTACCCCATGGCCAGCAGCCCGGCGCCCATGCCCAGCGGCCCGAAGTCGATCCACAGCTCCGCCCAGATCGGGGAGGAGAGGTTGGTGTTGACCGTGCCCATCCACTGGCCGACCATCACGCCCGTGTCGCGCGGCTTGCCCGGCCACACCGAGCGCGGCACCGCGAAGAAGACCGACCCGGCCAGCTGGCGGCCGTAGAAGTGCCCCGGTCCGGAGTTCGAGAAGGTGATGGTGTTCGCGAACATGCCGATCTGGTCGTAGTCCTTGAGCGCCATCGGCTCCAGGAAGGACGTGGTCTCGACCGGCCGGTAGTTCTTCTCGTCGTACCGGAAGCGGTCCGCGAAGGGGAAGACGAGCAGGGCGACGACCACGGCCATCGACAGGGCCACCCGGTACATCGCCGCGCTGACCGGGAAGACCGTGAAGAGCAACGCGAACATGACCGTCAGGAACCAGTAGCGGGGGTTCGAGATCGGGTTGTTGACCACCAGGTTCAGCAGCACCAGCGCCGACCAGGTGACGATGATCGAGACCTTGCGGCGGGCGAACTTCGAGGTGATCAGCCATCGCGTGTAGAGCAACAGCGAGAGCAGCGCGGGCACGGTGCCGAAACCGCGCAGCAGGGCCTGCCCTGCCTGGCCGTCGCCGTTGGAGACGCCCGCCTCCTGAATGCCCGCGATGATCTCCTGGCGGCTGGAGAAGAAGACCGCCGGACCGCCGAGTTTGATCACGAAGGCCGCGCTGCACGCGAAGGACAGGGCCGTGAGCAGCTGGAGCCGCCGCCGGTGCGCCATGACGGGGCGCGACTCCTTCTGGGAGCCGCCCGCGCGGCCGGCGGGCCGGTGGCGGGCGAGCAGGACGCCCACGTCGAAGGCGGTGCAGCCGAGCAGCACCAGGCCGATGGCGACGGTGAGGTCGGAGCGGGGCCCTACGACGGGCGTCGGGACCTGGCCGAGGACGGCCTGCGCGAGGGGGGCCACACCCATGGCCATGTAGACGAACAGCCAGAAGGAACCCTGGAGCAGCTTGCGACGGCTGGTGAGCACCATCGCGGAGAGGCGGGCACCCGCGTACATGGTGAGCAGCAGCTGGAGCCAGAAGGCCGCGTCGCGCTGGCCCGCACCGTGCTGGACGGCGACGAACAGCGGCAGGAAGACGGTGAATCCGAGGGCGAGCGGGACGGACAGCGCGCGGGAGAGCAGGGTGCGCGGGGTGGTGACCCGGCCCCACAGGGTCTCGTCCTCAAGGGGGTGCGGCACCGGCGCTACGGAAGGCGTGCGTATGTCCGTTGCCACTGCTGCCCCCACCCCATGTGCCTGGCTCCGCGCGCAGTCTAGTCTGAGCGGGCGGCGCCCGGGGAGGCGCTGGGGGTCCCTCCGACGAGGTCGGGGGGAGGGTGGACGATCGGGGCTTCAGTTGCGTGACCTTCCTGCCTTCACGCTGGCCGGATACGACAAGGGGCGGGGTCTGCTGACGCAGGCGCTCTGGTTCGCCGTGATGAACACGCTGTTCATGAGCTGGTTCTGTCCGGCGCGGCTGCGGGTCGCGCTGCTGCGCGCCTTCGGCGCGAAGATCGGCGAGGGCGTGCTGATCCGCCACCGGGTGCGGGTGCTGTGGCCGTGGAAGCTGACCGTCGGGGACCACACGTGGATCGGTGAGGGCGTCTGGCTGCTGAACCTGGAGCCGGTGACGATCGGTTCGCACGTGTGCCTCTCGCAGGAGGCGATGCTGTGCACCGGCTCGCACGACCACCGGGCCGCCGACTTCCGCTACCGCAACGCCCCCATCACGGTCGGGGACGGCGCTTGGGTGGCGGTGCGCGCGACCGTGCTGGCCGGGGTGACGGTGGGCCGCTGCGCGGTCGCGGGCGCGGGCGCCGTCGTACACAAGGACCTGCCGGAGCTGACCCTGCAGACCCAGGACGGGCGGCGCCGCCCGGTGGAGGAGCCGAAGTGAGAGTCCTGCACGCCGTTACGCTGCACTCCCCCACGCACGCCTTCGGCGGGCCGGTCCGGGTCGCCCTGAACCTGGCGAAGGGACTGCGGGCCCGCGGCCACGAGGCGCGGCTGCTGGCGCTGGGCGAAGACTTCGATCCGTGGCCCACCAACGTGGAGGGCGTGCCGGCCAAGCTGTTCCCGGCCCGGCGGCTGCTGCCCCTCGGCTTCAGCGGGATGACCTCGCCGGCGCTGCTGGCGTCGGCCGGGCGTCTGGTCCGTGACGCCGATGTCGTCCACGTCCACCTGGCCCGGGACCTGGTGACCCTGCCGGTGGCCCTGGCCGCGCTGCGGGCCGGGAAGCCCCTCGTCCTGCAGACCCACGGCATGGTGGACCCGAGCGAGAAGCTGCTGGCCAAGGTGCTGGACGCGGTGGCGGTACGCCGGCTGCTGCGCGGCGCGGACGCGGTGCTCCACCTGACCCCGCACGAACGTACGGGCCTGGACGCGGTGGTGGGGACGCCGCCGCTGGCGAACACGGTCCGGCTGGTCAACGGCACCCCGGCACAGGAGGAGCGTCCCGCTCCGTCCGGCCCGCCGCGCGTCCTGTACTCGGCGCGCCTGCAGGCCCGTAAGCGGCCGGTGGACTTCGTGGACGCGGCCCCGGCGGTCCTCGCCGCGCATCCGGAGGCGCACTTCGTGGTCGCGGGCCCGGACGAGGGCGAGCTGGCGGCCGTCCGCGCCCGCATCACGGCGCTGGGCCTCTCGTCCCGCTTCACCGTCCCGGGAGCCCTGTCCGGCGGGGAGGTCCTGGCGGAGCTGCGCCGTGCGCACGTCTACGTACTGCCTTCCGTGGACGAGCCGTTCCCCATGTCGGTCCTGGAAGCCCTCGCGGTGGGCGTCCCCCCGGTGGTGACCCACTCCAACGGCCTGGCCCGGGACATCGCGGCGGCGGGCGCGGGACACGCGGTCGACCCGGGCCCGGCGGGCGTGTCGGGTGCGGTCCTGTCCCTGCTGGACCCCGCGGCGAACGCGGCGGCCTCTCGCGCGGCCCGCAAGCTCGCCGCGGAGTCGTTCTCGATGGACGCGGTCCTGGACACCCTGCTCCCGGTGTACGAGGCCGCCCGCCGGAACTAGAGCCGCTCTAGACGCCGTCCCGGCGGCGTTCCTCCACCACCGGGATGGCGCCCGCCGTGCGACGGCGCCCCAGGACCCTGGAGTACACGGCGAGCCCGATGGCTCCGGCCGCCATCATGATGAGGCCGACCAGGTCGAGGTCGACGCTGCGCATCTCCCAGTCGGTGGCGAAGGTGAGGATGGCCCCCACCACGATCAGGCCGATGCAGCCGCCCAGTCCGCGCATAGGATCGCCTCCGGATGCCGGTGTCGTGGTTGCGTACTGGCACGCGGTTACCCGGCGCGGAGACACGAAAACGCCCCCGGGCAGGGGCAGTCCGGCCCCGGGGGCGTTCTCGTACGGCAGTGGCCCTCAGGCGGGCAGCCAGGCGTAGCAGCCCGAGGAGTTGAACTCCGCCGTGCCGGACGGGATCGTCGCGGTGATCTTGTCGCCCGCCTTGGGCTGGGTCTCGGGGCCCGAGGCCAGGATCGAGCCGTCCTTGGCCTTGGCCTCCCACGTGCAGGTGGTGGCCTGGGTCAGCGCCCGGTACGTGCCCGCCGCGGGCGCCTGCCGGGAGCCCTCGGGGAAGCCCTTCTCGGCCGCCGCGAGGATCGGCTTCTGCTCCGGGCACAGCAGGGTGATCGCGTCCTTCGCGCCCGGGATCTCCCCGGTGATGACCGCGCCGGTGGCCGCGTCCTTGTCGCGCTTCGCGGTGCGCTCCACGCGCTGGCAGGACTCCTGGCCGCTCTGCAGGACGGCCGCCGGGTCCATCTTCTCCGGGACGCGCCCGCTCAGGTACTTCTTCTCCTGCGCCGTGAAGCTGCCCGTCTTCGGGGTGAGCTTCGCGTCGGGCAGGACGGGGCCCGTCGGCTTCGCCTCGGGCGCGGACGCCGAGGGCGCCGCGCTGTCCGCGGGGTCCGGAGCCGCCGACGAGGCCGGGGGCTTCGCCTTGGCCTCCGCGCCGGAGTCGGCCTTGCCCGAACTGCAGGCGGTCAGCGTCAGGGCGGCGGTCAGCAGAACAGCAGCCGCTGCGGAGCGTCGGTACATCGGATGGCTCCCGTACTTACTGGGTGGGACAGGAGTGCGGGGCCCGGCCACGTAGAGCCGGGCCCCGCACGCCGTCAGGCGGTTACTTCGGTTCTCGTCGCTACTTCGCGCCGAAGGTGAGAACCAGCTGCGGGATGCCCTCCGCGGCCGTGGACTCCGAGGACCAGATCCACAGCGGGTCGGTGCCCGTGCTCGTCAGGCCCATGCTGTAGCTGGTGCCCAGCACCGCGGAGACCGCGGCGGTGTCCAGCTCGACGTTGTGGACCGCCGAACCGTCCGGCACGCCCGCGATGGTGCCGAGCGGGGTGGTGCCGAGGGTGGGCTTGGTGTTGAAGGTCGTGCCCGCGCCGCTCCAGGTGCCGGTGACCGGGACCACGGACACGGTGTCGGCGGTGCCTGCGCCCGTCTGCGTGGTGGTTTTGACCTGCAGGGAGGCGGACTTGAGGACCTGGCCGGCCGGGGCGGCCGGGAGGTCGAAGCGCAGGTACGTCTCGTACGCCGAGCTGCCGCGCACCGCGAGCGAGCTCGACGTGCCGTACGCGGTGCTCGGGGCGCCCTGGTTGATGTAGGTGTCCTCGGTCGCGTTGACCTTGGAGACCGTGTCGGTGGGCGCCTTGGCCAGCGTGAAGTGGTTCTTGACCTGGGCCTCGGTGAGCGCCGACGGGTAGACGGCCGTCTCGTCGATCTGCCCGGAGAAGAAGTTGCTCGTCGGGCGGGTCGGCCAGCTGGCCAGGTTGTCGCCGCCGACGTGCCAGTAGCCCGCGTAGGTCGTGTTGCTGGTGGCGTTCAGCGAGCCCTTGTTCTGGCCGTCGACGTACAGGGTGATGCCGCCGGGGCCCTGGGTGCCGACCACGTGGTGCCACTTGTTGTCGTTGTACGTGTCGAACAGGCCGGTGGTGACGGTCCGGGTCGAGCCGTTGTAGACGCCGAAGACCAGACGACCGGTGTTGGTCATGTAGATCTGCCGGTCGTACGAGCCGCTGTTGCGCTCGGTGTTGTTGCCGAAGCCGATCAGCTTGCCGCCGCGCGTGGTGCCCGTCTTGAACCAGGTCTCGATGGTGAACGCGTTGCCGACCGTCTGGCGGTGGTCGCTGTAGACCTGCTGGCTGGTGCCGTTGAAGCCCATCGCCGTGCTGGTGCCGGAGACCGCGCCGGGGGTCTGGCGCAGGGCCGGGGCGTTCAGCTGGACGCCGCCGGTGTTGCCGCTGACCGAGGAGTCGGCGACGTACGGGCTGACGGTGTCGTCGTAGCGCCAGTACAGGTTGGCGCCGTCCGCGCGGACCTGGTTCGGGTACGACTGGGCCGTGGTCGGGACCGTCACCGAGACGTTGGCCGACAGGGCGCTGGTGTTGCCCGCCCCGTCGGTCGCGGTCACGCGGTAGCTGTACGACTGGCCGGCCTTGACCGTGGTGTCGACCCAGGAGGCCTGGGGCCGCTCGAACTCCAGCGAGTCCGCGTTCACCGTGGCGGCGGGCGTGGCCGAGCCGTTGCGGTAGATCCGGTAGGTCAGCTTGCTGTCGTCCGCGTCGTAGCTGGTGCGCCAGCGGACCTGCGCCTCGCCGGGCTTGACGCTCGCGGCGCTGACCACCGGGGTGGTCGGGGCGCCGACGTCGCCGGTGGAGGCGAAGCGGGTCAGGGCCTTCTGCGGCTTGCCGTTGATGAGCGTGAACTCACCGCCGACCCACATGTACTTGACGTCGTTCTTCTCCGCGACGGACATGACGCGCGGGCCGATGCCCTCGCCGATGCCGTCGTTGGCCGTGGGGAACCAGCCGAGCTTGCGCGGGCCGCGGACGAAGCCGTCCACGGGCGCGGGGGCGGCGCCGGTGTGGTCGGTCGGCTGGGCCAGCAGGAAGTGGCGCTTGCCGTCGGGGTACTCCAGCTCGGTGGAGCAGTCGTGCGCGTGCGAGGAGCTGTAGAGCACCCCGTCGTACGGCAGCACGTACTGGGTGGCGCCGAGGCAGCGGTCGCGCCACTTCTCGTTGAAGTCGGTGCCGAGGCCGATGCGGCCGTCGAAGACACCGCCGCCGGATCCCTCGCTGCCGGTGTAGTAGCCCGTCGCGTCGGCCGAGATGTCCTTGACCACGGAGTTGGACGGGATGTTGGTGTACGTCTTGGTGACCGCGCCGGTGGTGGCGTTCACGACGGCCAGCGCGTGCGTGTTGGCACCGTTGACCGAGAAGAAGTCGCCGCCGAGCAGGACGTTCTTGCCGTCGTTGCTCACCTCGATGGCGCGGCCGGGCTCGTCGGCGTTGGCGACGAAGGGCTTCAGCGCACCGGAGGAGGCGTCGACCGCGGCGAAGCGCTCGCGGGTCTGGCCGTCGACCGCGCCGAAGTCGCCGCCGACGTACAGGGTGTCGTCGGTGACGGCGAGCGCGCGCACGGTGGCGGGGACGCCCGGGTGGAACGCGGCCTTGGGGGTGCACGTCTCGATGTCGACCGCGGCGAGGCTGGAGACCGGCGTGCCGTTGACGGCGCCGAAGTATCCGCCCGCGTAGAGGGTCTTCTTGTCCTTCGAGACGACCAGCGTGCGGACCGTCGCGGTGCCGTCGCCGATCGTGAAGGCGAGCTTGCACGAGGTCGGGTTGCCCGTCGCGGCGTCGAGCGCAACGAAGTTCACGGCCTCCTGCTCGGTGCCTGCGGCGCCGTCGGGCGGGCTGACGGCCGAGAAGGTGCCACCGGCGAAGACGGTGCCGTTCGCCTGGGCCATCGCCCACACGACCCCGTTGGGCTGCCACGTCGGCAGGTCGTCGGCGGTGAACGCCACCGGAGCCGTGATGGCGGACGCCTGCGGCATCAGCACGAGGCCTATACCGGTGCCGGCGCCGGCCAGTGACAGGACGAGGGCAACGGTCAGCCCTCTGGATCTACGCATGAGCCCCCCAGGGCAATCGCCCGGTTTGATGGCTGGAACTATCCGAACAGCCATATGTACTGGCGCAGACTAGGGCTCACGCGAGGGCCCGGTCACCTCACTTGACCCATTGCATACCAACTTGGAATCAACAGGGTTCAGCATGGAGGGCGCACTTCGGACATACAGCAGGTTTGACCCGGCCGCACCCACACGGACCTGCGAAGTACGGCCGGGGCAGGGCAAATCGTAGGGGAAATATAAGGCCTCAGCGGTCAATGCGTACTGTCACGCCCGCCAGTTGGTCCTCGACCTGGCGGATGTCGGCATCGACCATGATCTCGGCCAGTTCGGAAACCAGGACCGTCGGCTTCCAGCCGAGCCGGTCATGGGCCTTGGAGGCGTCGCCGATGAGGGCGTCGACCTCGCTGGGGCGCTCGTACTTGGGGTCGTAGCGCACGTGCTCGTTCCAGTCGAGACCGGCGTGCCCGAACGAGGCCTCGACGAACTCGCGGACGGTCGCGGCCACACCCGTGGCGACCACGTAGTCGGTGGCCTCGTCCTGCTGCAGCATCCGCCACATCGCGTCCACGTACTCCGGGGCGTAGCCCCAGTCGCGGACGGCGTCGAGGTTGCCGAGGTAGAGCTTCTCCTGGAGACCGGCCTTGATGCGGGCGACCGCGCGGGTGATCTTGCGGGTCACGAAGGTCTCGCCGCGGCGTGGGGACTCGTGGTTGAAGAGGATCCCGTTGACGGCGAACATGCCGTACGCCTCGCGGTAGTTCACGGTGGTCCAGTACGCGAAGACCTTGGCGGCGCCGTAGGGGCTGCGCGGGTGGAACGGAGTGCCCTCGTTCTGCGGCGGCGGGGTGGCGCCGAACATCTCGGACGACGAGGCCTGGTAGATGCGGGTGTCGATGCCGCTGGCCCGGATCGCCTCCAGCAGCCGCAGTGCGCCGAGGCCGGTCACGTCGCCCGTGTAGAGGGGCGCGTCGAAGGAGACGCGGACGTGGGACTGCGCACCGAGGTTGTAGACCTCGTCGGGGCGTATGTCGCGCAGCAGGTTCACCAGGGCGACGCCGTCGGAGAGGTCGGCGTGGTGCAGGACGAAGGACCGGTTCGCGGTCTGCGGGTCCTGGTAAATGTGGTCGATCCGCTCCGTGTTGAAGCTGGAGGACCGCCGCACCAGACCGTGCACCGTGTAGCCCTTGGAGAGCAGGAGCTCGGCGAGGTACGAGCCGTCCTGCCCGGTGACGCCGGTGATCAGTGCGGTCTTGCCCATGAGGTCCCCCTGGTGATGGTTGCTGGTCGTTGTCCTGAGCGGGCTGCACCCCCGGCAGCGCCCGGCCCGCCGGGGCGCGTGCCCGGGGACTGGATGCGTACCGTACACGCCGGGTCCGGCCGCGTTTGCGGCGGATTCCGCAGTGCAGCAAGGGAGGTGGGGGCAGAACTCCCGCGGAAGGGCGGCCGGAGCCGGTCCGGGCGTACGGACTGCCGCCGCCTCGGCGGGAGCGGACTGGCATCATCGGCGGTATGACAAGTTCGCTGCCGCTGCTGCCCCCGAACGCCCGTGTCTTCGTCGCGGGCCACCGCGGCCTCGTGGGGTCCGCGGTCGCCCGCCGGCTCACCGCCGACGGCCACGAGGTGCTCACCCGGGGCCGCGCCGACCTCGATCTGCGCGACGCCGCCGCGACCGGGGCGTACCTCAGGGACGTCCGCCCGGACGCCGTGGTGCTGGCGGCCGCCAAGGTCGGCGGGATCATGGCCAACAGCACGTACCCGGTGCAGTTCCTGGAGGACAACCTCAAGATCCAGCTCAGCGTCATCGCCGGTGCGCACACCGCCGGTGTGAACCGCCTGCTGTTCCTCGGCTCGTCCTGCATCTACCCGAAGCTGGCTCCGCAGCCGATCAGCGAGGACGCGCTGCTGACCGGCCCGCTGGAGCCGACCAACGAGGCCTACGCCCTCGCGAAGATCGCCGGCATCGTCCAGGTCCAGTCGTACCGCAAGCAGTACGGGGCCTCGTACATCTCGGCCATGCCGACGAACCTGTACGGCCCGGGCGACAACTTCGACCTGGAGTCCTCGCACGTCCTGCCCGCCCTCATCCGGCGCTTCCACGAGGCCGCCGCCGAGGGCCGCGAGGAGGTCACCCTGTGGGGCAGCGGCACTCCGCGCCGGGAGTTCCTGCACGTGGACGACCTGGCCGCCGCCTGCGCGGTGCTGCTCGGCGGCTACGACGGCGACGAGCCCGTCAACATCGGCTGCGGCGAGGACCTGACGATCCGGGAACTGGCCGAGACGGTCGCCGAGGTGACGGGCTTCCAGGGCAGGCTCGCCTGGGACACGTCCAAGCCGGACGGGACCCCGCGCAAGCTGCTCGACGTCGGCCGTCTGACCGCCCTCGGCTGGAAGCCCGGCATCCCGCTGCGGGACGGCATCGCCACCACCTACCGGTGGTGGCGCGAGCAGAACGGCTGATCCCAAACCAGAGCCTCTCAGTACGCTCCGCGGCCGTCGACGACGGCGCGGAGGGTACGGCCCATCACGTCGACGTCACTGGTGAAGGACCAGTTGTCGACGTACTGCAGATCGAGCTGGATCGTTTCATCCCAGGACAGGTCAGACCTCCCGCTTATCTGCCACAAGCCGGTCATACCGGGCCGCACGGTGAGCCGGCGCAGTTCGACCTCGTCGTACTTCGCCACCTCCTCCGGCAGCGGCGGGCGGGGGCCGACCAGCGACATGTGTCCCGTCAGGACGTTGACCAGCTGCGGCAGTTCGTCCATCGACGTGCGGCGCAGCAGCCGGCCCACCCGGGTCACGCGCGGGTCGCGGCGCATCTTGAACATCAAGCCGTCGTTCTCGTTGGACCCGGCCAGCTCGGCCTTGCGCGCGTCGGCGTCCACCACCATCGTGCGGAACTTCCACATGACGAACGGGATCCCGTCGCGGCCGATGCGCCGCTGACGGTAGAAGGCCGGGCCGCGCGAGCCGAGCCGTATCGCCAGGACGATCCCGAGGAACAGCGGGGAGAGCAGCAGCAGTCCGGCCGCGGCCCCCGCCCGGTCCAGGACCGACTTGAGCAGGGTCTGCAGGCCGCGGCCGACGGGCGGCGCGACCCGCAGCACGGCGAGTCCGCCCGCGGACAGGGTCTCCAGGCGCTTGACGGAAACCTCCACCAGTCCCGGGAAGACGGCCAGTTCCAGCCCGGCGTCGTGCAGGGCCCAGGCCACCCGGCGCAGCCGCTCCCCCGCGATCCGCGCGCCGGGGGCCACCAGGACCAGGTCGGCGTGGTGGCTGCGGACGGCTCCGAGCACGGCCGTGGAGTCGCCGGTGGGCGCCGCGGGCATCGCCGAGTCGAGCCGGGCCGCCACGGGCACCCCGCTGGCGAGGGTCCCGGCGCCGACCGGGACCACGCCCACGACCACGTACGGATGGTCGGTCCGCGCGGCGAGGTGGCCGATGACGTCCTCGGCGGCGTCGGGCTCCCCTATCACCAGGACCCGGCTGACGGCGTGGGCCTCGCGGCGGGCGGCCGAGAGGTGACGGTAGGTCAATTTGTGGCAGGCGACGGTGATCAGCAGGGCGGGCAGCAGTGCCCCGAGGGCGGAGAGCCGGGGTGTGTCCTCCTCGGTCACCACGCGGGCAACGGCCAGTACGCCGATCAGAATCAGCCAGTCGTGCACGACAGGCAGCACTCCGCGCGATTCTCCGAGCGCCCGGGCCGCGTACCGCCGGCGCAGCAACTGCACGCCGGTCCACGCCAGGGCGGCGCCGAGGGCGCAGTAGAGGGGCCGGACCTGCTGGGCGGCCGCGAAGACGAGTCCTACGGGAACGGCCGCGCCGAGGAAGTCGGCGGTGACGGCGGCGGGCAGGTACCAGCGGGCCTTGTCACCGAGGCGCCGTGCGGACTCATGGGCCGTTCCGGTCACCCTTTGCGCAGGAAAATGGACATGCCTCATGGGCCCCCCTGGCACGTGGTCTATGACAGCGACGAGTCTCCACGGCTTCCCCAGGCAGCGGACACCTGTCGCACCGGGAAACAGTACGACAAACACCCGTTCGCCAGTTGCCGTTTGGGGCATCACGACCTCCTGTTGCTCAAGTGTTAGCAACTGATATAAGCCGTTCCGCATCCCGGACGCCCCCTTGGCACGCAAAGGTGAATGGTTCGGATACCGGATATGACTGATCGGACAACGAACTGTTTCCGGCCAACCTTTTGACGCGCTCCTGACATCATGGCCAGCAGGTGGCACTCTTCGACCGTTCATCGCACCAGCCCTGATCTGCCCGGAGGCCCACCCAGCCATCCGGAACCCCCCTTGCAGAAGGAGTCTGCGTTGAGAGCCACCCCCCAGAGGCGTGCCACCGCAGCCGGCGCACTCGTTGCCGCGGCAGCCCTGCTCGCCGTCGGCATACAGGCCGGCACCGCGACCGCCGACGCCACCGCGTCGCAGGCCCGCCAGGCCGTCAAGTCCAACCCGGGCGCGGCCAACCGCGTACTCAGCGCTTCGGAGCGTGCGACGCTCCTCGCCGAGGCCAACTCGACCACCGCGCAGGCCGCCAAGGCGCTCGGCCTCGGCG
This sequence comes from Streptomyces sp. NPDC006463, assembly GCF_042870715.1. Taxonomy (NCBI): domain Bacteria; kingdom Bacillati; phylum Actinomycetota; class Actinomycetes; order Kitasatosporales; family Streptomycetaceae; genus Streptomyces; species Streptomyces sp. NPDC006463. The sequence continues at coordinate 31,826 of NZ_JBIAHP010000021.1, read as the reverse complement.
GCGGCGAGAAGCTCGTCGTCCGCGATGTGGTCAAGGACGCCGACGGCACCACGCACACCACGTACGAACGCACCTACAACGGTCTGCCGGTGCTCGGCGGTGACCTCACCGTCCACGCCAAGGACGGCGTCACCAAGAGCGTGACCAAGGCGACCAACCACGAGATCAAGGTCGCGGACACCGACGCCACGGTCACCCCGTCGGCCGCGGAGGGCCAGGCGGTCGCCGCCGCCAACGCCGCCGGCTCCAAGGACGCCAAGGCCGCCAAGGGCGCCCGCAAGGTGATCTGGGCGGCCGAGGGCGCTCCGGTCCTCGCCTTCGAGACCGTCGTCGGCGGCCTCCAGGACGACGGCACCCCGAGCCAGCTGCACGTGGTGACGAACGCCAAGACCGGCGCGAAGATCACCGAGTGGCAGGCCATCGAGACGGGCACCGGCAACACGCAGTACAGCGGCCAGGTGACCCTCGGAACCTCCCAGTCGGGCAGCAACTACACGCTGACCGATGCCGGGCGGGGCAGCCACAAGACGTACAACCTGAACCACGGCTCGTCCGGCACCGGCACGCTCTTCACCGGCACGGACGACATCTGGGGCAACGGCCTGGCCTCCAACCTGGAGACGGCCGGCGCGGACGCCCACTACGGCGCTCAGGTGACCTGGGACTACTACAAGAACGTGCACGGCCGCAACGGCCTGCGCAACGACGGCGTGGCCCCGTACAGCCGGGTCCACTACGGCAACGCGTACGTCAACGCGTTCTGGGACGACTCCTGCTTCTGCATGACCTACGGCGACGGTGAGGGCAACAACAAGCCGCTCACCTCGATCGACGTGGCCGCGCACGAGATGACGCACGGCCTGACCTCGGTCACCGGCAACATGACCTACAGCGGTGAGCCCGGCGGTCTGAACGAGGCCACCTCCGACATCATGGCGGCGGCGGTCGAGTTCTACGCCAACAACCCGCAGGACGTGGGTGACTACCTCGTCGGCGAGAAGATCGACATCAACGGCGACGGTACCCCGCTGCGCTACATGGACAAGCCGAGCAAGGACGGCGGCTCCAAGGACTCGTGGTACTCGGGCATCGGCTCCATCGACGTCCACTACTCCTCGGGCCCGGCCAACCACTGGTACTACCTGGCCTCCGAGGGCTCCGGCGCCAAGGTCATCAACGGCGTGAGCTACGACTCGCCGACCGCCGACGGCCTCCCGGTCACCGCGATCGGGCGCGACGCCGCCTCCAAGATCTGGTTCCGCGCGCTGACCACCGGTCTGTTCAAGTCGAACACCAACTACGCGGCCGCGCGTACGGCCACCCTGCAGGCCGCCGCCGACCTGTACGGAGCCGGCTCGGCCACGTACAACAACGTCGCGCACGCCTGGGCCGGCATCGGCGTCGGCTCCCGTCCCCAGGTCGGCGTCTCGGTCACCAACCCGGGTAACCAGACCACCGTCACGGGCGGTGCCGTCAGCCTGCAGATCCAGGCCACCAGCAGCAACGCCGGTGCGCTGAGCTACTCGGCGACCGGTCTGCCGGCCGGGCTGTCGATCAACGCCTCCACGGGCCTGATCTCGGGTACCGCCACCACCGCGGGCACGTCCAACGTGACCGTCACGGTACGGGACTCGGCGAACCAGACCGGTACTGCGGCGTTCACCTGGACGGTCGGCACCACGCAGCCGAACGTCTTCGAGAACACCACCGACTACCAGATCGCGGACAACTCCACGGTCGACTCCCCGATCACCGTGAACCGCACGGGCAACGCCCCGAGCACCCTCAAGGTGGACGTGAACATCGTCCACACCTACCGCGGTGACCTCCAGATCGACCTCATCGCCCCCGACGGCACGGCGTACCGGCTGAAGAACACCTCCAGCTCGGACTCCGCGGACAACGTCGTCGCCTCCTACACCGTGAACGCCTCCTCCGAGGTCGCGCAGGGTGTCTGGAAGCTGCGGGTCAAGGACGTGTACGCGGCCGACACCGGCTACATCAACAGCTGGAAGCTCACGTTCTGACCCCCACGGGGCCGTGTGAGAAGAAGCTGACCAGATAGACCACGGGGCCGCCCGGGAGAAGACCTCCCCGGGCGGCCCTGTTCCATCGGACCCGACGAGGCCCGGCGCCCCTGTGCGGGACGCCGGGCCTCGTCGGTCAGAGTGCCGCCGGATCAGCCGATGGTGCGGAAGACCCGGTCGAGGATGTCCTCGTCGTCCATGTCGCCACGGGCCTGGTCCTGGCGGGCCTGGTCCTCACGGGCCTGGTCGTCACGGGCGGCCTGGTCGTCACGGGCCTGGTCCTGGCGGCCCTGGTCCTCACGGGCCTGGTCCTGGCGGGCCTGGTCCTCACGGGCCTGGTCCTCACGGGCCTGGTCCTCACGGGCCTGGTCCTCACGGGCGGCCTGGTCGTCACGGCCCTGGTCCTCACGGGCCTGGTCGTCACGGCCCTGGTCGCCCAGGCCCGCGTCCGGCTGGTCGACCGGCTTGAAGAAGACCGAGACGGCCTCCACGTCCTGCGCCCGCTGGCCCGGCTCCAGGACCCGCTCCGCCTTGCCGGCGCACGTCCCGTTGTCGAAGAGGACGGCCAGCGACTCCGTCTCGTTGTGCACCTCGACGGTGGGCTCCGAGCCGGCGGCGCGCGTCAGTACGTAGCAGGTGTCGTTCTCCGCGGGCCGGAGCTGCGCGCTGCGCTCGTCGCCCTGGTCGTCGACGAACTGGTAGTGCAGCGTGCCGAGGGTGCGGCTGCCGTTGTCGTCGGCCAACGACGGGCCGGCGGTGGGCAGGACGAGCGCGAGGGCGCCGGCGAAGACGGCGGCGGTGGTGCGAAGACGCATGGAAAGTCCGTTTCTCGGGGTCCGCGGATGCCGGGTCCGGTGGCATCCGCGGGCCAACGTAGGAGCGGACGGGGGTGGTGAAACGATTCGGCGGGCTCAGCGCGTTCGAAGGTTCACTCGTGAGATACCAGGGCCACCCGCCTTATGGCCGGGTGCAGTTACCGGCTGGCCGCAGGACTCCCCTGCGCCGGGGCCGCCTGCGCCGGGACCGCCGGGGCGCCCGGAGCCGGTCGCGGGCCGGTGCGGACCAGCAGGAAGACCGCCAGGGCTCCGGCCAGTCCCATCGCCCCCGAGACCAGGAACGTGTCGCGCAGCCCGCTCGCGAAGCCCGCGTCCACCAGCGCGGTCAGCGCCTCGCGCGCCGCTCCCGCCGGGGCCTCGGCGAGCAGCCGCCCGGCGCCGCCGGAGGCCAGCGGCTCCGACAGCTCCCGGCCGCCCTCACCCAGGCCGCCGCGCAGCCCGGCGTGGAAGACCGCGCCGAGCACGGCGATCCCGAGGGCCGTGCCCAGCTGCCGCACGGTGTTCAGGGCTCCGCCGGCCATGCCCGCCCGGGCCGGGGCCACGGCCGCCATCGCGGTCGCGGCCAGCGCCGGGGTCGCGGCTCCCACTCCCACGCCGGTCACCAGCAGCCCCGGCACCATGGCCGGCCAGCCGTCACCCGCGTCCAGCATCCAGGCCAGGATCAGCGCGCCGACCCCGATCAGCAGCAGCCCGCCGCCGATGGTCAGCCGCGCCGGCATGGCGTGCAGCAGACGTCCGGCCACCGCCGAGACGACGAGCGCGGCCGCGGCCATCGGCATCAGCACCAGGCCCGCCCCGACCGGGGTCATCCCCCGGGCGGACTGCAGCCAGAGGGAGACGTACATCAGGTACGAGAACGCCGCGCCCGACAGCAGCAGTGCGGCGGCCATGACCGCCACGAAGGTGCGGCTGCGGAACAGCGCCAGGTCCAGCATCGGGCGGGAGCTGCGCAGTTCGACGAGGACGAAGGCGGCGAAGGCGGCGGCGGCGAGGCCCAGGAGGCCCAGCGTGGTGGGCGAGCTCCACCCGTTCTCGCCGCCGCGGATCACGGCGTACGTGACGGCCCCGGCGCCCGTGGTGAAGGTGGCCATGCCCGGCAGGTCGAGGCCCTTGGCGTGCGGATCGCGGGACTCCGCGACGGCCTTGAGGGTCACGTACACGGCCAGCGCGCAGACGGGCAGGTTGATGAAGAAGATCCAGCGCCAGCCGAAGTGCTCGGTGAGCAGCCCGCCGATGACGGGGCCGGCCGCGGCGGCGGCGCCGTTGACCGAGCCCCAGACGCCGAAGGCGATCCCGCGGTCGCGGCCTTGGTACGCCCCGCTGAGCAGGGCCATGGTGGTGGCGAACATGGCGGCTCCGCCGATGCCCTGGACGGCGCGGAAGGCGATCAGCTCGTCCGGGCCGGTGGCCAGCCCGCAGACGAGCGAGGCCGCGGCGAACAGCACGAGCCCCCCGAGGTAGACGCGGCGGCGGCCGATCCGGTCGGCGAGCGAGCCCGCGCCGAGCAGCAGGGCCGCCAGCGCCAGCGCGTAGACGTCCATGACCCACTGGAGTCCGGCGAAGCCGGTGTGCATGTCGGCGGCCATGTCGGGCAGGGCGACGGTCACGATCGTGACGTCGACCAGGAGCATGAAGGCCCCGAGGCAGACGGCCGTCAACGGCAGCCATTTGCGCATGGGAGTTCTCCTCTGATTGCGGAGGGGCGGAGGGACCCGGGGCGGATCCCGGTGACCCCAAGTTCTCAGCGCCCCGCACCGCACCCCCACCCAGACGCCCTCACTTGCCGGATTTCCATCACCGAAGCCTCTGTCATGATGGAAACCGTGAACGACACGGAGCTGGACGTACTCGACCGTTCGCTGGTCCAGGCCCTCACGATCGACGGCCGGGCCGCCTTCAGCCGCCTGGCCGAAGTCCTGGAGGTATCCGACCAGACCGTCGTGCGCCGCTACCGGCGCTTGCGGACCGCCGGCCTGATCCGGGTCGTCGGGCTGCCTACGGGCAGCCGAGTCGGGCTGTTCGAGTCCTGGCTGCGGGTGCAGTGCGCCCCGGACGCGGCGCTCCCGGTGGCCGAGGCGCTCGCCCGCCGCCCGGACATCGCGTGGGTGACCCTGAATTCGGGCGGCACGGAGATCCACTGCATGACCCGGTCCCGTACCCGCAAGGACCGGGACGGCCTGCTCCTGGACAAACTGCCGCGCACCCGCCGGGTGACCGGCATCAGCGCCCACACCATCCTGCGGAAGTTCTTCGGCGGACACGACGCCTGGGTGGGCCTGGACGTGCTGCGCCCCGACCAGATCGCGGCCCTGGAGCGGCCGCGTGTCGAACCCGCCCCGGACCGGTACGCCCTGGACGAGGCGGAGCTCGCGCTGCTCGCCGTACTGGGCCGGGAAGGACGCGCCGGATACCCGGAACTCGCGCGCGCCACCGGCCTGACGGAGTCCACCGCCCGCCGCAGGCTGGAGCGGCTGCGGGACCTCGAAGCGCTCTTCTTCGACGTGGAGTTCGTACCCGCGCTCTTCGGCTACGAGGCGGAGGCGACCTTGGTACTGACCGTTCCGCCGGCCCGGCTCGCGGAGGTGGGCGCCGCACTGGCGAGCCACCCCGAGGTGGCCTTCGCGGCGGCCGTGACCGGAGCGGCCTCCTTGGTGGCGGTGGTGGTGTGCCGGGACACCGAGGCCCTCTACACGTACCTGACCGAGCGGATCGGCGCGGTGGACGGCGTCGGCCAGGTGGAGCTGATCCCGACGCTGCGCAGCGTCAAACGGGCCGGGATGCTCGTGGAGGACGGGCGGCTGGTGGACCCGCCGCCCGTCCCCCGGTGAGGGGTCACCGCAGCAGTACGCCGCCTCCCGCGTCCGAGTCCACCGGGGCGGCGACCAGGCCCAGTTCGGCCGGATTCGCCAGCAGCGGGTGCGCGGGCAGGATGCGTACGGTGTATCCGTAGGGTCCCGTACGGTCGAGGGCGAGCGGGCCCTCGTACACCCAGCGGCCGTCCAGGTCGGGCCCGGCGGCCGGCTTCAGCGGGAAGGTCCGCCCGTCGCGGATCACGTCCTGCGGATCCACCCGCCCGGCGAAGGCCTGCACCTCCACGTCCTCGGGCGCCAGCGCCTCCAGCGACACCTGCACGCGCAGCGTGAGGGTGGCCCCGAGCTCGGCGGTGCCGCCCACCGGGGCCGCGGCGAGGGCTTCGACGTGTTCCACGCCGACCCGCGGCCAGGCGGCCCGGACCCGGCCCTTCCACCAGGCGAGGTCCCGTGCCGCGTCGGGGGTGAGGGCGCGGTGGGCGAGCGCGGCCGGCGCGTACAGCCGTTCCACGTACTCCCGCACCATCCGCCCGGCCAGCACCTTCGGCCCCAGCGAGACGAGCGTGCGCCGGACCATCTCGATCCACCGCGCCGGGAGCCCGGTACGTCCGACCCGGTCGTAGAAGCGGGGCGCGACCCGGCCTTCGATCAGCTCGTAGAGCGCGTTCGCCTCCAGGTGGTCCCGGCGGTCCTCGTCCGCGCCGAGTCCGTCGGCGGTCGGGATGGCCCAGCCGAAGTCGGGCTCGAACCACTCGTCCCACCAGCCGTCCAGCACGGACAGGTTGAGGCAGCCGTTCAGCGCGGCCTTCATCCCGCTGGTCCCGCACGCCTCCAGCGGCCGCAGCGGGTTGTTCAGCCAGACGTCGCAGCCCGGGTAGAGCTTCTGCGCCATGGCCATGCCGTAGTCGGGCAGGAAGACGATCCGGTGCCGCACCCGCGGGTCGTCCGCGAACCGCACCAGCTCCTGCACGAGCCGCTTCCCGCCGTCGTCGGCCGGATGCGCCTTGCCCGCCACCACGATCTGCACGGGCCGCTCCGGGTCCAGCAGCAGCCTGCGCAGCCGCTCGGGGTCGCGGAGCATCAGGGTCAGGCGCTTGTAGGAGGGCACGCGGCGGGCGAAGCCGATGGTGAGCACGTCCGGGTCGAGTACGGAGTCCACCCAGCCCAGTTCGGCGTCGGCGGCCCCGCGCTGGCGCCACGAGGCCCGCAGCCGGTCCCGTACCTCCTGGACCAGCTGCTCGCGCAGCACTCGCCGCAGGTCCCACACGTCCTGGTCGGGGATGTCGGCGACCGCGTCCCAGCGGGCGGAGCCGCCGACCGACAGGGCGTCCTCGGTGCGGCCGGCGCCGATCTGGCGGGCGCCGAGCCGGACGACCTCCGGGGCCACCCAGGTCGGTGCGTGCACCCCGTTGGTCACCGAGGTGATGGGCACGTCGGACGGGTCGAAGCCCGGCCACAGCCCGGCGAACATCTCCCGGCTGACCGCGCCGTGCAGGGTGGACACCCCGTTGGCGCGCTGGGCCAGGCGCAGCCCCATGACGGCCATGTTGAACACCCCGGGGTCGCCCCCCGGGTAGGACTCGGCGCCCAGCTCGAGGATCCGGTCGACCGGTACGCCGGCCAGCTCCCCGCCGTCCCCGAAGTGCCGGGCGACCAGGGCCCGGTCGAACCGGTCGATACCGGCGGGGACGGGGGTGTGCGTGGTGAACACGGTTCCGGCGCGGACGGCCTCGACGGCGGCGTCGAAGTCGAGGCCCTGCTCCCTCTCCAGTTCCCTTATGCGTTCGAGTCCGAGGAAACCGGCATGCCCCTCGTTGGTGTGGAAGACCTCGGGGCCGGGGTGGCCGGTGAGCCCGCAGTAGAGGCGGACGGCGCGGACGCCGCCGATGCCCAGCAGCATCTCCTGGAGCAGCCGGTGGTCGCTGCCGCCGCCGTACAGCCGGTCGGTCACCTCGCGGGCCGCGGCGTCGTTGTCCTCGACGTCGGAGTCGAGGAGGAGCAGGGGCACGCGGCCGACGCGGGCCTGCCAGATGTGTGCGTGCAGGGCGCGGGCGCCGGGGAGGGTGAGCGAGATCCGGGCCGGGGAGCCGTCGTCCTGGCGGAGCAGGGCGAGCGGGAGTTCGTTGGGGTCGAGTACGGGATAGTGCTCCTGCTGCCAGCCGTCGCGGGAGAGCGACTGGCGGAAGTAGCCGTGCCGGTAGAGCAGTCCCACGCCGATGAGCGGGACGCCGAGGTCGCTGGCGGCCTTCAGGTGGTCCCCGGCGAGGATGCCGAGGCCGCCGGAGTACTGCGGCAGGGCGGCGGTGATGCCGAACTCGGGGGAGAAATAGGCAATGGCGGCGGGCAGTTCCGTGCCGTTCTCCTGGCTCTGGTACCACCTCCCGCCGTTCACGTAGTCATCGAGGTCGGCTGCGGCGACGGCGAGCCGCCGCAGGAATCGGCGGTCGCCGGCCAGCTCCGCGAGGCGGGCGGCGGGGACGGCGCCGAGCAGCCGGACGGGATCGCCCCCGGCGGCCTGCCAGCCCTCGGGGTCGACGGATTGGAAGAGTTCGCGGGTCTCCGCGTGCCACGACCAGCGCAGGTTGCGCGCGAGGTCGCTGAGCGGCAGCAGGGTCTCCGGGAGGACGGGGCGCACGGTGAATCGACGGATAGCCTTCACGTGTTCCACCTTCGCAGGGGATTACGGATCGGAGCGGCCGCACCACGCTGTGCATCCGCGCATCACCCCCGGAAGGCTAGCGCCGCCCCGTCCTCGCGGCCATGCCGCCTCGGGCGGGCCCGTACGGCAGGTCGGCGGTATGAACGCTGGGGCGGGGGCTCCGCCGGGCGCCTGGCTCCGGCCGGACCTCGCGGCGGTGGTCGAACAGGCGCGGCGCTCGGCGCCGGCCACGCACGCGCACCAGGAGTTCCTGCGCGAGGCGGCGGCCCGGGTGGCGCCCCCGCCGGCGGATCTCGGCGCCGGACACGGTGCCGTTCGCATTGTGGTGCGCGGCCGGGCTCCCCCGACGACCTCCCCGAGGCGCTGTGGCGACGCACCGTGGAGGGCTGGGCGGCGTGGTCGCCGCCCGCACGTCCCCGTCCGCCGCCCCTAGTGGGTGTCCACGTTCCACTCGGCCGGCAGGTCCGCGTCGCAGAACACGCACACGAACCACGCGTCGCGCACCACGTTGCATTCCCCGCAGGCGGTGCAGCGCCGGAACACCACCGCGTGCGTGAACCCTTCGGGACGCCCGATCCCGGCCCGGTCCAGCGCCTCGGCCACCGCCCGCCAGGACGCAAGGTCGGGGCAGTAGCCGGTCGACAGGTTGCTCACCTCGTCCGCCTCCCACGCCGGTTCTTCACCCGGGCGGGCGATGAAACATATCTCCCCGGCCGCCAGTACCGGATCGCCGCCCGCGCACGCCACGTGCTCGCTGCGCCGTGGGGCGAGCCGAAGCACACCCGCCCCGTCCACCACATAGGTGCACGGCTCGGTGAGAACGCCGTCCCACTCCGTGAGATCACGAGCAGTCCGTACCGACCGCCCCCGAACCCCGGACCGCACGGGACCGGCCAACTCCGGCGGTCCCACATAGCGGTACGCCCGCATTCCGGCATCCACGTTTCGCCCCCCATTCTCCCCGTTCGTCCCCGTGGCCCGACGGACCTGAAGTAACCCGTGGGACTGATGAGAAGCACGTTGTCCGTCACTACATCAGGTAGTCCTGGCCGACTTGACGGAGCCCCGGCGGATGTCGATCCGGGGCTTGGTATCGGGCGTGCCACTACGTACGAGTAGTTAACCAAGCGCGCGGATTGGGCGGGGAGAGAGTGGGAAGGGCTCACCGGGTACACGTCGTACACGCACGGCGCACCCGCCCCCAACCTCTCCCGCCACCCGAGTGAACGCGGACAGGAGCGGCCATGCCCGCAGCCCAGCCGTCCACCGAGCGGCTAGAAACAGAGCGAACAGAGCGTGCACTACCAGCCGCGATACCGGCTGGCCTGTTGTCACCGAGCCCTGCGAACTGCCCCCAGGTGAGCCCATCATGATCGGTCGCATTCCCGTGCTGGACGTCCGCCCCGCCGTCGACTGCGGCGCCAGACCCGCCAAGGCGGTCGTGGACGAAGTCTTCGAGATCTCAGCCACCGTGTTCCGCGAGGGACACGACGCCGTCTCCGCACACGTCGTGTTGCGGGATCCGAGCGGGCGGCTGCGGCCCCCCGTGCCGCTGCGCGAGCTCGCCCCCGGAACCGACCGGTGGGGGGCCCGGGTGTCCGCCGATACCGAGGGGAGGTGGACGTACACCGTCGAGGCGTGGAGCGACCCGGTGGCCACCTGGCGGGCCCACGCGGCGATCAAGATCCCCGCCTGGATCGACACCGGCCTCACCCTCCTCGAAGGCGCCGAGCTCTACGCGCGCGCCGGCGCCCGGATCCCCAAGCGGGACGGCCGCGAGGCCGTGCTGGCCGCCGCCGAGGTGATGCGCGACGAGGACCGGCCGGCCGCCGAACGGTACGCGGCCGCCCTCGCCCCGGCCGTGGACGCGGCGCTCGCCAAGCGCCCGTACCGCGAGCTGGTCACCTCCGCCAAGCCGCTGCCCCTCCTCGTCGAACGCAAGCGCGCCCTCTTCGGATCCTGGTACGAGATGTTCCCCCGCTCCGAGGGAGCCGTCGTCGAACCCGGCGAGGCTCCGGTCAGCGGGACCTTCCGGACCGCCGCCGAGCGGCTGCCCGCGATCGCCGCGATGGGCTTCGACGTGGTCTACCTGCCGCCCATCCACCCCATCGGGAGCACCTACCGCAAGGGTCCGAACAACACGCTGTCCGCCGGTAGTTGGGACCCGGGCGTACCCTGGGCCATCGGCTCCACCGAGGGCGGCCACGACGCCGTGCACCCCGAACTCGGCACCATCGAGGACTTCGACGCCTTCGTCGCGCGCGCCCGGGAGCTGGGCCTGGAGATCGCCCTGGACTTCGCCCTCCAGTGCTCCCCCGACCACCCCTGGGTGGAGAAGAACCCGCAGTGGTTCCGCCACCGCGCCGACGGGACGATCGCGTACGCCGAGAACCCGCCGAAGAAGTACCAGGACATCTACCCCATCCACTTCGACACCGACATGGCCGGCATCGTCGAGGAGACCTGCCGGATCCTGCGGCACTGGATGGACCACGGCGTCCGCATCTTCCGGGTGGACAACCCGCACACCAAGCCCGTCGTGTTCTGGCAGAAGGTGATCGCGGACATCAACAAGTCCGACCCCGACGTGATCTTCCTGGCGGAGGCCTTCACCCGTCCCGCGATGATGCGCGCCCTGGCCGCCGTCGGATTCCAGCAGTCGTACACGTACTTCACCTGGCGCAACACCAAGGCCGAGATCACCGAGTACCTGACCGAGCTGTCCGACACCCCGTCGGCCTGCGTCATGCGGCCGAACTTCTTCGTCAACACCCCCGACATCCTCCACGAGTACCTCCAGCTCGGCGGCCGGCCCGCCTTCGAGGTGCGCGCGGTGCTCGCCGCCACCCTGTCCCCCACCTGGGGCGTCTACGCCGGCTACGAGCTCTGCGAGAACACCCCGGTGCGGGAGGGCAGCGAGGAGTACCTGAACTCCGAGAAGTACGAGCTGCGGCCGCGCGACTGGGCCGCCGCCGACCGCGAGGGCCGCACCATCGCCCCGCTGATCACCACCCTGAACCGGATGCGCCGCCGCAACCCGGCGCTCCAGCAATTGCGCGACATCCACTTCCACTCGACCGACAACGAACAGGTGATCGCCTATTCGAAGCACGCGGAAGGCAATTCCGTACTGGTGGTCGTCAACCTCGATCCGCACCACACCCAGGAGGCGACGGTCTCGTTGGACATGCCGGTACTCGGCCTCGACTGGCACGGGTCCCTCGCGGTGCGCGACGAGCTCACCGGCGATACCTACCACTGGGGCAGGGCCAACTACGTGCGCCTAGAGCCGGGCCGCACGCCCGCGCACGTACTGGCGGCTCTGCGACCGTCCCCGCCCACCGGAGGGTCACCCACCACATGATGATCAACGATCCCGTCCACGACACCTTCGAGGACACCCCCGCCAAGGACCGCGATCCCGACTGGTTCAAGCGGGCCGTCTTCTACGAGGTCCTCGTCCGCTCCTTCCACGACAGCAACGGCGACGGCGTGGGGGACCTCAAGGGGCTCACCGCCAAGCTGGACTACCTCCAGTGGCTCGGCGTCGACTGCCTCTGGCTGCCGCCGTTCTTCGCCTCACCCCTCCGCGACGGGGGCTACGACGTCTCCGACTACACCTCGGTGCTCCCCGAGTTCGGCGATCTCGCCGACTTCGTGGAGTTCGTGGACGCCGCGCACCAGCGCGGTATGCGGGTGATCATCGACTTCGTCATGAACCACACGAGCGACCAGCACGAGTGGTTCCAGCAGTCCCGCAAGGACCCCGACGGTCCGTACGGGGACTACTACATGTGGGCCGACAACGACAAGCAGTACCAGGACGCCCGCATCATCTTCGTCGACACCGAAACCTCGAACTGGACGTACGACCCGCTGCGCAAGCAGTACTACTGGCACCGCTTCTTCTCGCACCAGCCGGACCTGAACTTCGAAAACCCGGCCGTCCAGGAGGAGATCGTCTCCGCCCTCCGCTTCTGGCTGGACCTCGGCATCGACGGGTTCCGGCTCGACGCCGTCCCGTACCTGTACGCCGAGGAGGGCACCAACTGCGAGAACCTGCCGCGCACCCACGAGCTGCTCAAGCGGGTGCGGGCGGAGATCGACGCGCACTACCCCGACACGGTGCTGCTCGCCGAGGCCAACCAGTGGCCCGAGGACGTCGTCGACTACTTCGGGGACTACGCGAAGGGCGGGGACGAATGCCACATGGCGTTCCACTTCCCGGTCATGCCGCGCATCTTCATGGCCGTACGAAGAGAGTCCCGCTACCCCGTCTCCGAAATCCTGGCCAAGACCCCGGCGATCCCGGACCGCTGCCAGTGGGGCATCTTCCTGCGCAACCACGACGAGCTCACCCTCGAAATGGTCACGGACGAAGAGCGCGACTACATGTACGCCGAGTACGCCAAGGACCCGCGGATGCGGGCCAACATCGGCATCCGGCGCCGGCTCGCCCCGCTCCTGGACAACGACCGCAAGCAGATGGAGCTGTTCACGGCACTGCTGCTGTCGCTGCCCGGCTCGCCCGTCCTCTACTACGGCGACGAGATCGGCATGGGCGACAACATCTGGCTTGGCGACCGCGACGGCGTCCGCACGCCGATGCAGTGGACCCCGGACCGCAACGCCGGTTTCTCCTCCTGCGATCCGGGCAGGCTGAACCTGCCGGTCATCATGGATCCCGTCTACGGCTACCGGGTCACCAACGTCGAGGCCGCGATGTCCTCGCCCTCGTCGCTGCTGCACTGGACCCGTCGGCTGATCGAGGTCCGCAAGGCGAACCCTGCCTTCGGACTCGGCTCGTACACCGAACTGCCCTCGTCCAACCCGGCGGTGCTCGCGTTCCTGCGCGAGTTCGGGGACGACCTGGTGCTGTGCGTGCACAACTTCTCGCGCTTCGCGCAGCCCACCGAGCTGGATCTGCGGCGTTTCAACGGGCGGGTCCCGGTGGAGCTCACGGGTGATGTGCGCTTCCCGCCGATCGGCGAGTGGCCGTACCTGCTGACCCTGGCGGGACACGGCTTCTACTGGTTCCGCCTGCGCACCGAGCAGCGCGCCGAGCAGTAGCCGGGTACGGGGCGGGCAGCGCGAATGGGTCAATCGCCCGCCCCTGTACGGATCATCCTGACCCGACACTCGCACACGCCGGAGAAGCAACTGCCGCACATCCGGGACACTCTGCGCATTCTGTGACGGCCCGGGGAAAGGACGCGACGCCATGTCGGAGGCTGCATCCGCCCGGAGCCGGCTGACGGCCGACCGGGCCGCCGGGATCGGCCCGCTGGAACCGATGCTGAGGGCCTGGCTGCCCGCACAGCGCTGGTTCGCGGGCAAGGGCCGCACCATCGGCACACTCAAAGCCGTATCGGCGGCCGAACTGCTGCCGCCGGGATCCACCCCCGGACTCCTGCACCTGCTCCTCGACGTCGACGGGGACTGCTACCAACTCCTGCTGGGCATCCGCCCGTCCCTGCCGCCCGCGCTCGCGCCCACACTGATCGGGCACGCCGAGGACGGTCCGTACGCGGGCCGGGCGGTGTACGAGGCGCTGGGCGACCCCCGGCTCGCCACCATGCTGCTGGAACGATTGCGCTCCCCCGGCAGTCTCGGCCCGCTCCGCTTCGACCGGGACCCGGACGCGCCGGTGCCGACCGGGCTCGCACCCCGGCCGCTGTCCGGCGAGCAGACCAACTCCTCTTTGATCTACGGGGATTCGTACATCCTGAAGGTGTTCCGCCGGGTGGGCCCCGGGGTCAATCCGGACCTGGAGCTGCCCCGGGCCCTGGCCGCCGCCGGCTGCGCCCGGGTCCCGGCGCCCGTCTCCTGGTACGAGGCCGAGCTGCCCGGGAGCGAGCCGCTGACCCTGGGCGTGCTCCAGCCGTACCTGCGCGGCTCCGACGACGGCTGGCAGCTCGCCCTGCGCCGGCTGGACGCCGGGGAGGACTTCACGGCCGAGGCGTACGCGCTGGGCCGGGCCACCGCCGAGGTGCACAGCGCGCTCGCCGCCGCGCTGCCCACCGTGGCGCTCGGCCCGGAGCAGACCGCCCGGCTCGCCGCCGGGATGACGGCCCGGCTGGCCGCCACCGCCCGGGAGGTGCCCGCGCTGCGGCCCTACGAGACGGGGCTGCGGGGGGCGTTCGACGCGCTGGCCGCCTCCCGGGGGGCCGGGGTACCCGCCCAGCGGATCCACGGGGACCTCCATCTGGGGCAGACCCTGCGTACCCTCGACGGCTCCTGGTCGTTGATCGACTTCGAGGGAGAGCCGGCCCGGCCGCTGGCCGACCGGCGCCGCCCCGAACCGGCCGTTCGCGACATCGCCGGGATACTGCGCTCCTTCGACTACGCCGCGCGCTCGCACCGGCCGTTCGCCCCCGCCTGGGCGGACGACTGCCGGGCCGCCTTCTGCGAGGGCTACGCCCGCACCACGGGCCGCGACCCCCGCGAGGACCCGGTGCTGCTGCGCGCGTACGAGACCGACAAGGCGGTGTACGAGGCGCGTTACGAGTCCCGGCACCGCCCCGACTGGCTACACGTCCCGATGGCCGCGATCCGGCGGCTCTCCGAGCCGCAGCGGCCCGCCCACCGGGTACCGCCGACCCCGCCCGTCCCCGGCTCCATCTCCGCGCATCCCCAACCCCATCAGAAGCCCCCGAGGAGGCCGCTCGCGTGAGCGCCGCACGACAGCCGTCACCGACCGTCCACGACGAAGCCGCACCCGTCCCGGCGTCAGCCAAGAAGCCGCGCGCGCCACGGGCCCGCCGCCCCGCCCCGCCCCGCGGGGTCCGGCCGGCGCCCGCGCTCGGCGCGGAGGAGCGGGCCCGGCTGCTGGAGGGCCGCCACCACGATCCCCACGCGGTGCTGGGCGCCCGTGCCCAGCGGGGCGGGGTGGCCGTCCGCGTGCTGCGCCCGTACGCCAAGACGGTCACCATCCTCGCCAAGGGGCTGCGCACCGAGCTCTTCGACGAGGGCGACGGGCTGTTCTCCGGGCTGCTGCCGCTGACCGGGGTGCCGGACTACCGGCTGCTGGTGGCGTACGACAGCGACGAGATCGAGATCCACGACCCGTACCGGTTCCTGCCCTCGCTCGGCGAGCTGGACCTGCACCTGATCGGCGAGGGCCGCCACGAGCAGCTGTGGAAGGCGCTCGGCGCCGAGCCCATCGAGCACCAGGGGGTGGCCGGCACCCGGTTCACGGTGTGGGCGCCCAATGCCCAGGGGGTCCGGGTCACCGGTGACTTCTCGTACTGGGACTCCGTCGCCTACCCGATGCGCTCGCTCGGGTCGAGCGGCGTGTGGGAGCTGTTCCTGCCGGGCGTGGGCGCCGGGGCGCTGTACAAGTTCGACATCACGCGCCCCGACGGCAGCCACACGCTGCGCGCCGACCCGATGGCCCGCTCCGCGGAGGTCCCGCCGGCGAACGCCTCACGGGTGACGGCGAGCGAGCACGAGTGGCGGGACGCGGAGTGGATGGCGAACCGCGGCGCCCGCGCACCGCACCAGGCCCCCTTCTCGGTGTACGAACTGCACCTGGCGTCCTGGCGGCCCGGGCTCTCCTACCGGCAGCTCGCCGAGCAGCTCCCCGCGTACGTGAAGGAACTCGGGTTCACGCACGTGGAGCTGATGCCGGTCGCCGAGCACCCCTTCGGCGGCTCCTGGGGCTACCAGGTCACCGGCTTCTACGCGCCCACCTCGCGGATGGGCACCCCGGACGACTTCCGCTTCCTGGTGGACGCGTTGCACCGGGCCGGAATCGGGGTGATCGTCGACTGGGTGCCCGCGCACTTCCCGCGCGACGACTGGGCGCTCGCCGAGTTCGACGGGCGTCCGCTGTACGAGCACCAGGACCCGCGGCGGGCCGCCCATCCGGACTGGGGGACGCTGGAGTTCGACTACGGCCGCAAGGAGGTCCGCAACTTCCTCGTCGCCAACGCCGTGTACTGGTGCGAGGAGTTCCACGTCGACGGGCTGCGCGTGGACGCTGTGGCCTCGATGCTCTACCTCGACTACTCGCGCGGTGAGGGCGAGTGGGCGCCGAACGAGCACGGCGGACGGGAGAACCTGGACGCGGTGGCGCTGCTCCAGGAGATGAACGCGACGGTGTACCGGCGCTGCCCCGGCGTGGTGACGATCGCGGAGGAGTCCACGGCGTGGGACGGGGTCACCCGGCCCACGGACTCGGGCGGGCTGGGCTTCGGCCTGAAGTGGAACATGGGCTGGATGCACGACACCCTGCGCTACATGTCGAAGGAGTCGGTGCACCGCAAGTACCACCACCACGACATGACCTTCGGGATGATCTACGCCTTCAGCGAGAACTACGTGCTGCCCATCTCGCACGACGAGGTGGTGCACGGCAAGGGCTCGCTGGTGTCGAAGATGCCCGGCGGGGACTGGTGGCAGCAGCGGGCCGCGCACCGGGCGTACCTGGGCTTCATGTGGGCCCACCCGGGCAAGCAGCTCCTGTTCATGGGACAGGAGTTCGCCCAGGGGTCGGAGTGGTCGGAGACGTACGGGCCGGACTGGTGGCTGCTGGACGACTCCTACGCGGCGGCCGGCGACCACCGTGGCGTGCGCACCCTCGTGCGCGATCTGAACCGCGCGTACACGGCGGCGCCCGCCCTGTGGGAGCGGGACACCGTGCCGGAGGGCTTCGCCTGGGTGGAGGCGGACGCCGCGGAGGACAACGTCTTCGCCTTCCTGCGGTACGCGCAGGACGGCTCGCAGCTGCTGTGCGTGTCGAACTTCTCGCCGGTGGTCCGGCACGGGTACCGGATCGGCGTCCCGGAGGACGTCGCGCTGTGGCAGGAGGTCCTCAACACGGACCAGGAGCAGTACGGCGGCAGCGGCGTGCGCCACCTGCAGCCGTTGCGGCCCGAGCCGGTGCCCGCGCAGGGCCGGCCGGCGAGCCTGCGGATGACGCTCCCGCCACTGGCGACGGTCTGGCTCAGGCCGTAGCGAGCTGCTCCTCCAGTTCCTGCAGCAGGCGGCGCTTGGCCCGGGCGCCGACGATCTGCTGCACGGGCTCGCCGTCGCGGAAGACGAGCAGGGTCGGCATGGACAGCACCCCGTACCGCGTGACGGCGGCGGGGTTGCTGTCCGCGTCGATCTGCACGACCTTGAGGCGGTCGGCCTCCTCGGCGGCGATCGCGGACAGCACGGGGGCGAGCTGGCGGCAGGGGCCGCACCAGTCCGCCGTGAACTCGACGAGGACGGGCCTGCCCCGCTCGCCGAGCACCTCCGCCTCGAAGTCCGCGTCGGTCACTTCTGCGACACCCTGTGCGTGGATCATGCTCGTGTCCCCTCTTGTGTCGGTCGTGTGTGCGGGCCGTTCAGCCCGTCATCTCGCAGCGCGGGGCGGCCGCCTCTCCGGCGGCCTCCTCGGCGTCGGCCAGCCGGCGCGCGACCTGGTCCCGTACGTCGGCGAGCTGGCCGATCAGGCCGTCCAGCTCGGCGAGCTTGCGCCGGTACACGGCGAGCGAGGCCGGGCAGGAGTCCCCGTCCGGGTGGCCTGCCCGCAGGCAGTCCACGAAGGGCCGGGTCTCCTCCAGCTCGAAACCGAAGTCCTGGAGCGTGCGGATCTGGCGCAGCAGCCGCAGGTCGTCCTCGTCGTACGTCCGGTAGCCGTTGTCCGCCCGCCGTGCGGGCAGCAGCCCGCGCGACTCGTAGTACCTGAGCGTCCGGGTGCTGGTCCCGGCCCGCTCCGCCAGTTCGCCGATGCGCATGGACCGACCGTATTCCTTGACGCCGACGTCAAGGCAAGAGGAGGTGTGGGGCGGGCGGCCGGGGGCGGGGCCCTCGCCACCCCCGTCCGCGAGGGCCCCCACAGGGATCACGCACGGGGTGGACGTGCGGTTCAGGTTTGTGCAGGGGCTGTGAGGGGCCTTGCGCTGAGGGGCGCTGGCTGGAACCGTACAGGTGCAGTCGATCTTCGAGTCGCACCGATTACCGGTCAGTCGCACAGGAAACCGATAAAAGCCCCTAACTCCATAGGACGTTCCTACGAGTTATGGGCTTGTTTGATTGGTCTGTAGTCGCCACAGCCCGGCCACTCCTACGGTGTGCCGTGTGCACTCCAGCCCACCCTTCAATGCCCCCGCCGCGCGTCGCCTGCGCGCGGCCCTGGGCATGGCTCCCGGTCATGTCGCCTATGGCCTGCGCGCCCAGTACGGACTGATCGTCGCGCCCGAGACCGTGATGGCCTGGGAGCGTGGCGAGATATCGCCCACCTCGACCGAGCTCACGGCCCTCGCCGGCGTCCTGTGGTGTTCGCCCGGGGAGCTGCTGGCCGAGCCGGTCACCCTGCGCGAGCACCGGATCGCCAGGGGGCTGGCCGCCGAGGAGCTGGCCCGGCGGATCGGGCTGGAGGCGAACTCGTACCAGAAGATGGAGGACACCGGGCGCTGGAAGGGCAACGAGCGCCAGTCCGCCTCCCTCGCGACGGTGCTCGGGCTGACACTGGCCCAATTCGTGGCGGCCACCGGCAAGCAGGAGGAGCTGGCGGAGCTGCTGCGCAGTGCGGTGACCACGCGCTGGCAGGCGTACGTGAAGCCGCTGGGCAAGCTGCTGCCGATCCCCAAGGCCAATCTGGAGCGGGTGCTGGAGCACCTGCACGGGGACTACCAGTCGCGGATGGTGGCGACGCTCAGCTGGGGTGGCGGCGAGGGTGAGGCGGGCAGCGGCGACGCGGGCCGGGAGTTCCTCGCCGAGATCGTGGACCGGTTCTGGCACCTCGCGGGCGGCGCGGCATAGGCCGTGTCCGGCGGCCCGACCCGCCTGGCGAAGGTCCGGAGCACGGCGAGGCCCCGGAGCGCTGGGCTCCGGGGCCTCGTCGCACGGATATCGGGGCCGCAGGCGGTGGTCAGAAGACCGACTCGGCCTCGTACATGCGGTTCTCGGGGACGGTCTTGAGCTCGGTGACGGCCGCGGCCAGCGGGGCCATCACGATGTCGGTGCCGCGCAGGGCCGTCATGTTGCCGAAGTCGCCGCGGTGGACGGCCTCGACGGCGTGCCAGCCGAAGCGCGTCGCGAGCACGCGGTCGTACGCGGTGGGGGTGCCGCCGCGCTGGACGTGGCCGAGGATGACCGGCCGGGCCTCCTTGCCCAGGCGGTGCTCCAGCTCGACCGCGAGGCGGTTGCCGATGCCGGCGAAGCGCTCGTGACCGTACTGGTCGATCGCGCCCTTCTCGTACGGCATGGAACCCTCGGCCGGGTGCGCGCCCTCGGCGATGCAGACGACGGCGAACTTCTTGCCGCGGGCGAACCGTTCCTCCACCATCTTCACCAGGGCGTCCACCTCGAACGGGCGCTCCGGCAGGCAGATCCCGTGGGCGCCGCCGGCCATGCCGGACTCCAGGGCGATCCAGCCCGCGTGGCGGCCCATGACCTCGACGACCATGACGCGCTGGTGCGACTCCGCGGTGGTCTTCAGGCGGTCGATGGCCTCGGTGGCGACCATGACGGCGGTGTCGAAGCCGAAGGTCCGGTCGGTGGAGGAGATGTCGTTGTCGATGGTCTTCGGTACGCCGACGACCGGCATTCCGGCGTCCGACAGCATCCGGGCGGCGGTCAGGGTCCCCTCGCCGCCGATCGGGATGAGGGCGTCGATGCCGTACCGCTTCGCCAGCTCCTGCGCGTTCTCGGCGGCCTCGTGCAGACGTGCGCGCTCCATGCGGGCCGAACCGAGGATCGTGCCGCCGCGCGCCAGAATGCCGCTGACGGCATTGATGTCGAGCGGGCGGAAGTGGCCGTCGAGGAGTCCCTTGAATCCGTCTTCGAAGCCGATGACCTCATCTCCGTGCCCGACCATGGCACGGTGTACGACCGACCGGATGACAGCGTTGAGGCCCGGACAGTCGCCGCCTGCGGTGAGAACTCCGATACGCATCGTGCTGTGTCTCCTGCCGTACATATGAAGGGCGTAATGGTGAAGCCTGTCCGATTCTTCCACGGGCCCGGGGTGCCGCGCGTCTTCTGCTGCTCCGCCCTCCAGGCCTTTCGACCCTTCCGGCCAGGCCTTTTCCCGGGGGGCGCCCTATCCAGCGGCAGAGGTATTGTCAAGAGGTCAAGCCAGACTAAACAGACATTCACAGCAAGGGATGGAGAGCAGGCGTGACGCGCAGCGTGTATGTGACCGGCATCGAGCGGGGGGACGGCCGTCAGGTCGTCGAGCTGGGGATCATGGAGCTCCTGACCCGCCAGACGGGCCGGGTCGGCGTCTACCGCCCGTTGCTCCACGACGGACCGGACCGGCTCTTCGATCTGCTCAAGGCCCGCTACCGGATCGATCAGGACGCGGCGACCGCCTACGGCATGGAGTACGACGAGGCCTCGGTGATCCTCGCCGAGAAGGGCACCGACGAGTTGGTCTCCCAGCTCGTCGACCGCTACCACCGGGTGGCCCGCGGCTACGAGGTCATGCTGGTCCTCGGCACCGACTACGCCGACACCAATCTCCCCGACGAGCTGGCGCTCAACGCCCGCCTCGCCAACGAGCTGGGCGCGGTCGTCGTTCCCGTCGTGGGCGGCACCAAGCACCCCGCGGAGGCCGTGCGCGCCGAGGCCCGCAACGCCTACCGCGCGTACGAGAGCCTGGGCTGCCACGTCGTCGCGATGATGGTGAACCGGGTGGCCGCCGAGGACCGCGACCTCATAGCCGAGCGCCTGGCCGCCCGGCTCCCCGTGCCCTGCTACGTACTGCCGGACGACAAGTCGCTGTCCGCCCCCACCGTCGCCCAGATCACCCGCGCGCTCGGCGGCGAGGTGCTCCTCGGCGACGACGCCGGGCTGGCCCGCGACGCGCTGGACTTCGTCTTCGGCGGAGCCATGCTGCCGAACTTCCTGAACGCCCTGACGCCCGGATGTCTGGTCGTCACCCCCGGGGACCGCTCCGACCTGGTCATCGGCGCGCTGGCCGCGCACACCTCGGGCACCCCGCCGATCGCCGGTGTGCTGCTCACCCTGAACGAACGCCCGGGTCCGGACATCCTGACGCTCGCCTCGAAGCTCGCCCCGGGCACGCCCGTGGTGTCGGTCGCCGGCAACAGCTTCCCGACCGCCGCCGAACTCTTCGCGCTGCAGAGCCGTTTGAACTCCGCGACCCCGCGCAAGCTGGAGACCGCGCTCGGCCTCTTCGAGCGGCACGTGGACACCGGCGAGTTGCGCGACCTGCTGTCGGTGACCCGCTCGGAGCGCGTCACCCCGATGATGTTCGAGCACGAGCTGCTGGAGCGGGCCCGCTCCGAGCGCCGCCGCGTGGTGCTGCCCGAGGGCACCGAGGAGCGCGTGCTGCGCGCCGCGGACGTGGTGCTGCGCCGGGGGGTCTGCGAGCTGACCCTGCTGGGCGAGGAGCCGGCGATCCTGAAGAAGGCCGCCGACCTCGGCGTCGACATCTCGGCCGCGCAGCTCATCGACCCGGCGACCTCCCCCCTGCGGGAACGTTTCGCCGAGTACTACGCCAAGGCCCGCGCGCACAAGGGCATGACCGTCGAGCTGGCCAACGACGTGGTAACCGACGCCAATTACTTCGGCACCCTGATGGTCCAGGAAGGCCTGGCCGACGGAATGGTCTCCGGCTCGGTGCACTCCACCGCGGCGACCATCCGCCCCGCCTTCGAGATCATCAAGACGAAGCCGGAAGCGTCCATCGTCTCCTCGGTCTTCTTCATGTGCCTGGCCGACCAGGTCCTCGTCTACGGCGACTGCGCCGTCAATCCCGACCCCGACGCCGAACAGCTCGCCGACATCGCCGTCCAGTCGGCCGCCACCGCCGCCGCCTTCGGCGTCGAGCCGCGCATCGCGATGCTCTCGTACTCGACCGGCACCTCGGGCAGCGGCGCGGACGTGGAGAAGGTCCGCAAGGCCACCGAGCTCGTCCGCGAGCTGCGCCCCGACCTGGCCGTCGAGGGCCCGATCCAGTACGACGCGGCCGTGGAGCCCTCGGTCGCCGCGACGAAGCTGCCCGGTTCCGAGGTGGCCGGCCGCGCGAGCGTGCTGATCTTCCCCGACCTCAACACCGGCAACAACACGTACAAGGCCGTGCAGCGCTCGGCGGGCGCCGTGGCGGTCGGCCCGGTGCTCCAGGGTCTGCGCAAGCCGGTCAACGACCTCTCGCGCGGCGCGCTCGTCCAGGACATCGTCACCACGGTGGCCATCACCGCGATCCAGGCGCAGGGCGCGGCCGCGCCCACCGCCTGACCTCCCCACCACCGTCTGCGACAAGGAAAGACCTCCACCGTGACCGCATCGCGCGTACTCGTCCTCAACTCCGGCTCCTCGTCGGTCAAGTACCAGCTCCTCGACATGGCGGACCGCTCCCGGCTCGCCGTCGGCCTGGTGGAGCGCATCGGGGAGGAGACCTCCCGGCTGGTGCACGAGCCGCTGACCGGGCCGGGCGCCGCGGGCGGCAAGCGGGAGAGGCTCGGCAGGATCGCCGACCACGAGGCGGCCCTCAAGGCCGTCGCGGCGGAGCTGGCCGCCGACGGGACGGGCCTGGACTCTCCCGAACTGGCCGCGGTGGGACACCGGGTGGTGCACGGCGGGACGAGGTTCACGCAGCCGACCGTCATCGACGACGAGGTGCTGGCGGAGATCCGCAGCCTGATCCCGCTGGCCCCGCTGCACAACCCGGCGAACGTGACGGGCATCGAGGTGGCGCGCACGCTGCGCGGGGACATCCCGCAGGTGGCCGTCTTCGACACGGCCTTCCACTCCACGATGCCGGAGTACGTGGCGCGGTACGCGATCGACGCCGCGACGGCCGACAAGTACGCCATCCGGCGGTACGGCTTCCACGGCACCTCGCACGCGTACGTCTCCCGGGCGACGGCCGCGCTGCTGGGCCGGCCGGTGGAGGACGTGAACGTGATCGTCCTGCACCTGGGCAACGGCGCCTCGGCCTCGGCCGTCCGCGGCGGGGTGTGCGTGGAGACGTCCATGGGCCTGACCCCTCTGGAGGGTCTGGTCATGGGTACCCGTTCAGGCGATCTCGATCCGGCGGTCGTCTTCCACCTGGCGCGGGTGGGCGGCCTCTCGGTGGATGAGATCGATTCGCTCCTGAACAAGAAGAGCGGTCTGCTGGGCATGTGCGGCGACAACGACATGCGCGAAGTGCTGCGGCGGGCGGGCGAGGGCGACGAGGCGGCGAGCACCGCCTTCGCGGCGTACGTCCACCGCCTGAAGAAGTACATCGGCGCCTACTCGGCGGTGCTCGGCCGGGTGGACGCGGTGGCGTTCACGGCCGGGGTCGGCGAGAACGCCCACCAGGTCCGGGAAGCTGCGGTGGACGGCCTGGCCGAGCTGGGCCTGGCGCTGGACCTGGCGGCCAACGCGGTGCGCTCGCCCGAGCCCCGGCTGGTCTCGGCGGACGGTGCCCGGGTGGCCGTCGCCGTGGTCCCGACGGATGAGGAACTGGAGATCGCCACCCAGGCGTATGCGCTGGTTACTCATTAGTCACTTGGACTTTCCGCCAGACGGAATATTCCGCTACGAAACAAACCGATAGGATCCGCTCCATGCGCCGTTCCAAAATCGTCTGCACGCTGGGCCCCGCCGTCGACTCGTATGAGCAGCTGAAAGCGCTCATCGAGGCAGGTATGAACGTGGCCCGATTCAACTTCAGCCACGGATCCCAGGCAGAACACCAGGAGCGGTACGACCGCGTCCGGAAGGTCTCCGAGGACACCGGGCGTGCCGTCGGCGTCCTCGCCGACCTCCAGGGCCCGAAGATCCGTCTTGAGACCTTCGCCGAGGGTCCCGTCGAGCTGGTGCGCGGTGACGAGTTCACCATCACCACCGACGACGTCCCGGGTGACAAGTCCATCTGCGGCACCACCTACAAGGGTCTGCCGGGTGACGTCTCCAAGGGCGACCAGATCCTGATCAACGACGGCAACGTCGAGCTCCGGGTGACCGAGGTCGAGGGCCCCCAGGTCAGGACCATCGTCATCGAGGGCGGTGTCATCTCGGACCACAAGGGCATCAACCTGCCGGGGGCGGCCGTCAACGTCCCCGCCCTGTCGGAGAAGGACGTCGACGACCTCCGGTTCGCCCTGCGGATGGGCTGCGACATGGTCGCCCTGTCCTTCGTCCGCGACGCCAACGACGTCAAGGACGTCCACAAGGTCATGGACGAGGAGGGCCGCCGGGTCCCCGTCATCGCCAAGGTGGAGAAGCCGCAGGCCGTCGAGAACATGGCGGCGGTCGTCGCCGCCTTCGACGCCGTGATGGTGGCCCGTGGCGACCTGGCCGTCGAGTACCCGCTCGAAAAGGTCCCGATGGTCCAGAAGCGGCTCATCGAGATGTGCCGCCGCAACGCCAAGCCGGTGATCGTCGCGACCCAGATGATGGAGTCGATGATCACCAACTCCCGCCCGACACGCGCGGAGGCGTCCGACGTCGCCAACGCGATCCTCGACGGCGCGGACGCGGTCATGCTGTCGGCCGAGTCCTCGGTCGGTGCCTACCCGATCGAGACCGTCAAGACGATGTCGAAGATCGTCGCGGCGGCCGAGGAGGAGCTCCTCTCCAAGGGCCTCCAGCCGCTGGTCCCGGGCAAGAAGCCCCGTACGCAGGGCGGCTCCGTCGCCCGCGCGGCCTGCGAGATCGCGGACTTCCTCGACGGCAAGGCGCTCATCGCCTTCACCCAGTCCGGTGACACGGCCCGCCGGCTGTCGCGCTACCGCGTGACCCAGCCGATCCTGGCCTTCACCACCGACGCCAACACCCGCAACCAGCTCACGCTGAGCTGGGGCGTCGAGTCGTACATCGTCCCGCACGTGGACAACACCGACGCCATGGTCGACCTGGTGGACGGCGAGCTGCTCAAGCTGGGCCGCCACAACCCGGGCGACACCATGATCATCACCGCCGGCTCGCCCCCCGGCGTCCCGGGCACCACGAACATGGTCCGGGTCCACCACCTGGGTGGCGACACCACCCAGGCCTGATCGGCTCCGCCACGCAGAGGCCGAGGGCGGCGCCCCGATCCCGACAGGGATCCGGGGTGCCGCCCTCGGTGTTTTCCCAGCCCGGCGGAGCCTGTGGATTGCCCGTGCATTTGCTACTCCCGGGTAGACATGGCTGAAAATGCGCTACCAGCGGTAAGTCTGATCATGAAACTGTCAGTTCACGCCTTGGGGGAAGGCATAGAACTCATCACTCGCGCCTGACCAGCGCATACACGTCCACATGCCTTCCTTCGGGCTGCCCATTTCAGTTCCGAAGGAACAGGCAAACACGTGCGCAGATCCACACTCTTGCGGGGGAGAAGCCCGGCCGTCCGGGCCGCCGTACGGCGCGGCCTCGCCGGCACCGCCCTGGCCACCAGCGCCGCCCTGCTGGCCGGCCTCATCGGTGCCGCCCCGGCCTCCGCCGTCGAGGTACCGCCGGACACCAATCCGCCCTACCTGCCGATCAGCCTGGGCGAGCAGGCCCGTCTCGACCGCTGTGCGGGCGGATTCGCCCTGCACATCGGCGGCCCCGAGATGAAGGGCGCCGCGGCCAAGGCCCTCACCGGCACCCCGGCGGCCCTCGCCACGGCGACCGACCCGGTCACGGGCATGGACACCCTGCGCCAGGCGATGGTCAAGGACCGGGACTCATACGAGGGCTCCCCCGTCGCGTCCACCGAGCGGCGCGAGCGCTGGGAGAACGCGAACCACCCCTACTGGAAGTCGGGCACCGCGGCGGGCATCCCGCAGTACGCCCCGCAGTTCGACAAGGACGTCGTCGCCTTCACCCTGGGCCCCCAGCGCGACCTCTACTACCAGTTGGGCGGCGACGGCCACGCCGTGGCGTCCAAGGCCTCCCTCGACAAGGCGAAGGCGCTCGCCGCAGAACTCAAGGGCCAAGACCCCAACCACGACTTCGTCACGAAGGACCTGCTGCGGGACGCGGAGAGCAGCAACTACCGCTCCCCCACGGCGAGCGACATCGGCCGGTACCTGCGGCTCGGCGGCTACATGAAGGAGACGCCGGCCGAGGACTCGGTCGAGTTCCGTCTTGAGGTCGAGGCGCTGAAGGCCGCCTGGGGCGCGTGCGACAGCCGCAATCCGCTCGACTTCTACCGGGTCATGTCGCCGATCGTCGTCACCGCGCACATGGAGTGGGAGCAGGAGTACGCCGCCCAGAACACGCCGCGCAACGAGATCGTCAACGCCGAGGTCACCGCGGCCGCGGAGGCCCGCAAGGCCACCGAGGCCATGATCGAGTCGCTCGGCCAGGCATGGCTCGCCGACCAGATCCTGACCTGGCAGAAGTACTGGGGGGCCCAGCCGGCGAACGCGTCGGGCCGACCGGCGGCAGCCGCCTTCACCCAGGCCACCAAGGACCTGGCGGCGGCCCGCACCAAGGCCGCCGAGCAGGCGAAGATCGCCGCGACTGCCTCGGCCGCCGCCAAGACGGCGTCCGACAAGGCCGACTCCTCCCAGAACGCGGCGTGGGCCATCGCGGACGTCGCCAAGACTCCGCGCGGCCGCGGCCTGCTGTTCGCACAGCAGTCCGTCCAGGTCGCGAAGGCCTCGGCCGCCGCCGCCGAGGCCGCCGCCAAGGCCTCGCTGACCGCGTCGAACGCGGCGAAGGCGACCGTCGCGGACAGCAAGACTCTGTACGCGCTGGCCCAGACCCAGTCGCACGCGCTGAACACCGAGTTCCGCCGAGTCGCCGCCCAGGAGGCCGCCGCCCAGGCCAAGGCCGCCGCCACCTCGGCTGCGGCCCAGGCCAAGGAGGCCGCCGACAACGCCACCAAGGCGAAGGCGGCGCAGGCCAAGGCCGAGACGGCTCAGGAGACCGCCCGCAAGGCCGCCGAGACGGCCAAGACCGAGCGGGCGAAGGCCGAGAAGGAGAAGGCCACCGCCGTCAAGGAGCGGCAGACCGCCGCCACCGAACGCGGCAAGGCCCAGGCCGCCGAGCAACGCGCCGCGACCGAACGCGAGGCTGCGGGCCGGGCCCGTGCCGAGGCCGAGGCACAGGCGACGACCGCGCACGACCAGTTCGGTTTGGCTCTCGACGCCGAGGGCAAGGCCGCCGAGGCACGTGAACGGGCCGAGGCCGCCGAAGCCGAGAAGAACGCCACCGCGTCACGCGCCGCCGCGCTGGAAGCCGCCGCCGCGGCAGCCGTCGGTACGCCTGCGGCCGCGGAGACCCGGGAGGCCGCGACGGCCGCCCGGGCCGCCGCGAACGATGCGGCCGGCGCCGCCGGTCGCGCCCGTACGGAAGCCGGCACCGCGACGACCGCCTCGGTCAACGCCCGGGCCGCCTCCACCCGCGCGGACGGTGCCGCGCAACGGTCCCAGGCGTCCGCGGACAAAGCGTGGTCCGCTTGGGAGACGAGCTTCTCCGCGTCCCTGACCGCACACGCCGCCGCGGCCGACGCCATCGACGCGGCCGAGGCCGCATCGGTCAACGCCACCAAGGCCGAGGCCGCAGCCAAGAAGGCCCAAACCGCTTCGCTCGAAGCCATCAGCAACGCCGCGGCCGCCCGTACCGAGGCCGTCAAGACGGCCGCGTGGTCGGCCGTCACCGCCGGACACGCCTACGCCACCTCCATGGCGGCCACCGCCGCACGCGACTCCGCGGCGCAGGCCGTCCAGCCCGCCAACACCGCCATCGCGATCGGCACGGCCTACCGTGAGACCGATTCGGCGGCCGCGTTCGCCGCGCTGGTCGGTCAGTCCGCCAAGACCCACGCCGAACAGCAGGCAGCAGCAGCCACCGCCAAGGCCGACGAGGCCACCAAGGCCGCGGCGACCGCCAAAGCCCTCGCCGACAAGGCGGCCGGCGATTCCAAGCTCGCCGCCCAGGCGGCAGCCGCGGCGGCAGCCGACACGGCGGCCGCGCTGAAGTCCATGGCAGCCGCCCGCGCCTCGGCGTCGGAAGCCGCTCGGGCCGCCGACGCCGCCAAGAAGGCCGACGACAGGACGAAGGAGTACAGCACCCAGACGGGCACCGACGCCCTCTTCGCGAAGAGCGCCTCCAAGGACGCCTCGGACGCGGCGCTCGCCGCCAACAACGAGGCCACCGAGGCGGAGAAGAGCGCGGCCAACGCCCACGCGTCCGCTGACGCCGCCACCCGCGACGCGAGCGCCGCCGACTCCGCCGCGACCCAGTCCGAGAAGGACGCCGTCGGCGCCGAGAAGGCCGCCGCCAACGCCGTCCAGGACGCGAAGGACGCCGAATCGGCTGCCGACCGCGCCGAGGAGGAGTTCCGCAAGAGGCAGGAGGAAGCGCGCAAGGCACTGGTCGAGGCTCCCCCGCTCAACACGGGAGCGGACCTCTCGCAGGACGAAGAGGCCCTGCTGCTGGCGAACTGCGGGCAGTCGTGTGTCGACGAGTTCCGCGAGGCGAAGAAGCTCGCGGGCCAGGACGTGCTCGACTGGGTGATCGAGAACGGCGGGCAGATCCTGCTCGACGAACTCGGCTACACGGATGCCAAGAAGTGCTTCGGCCAGCGTGACGTCGAGAGCTGCCTGTGGACCCTGGTCAACGTCGTAATGGTCGGTGTGGCCGTATCGAAGATCCCCGCCGTCGCCAAGGTGATCTACCGGGTGGGCAAGGGCGTCAATGCCTTCCTGGACGGCATGGACCGGGCCCGCTTCACCCTGGAGCGGCTGCGCAAGCTCCTCGACACCCTCAAGAAGGGCCAGCCGGTCGTCGAGTGTCTCATCGACGCGGCGTCGGGCAGCGCCGCGCAGAGCGCTCCCGCCAAGCACTCGTTCCTGAGCGCTGCGGCGGCTCCGTCGGCCGGGCCGACCCTTCCGAAGAAGCTCTGCCCCACGAAGTCGTTCAAGGAGCACTCGGGCCTGCTCGACATCATGAGGGACTCCGCGAAGAACCAGGACGTGGCCCGGGACTTCAACAGTCTTGAGGCCAAGCTCAGGGAGAACCCCCCTTCGGGGCCGGTCACCGAGATCCCGCAGGGCTTGGGCACCAGAAACCTGAAGGGAGCCAAGGGCGTCATGTACCTGAGGGCCAAGAACGGCGCGAGGGTCTTCTTCCGCCGGGTCGGAGACAATTACGATATCGTCGGAATGACCGACAAGGCCCATGAAACGACCGTGATCAATCTACTGAAGCGGCAGTATGGCTGAGGATCCCCTCCACATCGTGGAGACGCCTCGGTTCTCCATCACGTACATCCTCGGCTCCGAGGACGATCCCCTGACCGTGGAGAACACCGACGCGATCGTCACCGCGCCTGACGGCACTAGGTGGAGTGCTACGCTCCTGACCCTCGACGAGGTCGCCCGGGTCATGGACAGCTGGACGACCACCGGTGAATGCGCCGACGGTTCCTACCTCCAGGTCAAGGATCTGGTGATCGTCCGCGAACCCGGTGTGGAAGCCATGACCCGCGCGCTGGTGGGCATCTTCGACGAGTACGGGATGAACACCGAGGTCCTGCCCCGGTTCGACGCCTGAGCACCACGCGCACGACTGAGGCCCGCTCCCTGTGGGGAGCGGGCCTCTTGTCTGTGCGGGACCGCTACTCCGGCGGGCCGACGTAGTTGTGTAGGCCCGGGACGGTGAGCGTGCCGCCGAACTGGCCGGCCTGGACGACCTTCACGTTCGTGAAGAACGCGAACGGAACGTTCAGCGGCGGCGGGCTGTTCGGGGTGAACTCGATCGGGATCAGGCCGAAGAGGTTGCCCTTGAGGCTCTCGGTGTACATCGTCACCGTGGCGCCGCGGATCTTGGACGTGGAGCCCGGACGGGACTTCAGGTGGGCGACGTTCCCCTCCTTGCCGACCGTCTGGTAGAGGTCCTTGATGTCCAGCGAGTCCGCGGTGAACTTCAGGACCTTCTTGGTCTTGCCGCCGGCCGTCTTCACCTCCACGATGCCGTGGTAGTCCAGGCCGTAGAGGGTCAGCAGGGAGCTGTCCAGGTACCAGGGCTCATCCGGCAGGAGCGGGATGCCCTGCTCCAGCTCGGCGTCGGCCAGCGCCTTGGCGTCGTAGGTCGGGCAGGGGAAGGGTTCCTTCCCGTCCGCGTCCTTCTTCTCCTCGGACTTGGCCTTGTCGTCGTCGGCCTTGGCCTCGCCCGTCTCGTCCTTCGGGGTCTTGGCGGTGTCCTTGACCTCGTCGGAGAGCTCCTTGACGTCGACGCCGGCGTTCTTCGCCGCGTCGCGGATCGCGTCCGCCGCCGGGTCCTGAGTCTTGGTCGGGGCCGGGGCGGGCGTCTGCGGAGCGGTCGTGGAGGGCGCGGGCGTCGGGGTCGCCGTCTTCTGCGCGTCCTTCAGGGGCGCGCCGAGCCCGTCGACGAGGTCCTTGAGCGCGTCGCCGACGCCCAGCGGGTCCAGCGGGTTCGTGGTCTTGGCCGGCGACGGAGTGATGGACGGTGACGGGGTCGTCTTCGGCGCCGGGGCGTCGGCCTGCTTGTCCGCCGCGGGCTTGGTCGCCGACGGGGACGGGGACGTGCTCGGCTTCGGCTTCGCGGCGCTCGACGCGGACGGCGAGGGAGTCGCGCTGGGCGACGCACTCGGCGAAGGCGACGTCGAGGGCGACGGGGAAGCAGACTCGGCGGGCTCGTCGGACCGCGTCACACACGGGCCGGGCGCGAAGGGGATGTCCTTCTCGTCGGCCAAGGCCAGCTTGGGCGCCATGCCCATCCCGACGAACACGGCCGTCGGCATGGCCGCCAGCGCCATCGTCTTGCCGACGGGTATCTGGAGCTTGTTCAGCAGCGATTTCCTGGGCGCCGCGTGCCGCGGCCCCTTGATCTCGCGGGACTCTGCGCCTGGGGCCACGCCCCGCTGCGTCTCGTCACCCCGCACTGTTCCTCCCGCCATCGGCGTGGGCATTCGTCTCGGTCGCGTACGCCGTTTCCGTGTCGTAGGGGCCGGGGGCTCCCAGGGGGCCGTCCGCGAACATGTCCGCCTCGGCCGCCGCGTCCTGCGCGTCCTCCGGGTCCGCCGGCTTGCCCGGTGCCCACGACAAGGCGAGGGCTCCGCCGAGCAGGGAGAACAGGAAGCCGAGGAAGAAGCCGCCCAAGTTGGACACCGGCAGGGAGACAAGGGCAAGGAGGATCGACGCCACTCCGGCGAAGACCCGGATGCCCTGCTGGAACCAGAGGGCCACGCCGAGGGTCATCAGCAGGATGCCGATGATCAGCGAGCCCGCGCCGGCGGTCGTCGCCATGGCGATGGTGATGTTGCCCAGCCGGAGGTCCGCGTAGGGGAAGTACGCGATGGGGATGCCGCCGATGAGAGTGAAGAGGCCCGCCCAGAAGGGCCGGTCACCCCTCCAGGCGCGGAAGCGGTAGTACACCACGGTGAGCCAAGCGTCGTCTGCGGCGCGAACCGGGGCCTGGGGGTTCATGGACAACAGCTCCCTGGAAACGGTGGTACGGAGAACTATGTGGAGCCCGGTGGGACGGGGGGGGGGCCCCGCCCCCCCCCCCCCCCCCCCGTCACCTGGCCGGGGGGGGGGGGTGTAGTCCTGGTTGCACGGCGGGGGGCCGCGCAACAGCCCCCCCGAGTGGGGGGGGCGCGTGGTAGTTC
>NZ_JBIAHP010000020.1:0-161990 GCF_042870715.1 Streptomyces sp. NPDC006463 | reverse complement strand
CCCGCGGAGCGGGTCCCACAGCGCTGCGCGCTGTGCCAACGAACCACCTCGCTTCGCTCGGTGGGCTCGGCTTCGCCGAGCCAGGGTCGGCCCTTTCGGGCCGGAGTCCTGCGCTGCGCTTCGGACTGTTCGGGTTCCGCTCCGCTACACCCGAAGGAGGGTCCGCTCCGCAGACCCAGATCTTCCCCTGCGGCGTAGGGAAAGTGACCCCGTTTCACGGGGTCAGGGCCTTCGGTCCGTTGGGGTGTCCGCTTCGCTCCCACCCCGGCCCTTCGGCTTCGCCTCCAGGCCAGCAGCAGCCGGGGCAGGTCACTCGCCAGGGTCCTTGGAACTGTCCATGGGGGTCCACGGTTCGGGCGGGTAGACATCCCGCGGCCTGGGATCCGTAGATGCCACGAGCTCAGCCATCCTGGAGAGCCGGTACCAGTACTCCGGACTGTCACCATCACCGAGCTCGGCAAGGACCTCGCCGAGCTGGGATCCACGCCAGTGCAAGACCCGGTAACGCCACTCATCCAGGGCGCCGGCATTGCTCAGCCAGGTATGCACACACCCCGCGATGTCCGCGTCAACCATGACAAGGTCGAAACCTGCCCGTTCCGCACCTGCCAGACCAGCTGGAAAGGGGGCAGGCCTATGTGCATCCCACAGCGAGCCCACAGCGGCTATGAGATCGGATTCGTGATTCATCCCCCCGATCATGACCGAACTCGCTGAAGAGCACCCGTCATTTATCTGGCCTCCTCTCCCCAGACCTACGACTCCGCCTCCAGGCTGGCCTGCCTGCGGGCGGCACAAGGAATCGCACGATCCCTGTCGGTTGGGTCTGGCTACACGCAGAACTGCTGGCTGCGCCAGCCCGGGACTCCAGCAGAGAGTGCACGGCGGCGGGGGCGGACCGAGAGTCCCGGGCCTGCCTGCTTCATTCTAATAGCCAGCTAGATACTGGATCCGGGCACCACTTCCAAACCCCGCGCGCTGATCGCGGCTCTGATGCTTCGAGCGATGTCGGCGAGGAAGGCGCACCGGGTGTGACAGCCGCTCAGGGCGCTATCGGTAGTGGGCAGTTCCACCGTAGGACTGCCCAGTGCCACGGTGAGCTGTTTGACGTCCGGGGCGCGTCCGGGTTGTCCGTCCTCGCCGGGCGGCCGACTCCGGCCGTCGCCGACCCGGTCGCGAGCGCCAGGGCGTTCCCATCCTGGCCGAACTCGCCTACCAAGGCGCCGGACCGTGGCTGACGACCGGCATCAAACGCAAGCCGCTCCAGGACCTCACTCCCACCGAAAAGACCCTCAACCGGGCACTGGCCGCAGCACGAGCGCCCGTTGAACGCGGTGTCGCGAGCCTGAAGTCCTGGCGGATCTTCCGCAGGTCCCGGTGCAGCCCCAACCGCATGACGCCAATCGTCAAGGCCATCCTCACGCTGGAGCGGCAGCGCTGAAGAAGCTCATTGAGCAGCACCGGGCAGACAGCAGGAAGTACCGGCGTGTCCACAACACCCTGCAGAACTTCATCATGATCGGCTCCGCAGCCACAACGACCGTGGCCGCACTGGACACCGGCGGCGGGCTGACCTGGCAGAACGTGACGATCGTCGCCATCGGCTTTGCCGTCACGCTGTCCGCCGCGTTCACCGGCCACTACAAATACCGCGAGCGCAGCTACTTCCTGTTGCAGACCGCCGACACCATTGAGGAGGAGGTCAACGCCTTCACCCTGGGTATCGGCCCCTACAGCGACTATGACAAGACCAACAGTCGCAGGCCCTAAAGCTGTTCACACAGTTTGTCGAGGACCGCCGCAACGAGCAGCGCCGCCGCCAACAGCAACTGGACCAGGCCGCCGACCCGGCCACACCTTCTGGCCAGCCGCCAGCGCCCCGACCCAGATCAACCACGCCACTGCTACCGACCCCCCTCCTTTGCGCTCGGACCGGGGAGCGCGTTCGCCGGGGGCGCCGTGCTGTTCGGCTTCGGCGCGGCCGGCTGGCCCGTGACCGCTTCGGCGTGCGCTTCCATCTCCAGGTGCAGCGGTGCCAGGGCCCATAGCGGGGGGGCAGGGTGCGGCGGGGTGAGGTTGCCGGTGCGCTCCCAGCGGCTCAGTGCCGGCTCGCCGACCTCGTCGTAGCCGAACCCGACCTGGACGCCCTCTCTTACTACCCGCATCTCCTGGCCTTCGAGCTCACAGTTGCGGCCGGCCAGCGCGCGGACGGTCTGTCGGCGCTCGCGCTCCCCGGGCGTACAGGAACCACGCACTGGCGGGGACGCTCAGCGCTCACGCGGCTCCGTCCTGCTGAACCGATGAACGAACCGGCCATGCACAGCCGCCAGTTCACCCGATGCACTTGGTCTATCACCTGGCGCGGGCCGCAGGAACGACGCGCGTCACTTCTCGTGCGCGGGCACCCCGAGGTGCCTTGGTGACGAGGAAGCGGACTGTTCGAGTCGGGGCTCGGTACGCACCGACATTTAGGACTATGTGGCGATTATTTGAATTCTACGCGCGTAAACTCAATTTAGCATGAAACGAAGATCATTGGCGAGATCGAGTGGGGTAGCATTACCTCTGTCGAGCGCGGCGGGATACTGCTGTCCAGCTTCCGGTTGGGTGTTGCTCCACCCTTCCCTGCCAAACTATGGGTGAGAGGTATTTCACATGCGCAGACGCGCGCTCAGTGCCGAGAGTCGGGCGATCCGCTTCAGCTGCTAAAACTCCGACATTCAATTTTACTCCATCCTCCTGGCCGGTCCATGAGCCGTTGGTCCTTCGGCATGCTCGCGGCTCTTTCCTGCCTGCGGGTCAGCTGATCAGGTACTTTGCGTCAGTCGTGTGGACGTACGCCTTCACTTATTGCTCTTGTTGCCATTTCCCGGTGTGGGTCGATTCTCCCGGCATCCGGATCATGAAAAGAACTTAGAATTCAGTGGACAATCAAGAAATGCGGCGCCTCGGCGCATATTTTGACGACATCGTGTCACAGTTTCCCGTGGAACATCCGACAGCCAGCCTTTTGGTAACACACTTGCTCCCGGAGCGCCCGGCTTTTGTTCAGGCGGTGGCCCGGATGTCGAATCTGCGGGCCGTACTTCCGAAACCGAAATCGATCTCCCCGGACGCCTTGGCGACCGTACAGCGCGCGACACCGTGCGATCCGCTGTCCCGGGAGGTCTTCGGTGATCCGGAGGCGGCCCTGACCTATCTGGAGACGCGGGCGGCGGGGATGCCGGTCGTCCTCCTCGACATCGGCGGATATTTCGCTCCTTCGCTCTCCGAGATCTGCAAGCGGTTTTCCGGACAGATCCTCGGAGTCGTCGAGGACACCGAGAACGGCCATCAGCGCTACGCCGAACTCGACAAGCTTCCTTGCCCGGTCATCACCGTGGCGCGTTCCCCGCTCAAGGATCCTGAGGACTTCCTCGTGGGCCAGTCGGTGGTGTTCTCCACCGAGGCCCTGCTGCGGACCCAGGGCGGCATCCTGGTGGGCCGCAAGGCCGCGGTCATCGGCTTCGGGAAGCTGGGCTCCAGCATCGCCCGCCTAATGCACGCCAAGGGTGTCCAGGTCACCGTCTACGACACCGACCCGGTGCGCAGCACACAGGCCCTGTCGCAGGGCTTCGCGGTGGCGGCGTCACTGGAGGCCGCCCTGAAGTCCGCCGATGTGACGATCTGCGCGACCGGTGCCAAGGCTCTCGGGCACGAGGATTTCGCGCTGCTGAAGGACGGCTCCTTCGTCGCCACCGTCACCAGCGCCGAGGACGAACTCGATCTCGCCCGGCTGCCGCAGACGCACACCCTGACGCCTGTGGGCGAGCACATCACCCGCTGCGCGTCGGATGACCGGCACTTCTACCTGTGCAACGAGGGCAACGCCGTGAACTTCCTGCACGGCGCCTCCGTCGGACCCTTCATCTTCCTTGTCCAGGCCGAGATCCTGGCTGGCCTGAGCGCGCTGTCCCGCGGAGACCTCGCACCCGGCCTGCACGAGGTGGCGGCGCGGGACCGTGCCGCCATCGCCGCGACCTGGCTCACCCACTTCAACAACCGGATGTCATGAGCGTCGATAAGCATCAGATACGGGCCCTGCTGGCCGCCCACCTCGACCGGCACCCCGAGGACCGACTCCCTCTCACCGGCCTGTGTGAGGTGCTCGAGACGCCCGACGCGGTCCCCACGTCGCGCAAGGAGTTCCGCGGCCATGTCACCGCCGGAGCGGTCCTGGCGAACGAGCAGGGCCTCGTCCTGTACATCCACCACCGAGCCCTGGACCGGTGGCTGCTCCCCGGCGGCCACATCGAGGAGAGCGACCCCTTCCTCGCCGACGCCGCGCTGAGGGAGCTGTGCGAGGAGACCGGGATCCCCGCCGCGTCTGTGGCGCTCGTGGACCAGGTGCCCGTGGACATCGACGCGCACACCATCCCGGAGAACCCGAAGAAGGCCGAACCCGAGCACACTCACTTCGACTTCCGCTTCGTCTTCCGCACGCGCGACACCGGACTGGCGCTGCAGACCGAGGAAGTGACCGACGCCCGGTGGCGCCCGGTCCAGGACATCCACGGCGAGCGGCTGCGGTCCCGCGTCCGTGCCTGTCTCGACCGCGCGGGCGCGCGCACCCTGCGATGAACCGGGCGCAGCGATCCATCCTCACGGTCACTATGATCGCCACTTTTCTAGCGGTCATGGACCAGTTCATCATCAACGTCGCACTGACCACCATCCACGACGACCTGCACGCCTCGGTGTCCCAGACGGAACTCGCCGTCAGCGGGTACGCCCTGGTCTACGGTGCTGTGCTGATCACCGGCGGCCGGCTGGGCGACCTGTACGGTTATCGGCGCCTCTTTGCCGTCGGGGTGGCGTTGTTCACTCTTGCCTCGCTGGGCTGCGGACTGGCCCCCTCGGCCGGTGTCCTCGTCGTCTTTCGGGTGGTGCAGGGAATCGGGGCGGCCCTGTTCTACCCGCAGGTCCTCTCCTTCCTGCAGACCGGCTTCGACGGGGCGGCCAAGGGCAGGGCGTTCGCGCTCTTCGGCTCCGCGGTCGGACTGGCCTCGATCAGCGGGCAGGTGCTGGGCGGACTGCTGGTCGGACTGGACCTGTTCGGTCTGTCCTGGCGCCCGATCTTCCTCATCAACGTGCCCCTCGGCCTGCTGGCCTTGGCCGGCGCCGCCGCACTGCCGGGGCATCGAGGGACCGAGCGCCCGCTCCTCGACCTGCCGGGCGTCCTGCAGCTGACGGCCGCACTCGTCCTGCTGACCCTGCCCTTGGTGGCCGGCCCGGGATGGGGCTGGCCCTGGTGGTCGTACGTCCTGCTCCTGCTGGCGGTTCCGACGGGTGTCGTGTTCGTGCTCTGGGAGCGGCGGCTGGCCCGCACAGGAGGGCTGCCGCTACTCGATACCCAGCTGTTCCGGGAGCGCGTCTTCGCCGTCGGTAACGGGCTGGCCCTCGCCTTCTTCGCCGGCAACGCGGGTCTGTTCTTCATCCTGACCCTCCACCTTCAGCAGCACCTCGGTTTCTCACCGCTGCGGAGCGGACTCGTCTTCGCGCCGCTCGCGGTGGCCTTCATCGTTGCTTCCCTTGCCGCACCCCGCATCCGACACCGGGCCGGGCTGCATGTCCTGACCCTCGCCTACGGCGTCAATGTGCTCGGCGTCCTCACCTTCCTCACCGTCCTTATGACGAACGGTCGGGCGGCGTGGGACGGTGTGCCCTGGGCGCCGCTGATAGCTCTGACCGTCATCGGTGTGGGGCAGGGCCTGGGAGTGAGCCCGCTGATGGCCGCCGTGCTGTCCGATGTGCCGCGCCGGCATGCCGGGGCTGCGTCGGGCTTGATGGAGAGCACCGCTCAGGTGGGCGCGGCCCTCGGAACGGTCGTCGTCGGCCTCGTGTTCCAGTCCCCCCTGGGGGAGGGCGCCCCGGCCTCGGCCTTCGCCCAGGCACTGACCGCCGACGCCCTCCTCGCCACGACCGCCCTGCTTCTCATGATCCCGCTTCTGCGGCCCCAGGCCCATACGGAGCGACAGCCGCCCTCGCGGCTGCCGACCGCAACCCCTCTGGTGTCTCGACATGATTGAACCAACAACGCACACCTACGACAAAGCCGTACTGTTCGATCTCGACGGAGTCCTCCTGGACAGCCGAGAGGCCATGCGCAGGGCGATCCTGGGCACCGCGACGGCGGCACTGGGCAGACGAATGGACGAGTCGCTGCTCGGGGCCGAGGCCGATCGCCTGCCGCACCACGAGGTGCTGGCCCGCCTCGGCGTGCACGACCAGGAGACCACCCTCGGAGCGGTCTGGGAAACGGCGTTCGCGGTCGCCGCGCAGGACACCGTGCCGTTCGACGGCGCCCTGGACGTGCTGCGGCACCTCCGGTCGCAGGATGTCGCCATCGGAGTCGTCACCATGCAGCCCCGCACCCGCCTGGCCTGGCTCCTCCCCGCGGAACTGGCGGATTTCTTCCAGGTCGTGATCGGCTGGGGCGACGCCGAACCCAAGCCCTCCGGCGCGGGCATCGCCCTGGCGCTCGAGCGGCTGGGCGTCCATCCGTCACGCGCGTGCTTCATCGGCGACAGCCCCAGCGACATCGCCGCCGCCAGAGCGGCCGGGGTCATCCCCATCGGGGCATCCTGGGGCTACACCGGGCCCGCCCTCGCCGAGCACCGTCCCGCCCGCCTGCTCGATGCGCTCTCCCAGGTACCGAAGGCCGTGGCGGACGTCCTGGCCTAACGCATCACGCGCAGCGGTCACCCCGCGCCGCTGCCTGAGGAAACGCTTCTCCGGCCCCCTGCCGGCCCCCTACCCCCCTCTCCCCCTACCCCCTACCCGAGGAGATGTCTGCCGTGCCCGACTCGATCGGTGAATCGCCACTCGTCCTGGTCAACGGCGAGGGTCAGTACTCGCTGTGGGCGAGCCACCTGGCCGTACCGCCAGGATGGCGCGTCGCGCACTCGGAGTCGAGCCACCAGGACTGCGTGGCCTTCATCGAGCAGACCTGGACCGACATCCGGCCCAGGAGCCTGGTCAGTGCCGCCGGCGGAACGGACCCCGCGGACACCGCGTCGGGTGTGCACACGCTCTTCGCCCAACAGGCGGCAAGGACGCCGGAGGCAGCCGCACTGGTCTGGCGGGACCAGGAGATCAGCTACCGCGAAGTCAACGAGAGGTCCGGCAAGCTGGCCCGTCTCCTGGCCGACCGGGGCATCGGCCACGGCGACTTCGTGGCCCTGTGTGCCGAGCGGTCGCCGCTGGCGATCATCTCACTGCTCGGCATCCTGAAGGCCGGCGCTGCATACGTGCCCCTCGACCCCGAGTACCCGGTGGAGCGGCTGCGGTATGTGCTGGCCGACACTGGTGCCCGCCTCCTGCTGACCCAGCAGACGTTGGGCCACCTCTTCGGCGACCACGAGGGGGAGATCCTCTGGCTGGACCGGGAGGAGACGCACATCGACGGCCTGCCCATCGCGCCGGACGCCGGCGCCACTGCGGGGGGCGCCGCGTACGTCATCCACACTTCCGGATCCACCGGAAAGCCCAAGGGGGTGCTGGTGACGCACCGGTCACTCGCCCACCACGCCTCCTCGGTGAACAGGATCTTCGGGCTCGCCCCGGGCGATCGGGTCCTGCAGTGCCGTTCGCTCAGTTTCGACGCCGCCGCCGAGGAGATCTTCCCGCCGCTCCTGCACGGCGCGACACTCGTCCTCGGCGA
Organism: Streptomyces sp. NPDC006463; assembly: GCF_042870715.1. Lineage (NCBI taxonomy): Bacteria > Bacillati > Actinomycetota > Actinomycetes > Kitasatosporales > Streptomycetaceae > Streptomyces > Streptomyces sp. NPDC006463. The sequence goes on along the minus strand of NZ_JBIAHP010000020.1, from coordinate 154,288 downwards.
GGACCCGCTGCGCCAGACTTTCCGCGCCCTGACCCAGCAGGTCATCGACACCAAAACGACGTTCCTCAGCATCCCGACCGCGTTCTGGCACAGCTGGGTCCTGGAAGAGGACTGCCTGGCCCAGCTGGCTTCGCAATCGTCGCTCCGGGTCGTCATCGTCGCGGGGGAGAAGGCGGAGCGGCGCGCCCTGGACACCTGGAACAGGTGCGTGGGCGCCGGCATCCGCTGGTGCAACGTATACGGCCCTACCGAGGGCACCATCACCTCGACCCTCTTCGAGCCGGGGTCCGACTGGGACGGCGGCGATGCCTCTTCCGTGCCCATCGGACACCCCATCGAGAACGTGCAAGCCCATGTGCTGGACGACACCATGCGACCCGTCGCCGCAGGCACCGTCGGTGAGCTGTACATCGGCGGCGACGGCGTGGCCGTCGGCTATCTGAACAAGCCCGCGATGACTGCGGAGAAGTTCCTCGCTGACCCCTTCTCCGGCATCCCCGGTCAGCGTCTCTACCGCACGGGCGACCTGGTCCGGTCGGCGGCGGACGGCCGCCTCGAGTTCGTCGGCCGCCGCGACCACCAGATCAAACTCCGCGGCTACCGCATCGAACTCGGCGAGGTCGAACTCGCGGTGAGCGACCATCCGGACATCCGAGGCTGCGTCGCCCTCGTCGACGAGACCGACCCCGAGGACAAGAGGCTGGTGTGCCACGTCGTCACGCGTGACGGAGCCAGCGTGCCCGGCGGCGAGCTGATGGCCCACGTCCGGCGCCACCTGCCCTGGTACATGGTCCCCTCGGCCGTCCACGTCATCGACGCCTTCCCGATGACCCCCAACGGCAAGATCGACCGGACCGCCCTGGCCGCTCTTCGGCCGGGCGCAGCCCCGGAGAGCGGCCACATCGCGCCGCGCACATCAGTCGAGGCGGCCCTAGCAGCCGTCTGGGAGGAGGTTCTGGACCAGCGCGACATCAGTGTCGACGCCGACTTCTTCCAGGTCGGCGGGCACTCCCTGCTGGCGGCCACGCTCATCTCCCGGATGCGCTCCAAGCTCGGCGTGTCCGTCCCCGCCAGGGTCCTGTTCGCTTCCCCGACAATCGAAGGGCTGGCGGCTGCGGTCGTACAGCTTAAGTCCGAAGCGGTGACGCATGCCCAGTGACACGGCTGGCCGGCCCCCGCGCACCACGGATCCCCTGAGCCCGCGCCCGCACCCGGACAGCCGGTGGATCCGCAGGCTCCGCTCCGTACCGTCGGCACGCCTGCGGCTGGTGTGCCTGCCGCACGCCGGCGGCTCCGCCGGATTCTTCCGGGACTGGAGCAAGGGCCTGGCACCCGACGTCGACCTGTGGGCGATCCAGTATCCGGGGCGCGAGAACCGGATCAGCGAGCCGTTGATCGGCGAGATGCACGCACTGGCCCGCAGCATCGCGGACGAACTACGCCCGTACGCCGACACGCCGACCGTGCTCTTCGGACACAGCATGGGCGCGGCGCTCGGCTTCGAGGTCGCCCGGCGCCTCACAGCACCCGGGGAACGGCACCTCCTGCGCCACCTTGTGGCCTCGGGGTGCGCCGCCCCGCACCGCCTGCGCCCCTTCGCGGGACACGAGGGGGCCCACCTGCTGGACGATGACCGGCTCGTGGCCATGCTCGGACCTCTGGGTGCCGGTGGCACGCACCTGCTGAACGACCCGGACATGCGTGAGGTCCTGCTGCCGCCGGTCCGCAACGACTACCGGCTCATCCAGTCCTACACCGGACGTCGTGATCCGATTCTGCCGATCGGCATCACCGCCTTCACGGGACGCGATGACGAGGCTGTCGGCGCCGACGACCTGCATGCCTGGGCCGAAGTGACCGACGGCAGCTGGACAGTCCGGTCCTTCCCCGGCGGCCACTTCTACCTTGCGGAACACCGGGACAAGGTCCTCGGCGCGGTCAACGACGTGCTGAACGGCCTGGACTGACGACACCCCCCGCCGCTCCACTCGGAGCACCATGGAACACCGGAGCCCCCACATGTCCATCGATCTGTCCGATCCCCTCCTCTACCGGGACTTCGACCCGGAGCCACTCTGGGCACGGCTGCGCGCCGAGCATCCCGTGTACCGCAACGAGCGGCAGAATGGCGAGTACTTCTGGGCGGTGATGACCCACCGCCTGTGTACCGAGATGCTCACCGACCCCAAGGTGTTCAGCTCGGAGAACGGAATGCGGCTGGACTCCGATCCACGGGTCCTGGCCGCGGCCGCTGGCAAGATGCTGAACGTCACCGATCCACCCCGGCACGACAAGATCCGAAAGGTCGTCAGCTCGGCTTTCACCCCGAGGATGGTCGATCGGCTCGAGAGCAACATGCGCACGACCGCCACCCGCGCGATCGACGAGGCCATCGCCGACGGCGGCTGCGAATTCACACGGGTCGCGCAGAAGCTCCCGGTCTCCGTCATCTGCGACATGCTCGGAGTCCCGCCTGAAGACTGGGACTTCATGGTCGACCGCACCCGCTTCGCCTGGAGCTCCACGGCGCTCGACGAGGCGGACGAGACCAGGAAGGTACAGGCCCACACGGAGATCCTCTGCTACTTCCAGGAGCTGGCCGAGCTGCGGCGCGAGGAACCGCAGGACGATCTCATGAGCGCGCTCGTGCACGGCGAGATCGACGGCGTGCCTCTGACCGACGAGGAGATCTTCTACAACTGTGACGCCCTGGTGTCCGGCGGCAACGAGACGACGCGGCACGCGACCGTGGGCGGACTGCTGGCCCTGATCGAGAACCCGGAACAGTGGCACAGGCTGCGGACAGACCCGACCGTGATGCCGTCGGCGATCCAGGAGATCGTCCGCTACACCTCGCCGGTCATGCACGCCCTCCGCACGGCCCGGGAGGACGTCGAACTCGGCGGGCAGCATATCCGCGCCGGTGACCACGTCGTCGCGTGGCTGCCGTCGGCCAACCGCGACGAAGAGGTATTCACCGAGCCCGAGCGCTTCCTCATCGACCGCTCGCCGAACCGGCACCTGAGCTTCCTCCAGGGGAACCACTACTGCATCGGCTCCGCACTCGCCAAGCTCGAACTCACCGTGATGTTCGAGGAACTCGTGCGGCGGGTCGAGGTCGCAGAGAAGACCGGCCCCGTACGCAGACTGCGCTCGAACCTGCTGTGGGGCTTCGACTCGCTGCCCGTGAAGCTCGTCCCGCGGGCATGAGCATGCCGCAGCCGGCCCCGACACCCTGAAAGAAAGCCAGAGGCATATCCGATGAACACAGCTCGCCTCGTGGAGCGCGCCGAGCTCCTCCCGGACGCCGTACGCACGGTGGAACGCTACGAGGAGCAGTACGGCAGCCGCTTCCATCAGCTGGTCCACTTCGACCGGCAGGTGCTGAAGGACTTGCACGCCCCGGGAGCGTTGCCGGACACCGTGCGCATCGCGTCCGACACCCGCCTCGACGTGGTCGAGCGCATGGCCACGGTCACGTCCGTGGCCAACCTGCCCGAACAACGGCATGCCGACCGTGACCGATACCTTCGGGCACTGCTCGACATCTACGCCATGCTCCCTGTCCAGGCGGCCGACGCCGCGTCCGTCCCCGGGGCGACCGTGCTGGCACCGGAGCGCGAGGGACGCATCCTGGCCGAACTGCTCGGCGTCATGCCGGACGGCCGGTGCTGGGCGCCGCAGGCCAAGCGCATGCCCGTGGACGGCGGCCTCCTCGTCGGCGTGGACGAACAGCTCCCCGCCGCGGCCGACCGTCTGGTGATCGTCGACGGCGTCGTGGCCAGCGGGGTGACGCTCATGGCGATGATGCGGCTCGCAGCGGTTCCCGGAGCGGTGGTCGACGTCTTCACCTGCCACGCGACCGAGGAGGGAGCCCTCGCGCTGGCCCGGTGCGCGCAAGCGCTGGGCCTCTCGCTCACACTCCACGTCGGCCATGTCTCCGGCATGCTCAACGACAAGTACTACTCGGTGGATCCTGGCGCCCCGGCAACCCTGCTCCTCGGCGACATCGGCGACACCATCAGCCCGGTCGCGCAGGACATCCCGACCCAGGGGGCACTGGCATGAGCGGCCCCCTGGAAACCCCGGCGCACGAGGGATCCCGCCGCACAGCAGAGACGGCCGAGCCGGACGCCGAGCGGCCTCCGCTCGCCACCTCCCTGCCTCCGCAGCCCGGCACGACCCCCGACCGGCTGCGCCGGCAGATCGAGTTCGTCATGGAGGCGGACCTACTCAAGGACGTGTTCCGTCGCAGCCCGCTGCTGGCCGCGGACCGCAGGGAGAACGACGCCGAACATTCCTGGCACCTGGCCCTGCTGACCCTCGTCCTCGCCGAGTACGCCGACGAACCCCTCGACGTGGGCCGGGTGCTCGCCCTGGTCGTGGTCCACGACCTCGTGGAGATCTACGCCGGGGACACCTTCGTATACGACACGGAGGCCGTCGTGGACCAAGAGGTGAGGGAGCAGCGCGCCGCCGAAAGGCTATTTTCCCTACTTCCCGCAGACCAGAGCGCCCTCTTCCGGAGCCTCTGGGACGAGTTCGAGGCCCGGGTCACCCCCGAGGCACGGTTCGCCAAGGCCATGGACCGGCTCCAGCCGCTGCTGCTCAACTACGGCAACCGGGGCGGCACATGGCGTACCCCGGGAGTCACGGTGGACGAGGTCCTCGACCGCAAGTCCCTCATCAAGGACGCGTCAGGGGAGCTGTGGCGGTATGCACAATCCCTGATCCACGCGGGAGCCGCCCACGGCTGGGTCCCGCCGTCCGCCTCCGGCACCTGACCCACCTCTGAACAGAACGAGCCATGCGAGCCACCGTCATCCACGCACCCGGCGACATGACACCTACCGCCGGTAGATGAACCGCCAGCTCACCGTGCAGGAGTCGCGCCACAAGTTCGCTCGCGACGTGTGCCACGGCAAGCGCGGCACCATCCACCAGGCATAGGCACCCCGCACGTGAACCAGCACCCCACGCCACAGATCCTGCTCATCGGCGGAGGTGTCTGCGGCCTGGCACCCTTTCCGGTGACTCGGGCCCGGTGGCCAGGCTCCGCACCGTGGCGTTGACGGCCCAGAGGCGCAGCGGCAAAAACTGAGGGCCCCACCAGCTGGTGGGGCCCTCAAAGTCTGATCATCCAGGGGCCGCAGGGCAACCGCTCCTGCGGGGGCTCGGCGGTAGCGCCGCGCCGGTCTCAGCCCCGCGACCAGTGCGGACGGTGAGGACGGTGGGGCCGACGCCGGCCCGGTGAGGGGTCAGGAGCGGCCTCCGGTGTGTACTCGGGTGACAAGAACTGCGGGGTACCGATTCGCATGCCCGAAGGCGTCAGTCGCACGGCTTCATCCAAAACGCGGGCAATACCCCAGTCAGTGATCACGGCCCCGTACTCAGCGAGGAGCACGTTGTCGGGCTTGAGGTCGCGGTGTACCACTCCGAGGGCGTGCGCGTGGGCAAGCGCGCCGGCCAGGTCCGCGCCGACCGCGGCGACTCGAGTCCAGTCCAGGGGCCCGCGTCTGCGGCCACATCACCCAAGGTCGGCCCATGAACGAACTCCATGACGATCCAGGGAGCGTGCCCTTCCTGCACCACGTCGTACACGTCGATGATGTTCGGATGGTTGAGCCGAGCAGCAGCTTGCGCCTCCCGCATAGTGCGCGCGATCAGCCGATCGGTGCCACCCGCTAGAGGGCTCTGCGGTAGCGAGACCTCTTTCAGGGCTACCTCTCGGTCGAGGAGCTCATCGGGACCGCGCCACACACGGCCCATGCCGCCCTGACCAACCAGCTCGATCAGCCGGTATCGTCCGCCCACCTGGTGTCCGGACGCCCCTGTCATGAAAATCATCCTATTGTCACAGCTGGGACCAGGCAGCTTTTGCTGCTCCAGACGTCGGCGAGCATCAGAACCGAGCACCGTTTCGAGTGTGACGACCTCGGCGGCCGACTGGCGGCGGGACAGTCCGGCGGACGGGACAGTAGACGGCGAGACGGCGGCGGGACGGCGACTGCCAGGGACGGCGGGGCCGGTGCGCCTCCAGCTCGTGGGATACGCCGGTCATCCCCGTCGTGCTGGACAAGCGCGCTCCCCCGACCAGGGAGCGCCCCCTGGAGCAAGATGTCGGAGCGGCTTCCCCCTATGGGGCAATGGACCCGTTCTTCTTGTCCGGGTGTGCCGACAGGACATAGCGGGTGGCGGAGAGGTTGGACAGGCCGAAGAGCTTCATCAGCCGGACGGGGTCGGCGCTGTGACGTGCCTCGTCGACGATTCGGTCCACGCGCAGGCGGCCGGCAGGCAGGCCGACTCGCTGGAAGAAGACGCAGGGTGAAGGCGTCGAGGTAGATGACGTGGTCCATGCGTCCGGTCCGGCACAGGCGCAGTTGGCCCTTGCTGCGGTCGAGGTCGGTTCGCCGAAGGTGGGTGAGCTGTCCGGGGAGGAGGGCATAGATGGCGACGAGGGCGACCATGAGGCGGTCGCGCGGGTCGTCGAAGCGGTCCAGGAGACCGGCGATGCGGTCGGAGGGCAGCGCGGTCGGCACGGGTCGGCTGTCGGTTGGGCACGCATCCTCCGTCACCGGTGCTGCGGTTCCCGTACCGCTTTCGGTGGATCCCGGTAGGCACCTCGGGCGCGGGAGTCTGGAGGCCGCGGGCCGGCCGGTGAGCCGACCGGCTGCGTACTCGTCGGGGAGAGGTTGGTCGTCATGGACAGGGCGCTCAAGGCGTTGGGGGCCGCGCATGTGGGGGCGGTGGGGGTGCTGCTGGCTGACGGCAGTGAGCCCGGCCCGGTCTACTTCGATGTGGGCAGCGGTCCGAACATGCCGTCGTCGACCGAGTGGCACGCCTATGACGGCCGGCGTGGGCGCCCCCGGGGCGCGGTCCTGCGGGGCAGCTGCTCTTGTGGCTGGCGAGGTGCGGCTGAGTACCCGCTCGACTGGACCGCTCTCCCCGGCAACGAGCCGCTGTATGAGGCCGATGTCGACCTGTCCGGGCCAATCGCTGACTACGAGGCGCATCTGTCGGTGATCCGGGACGGCACCGTCCCCCTATCCGCGAAACTCACCGAGCTCCTCACCGACCTCGTGTGCCAACTCGACGGCCTGGCGATCAAGGAGCCGCTGGTGGCGTTGAAAGCCCTCGCCGACCTGCGGTACGTCATCGCCCAGACCGGCCAGGAGGCCGCGTACGAGCTCGGTGCCCGCGATGTGCCGCTCAAGGAGGTGGCGACCGCGCTCGGCACGAGCGATGTCGAGAACGCGGAGCAGGCCCAGGCGCTCACGGTTGTGCCACGCGAACTTGGCGACGGCGACCTTCGACGAGCGCTGCAGGGCCCTGCGCACCTTCGGCGGCGAGGTATGGGACGCGGGCAAGAAACGCGCTGGTCAGGACGAGGTCTCGATCTCCCACGCCGTCGGCCTGTTCATCGAGGCCTACGCAGCCGGTCTCCTTGACCTCGACGTCATCACCGCCCAGCTCGACGCGCTCGCGGCCAGCGAGGACCCTGCAGCCGTACCCGACGCGGGAACGCGGGCCGCCCCCTCCTCCGGCGCGACCCCGAGCTGGGAGAACGTGGACGTCCCGAACGCATTCGAGGCCCGCGCGAGGTGGGGGAGCACGGACGACGTCCCGAGGGCACTCGACATTCTGACGCCGAGGACCGGCCCTGACCTGCATGCGCGTACGCCCCGCCCGGGTGTCCGGGCGGGGCGTTGGTCGTTCACGAGCAGGCCCGTTGCAGGGCCGGTGGTACCCGGCAGATAGGGAGGGCCCCGCCCGATCTCATGATCGGGCGGGGCCCTCGCTCGTTCTTTCCTGGTGTCAGGAGGTGAAGTAGCCGTTCAGGTCGGCGATCACGTCGGTGGATCCGGAGTTGTTGTAGAACGTGACCCACCCGTCCACAACGGGGACGACCACCAGGTTGGCGACGGTCTTCCCGGGGGTGTAGTTGAGGTTCGACACGCCCGGACGCGCGACCCCGTGCGGGTGGACGATCAGGTGGCTCGCCTCGGTCGGGTTCGTGACCGTGACGTTGAGGACGATGGCGGTGACTCCTTGTGCGGGGACTCCCGCGGTGCCGGTCACCTGGAGGTGGACGACATCGCCCGGACCCACGGCTCCGGCGCGGGCGCCGGTGCCGTCGCGGGTGTCCAGGAGGCGGACCGGGCCGACCGCGGAGAAGGCGGAGCCGGTGGCCGCGTAGTAGCCGGTGACGTCGGCGATGAGGTCGACGGAGCCGGAGTTGTTGCGCAGGTCGACCTTGCCGTTGACCACCGGCACCGTGACCAGGTTGGGGACGATCTGCCCGGGCGTGAAGTTCAGGTTCGACACGCCAGGCGCCGCCTGCCCGTTCGGGTAGACGGTGACGTGTCCGGCCTCGGTCGGCTGGACCGCGGTCACGTTCATGACGACGGCGGTGACCCCGCTCGCCGGGATCCCCTTGACGCCGGCGACCTGAAGGGTGACGACCCCGCCCGGACCGACCCGCTGCTTCGTCGCACCCGTACCGTCACGGGTGTCGAGGAACCGCGCGGGCGTGATCGGGTTCAGCGCGGAGCCCGCCCCGGCCTGGTTGGTGTAGTAGCCGGTGACGTCGGCGATCAGGTCCACCGAACCGGCGTTGTTGCGCAGGTCGACCTTGCCGCTGACGACGGGCACGGTGACGAGGTTGGGGACGATCTGCCCGGGCGCGAAGTTGAGGTTCGACACCTTGGGCATAGCCTGCCCGTTCGGGTAGACCATCACATGGCCCGCCTCGGTGGGCTGGACGGCGGTCACGTTCATGACGACGGCCGTCACCCCGGTGGCCGGGATGCCCTTCACACCCGCGACCTGCAGGGTGACGACGCCGCCCGGTCCGACGCGCTGCTTCGTCGCGCCGGTGCCGTCACGCGTGTCGAGGAACCGCGACGGGCCGTGCGGCACGAACCGGCTGCCCTTCGGCGGCTGGGCCGTGACGGTGTAGGCCTTGGGCAGGTAGCCCCGGGACGGGACCCCGGGGGTGTACTCGACGCCGTCGAGCAGCAGGTCGTACTGCCCGGGTTCCAGCCCGTTCGTATCGACGGTGACGCGCAGCTGCTTTCCGTCGGCATTCGCCGTGATCGGCTCCAGCACCCGGTCTGGCGAGCCGTTGCGGATCAGCTTGAGCTTGGTGTCGAAGGTGAGCCCAGTACCGCTGACGACGGCTTCGGTACGCGTGCCCGCCGTGCTGGTCGACGGGCTGATGCCGGTCGGATCCGGCGTTGGCGCAACGCAGCCAGAGTCACAGATTCCCCTCAGGTGGAAGTCGACGGGGGTGCGGGCCCGACGGGGGCTCAACAGCAGGACCGCTTGGCCAGGTGCTGCGTCGGCGCTCGCACGGCAGCCGAAGAACAACCGGCTGTCGTCAAAGTTGGTGCACCCGTAACCGCTGGTCATGGAGGTCCATCCCGGGCTGCTCAGCAGGTCCAGGTCCGGCTTGGCGCCCCCCGTGTCGGAGGTGTTGCCGGAGACCGTGAATGACTGGCCAGGCCTCATGTCGATCACGGCGCAGTAGGCGGTGGAGGTTTCGGAAAGGGTCCCGCTCCGTTCGGGGAAATCATTGACCGAAACCTGGTTGGCGGTGCATTCCGGGGCCCAGCCCGAGGCCGTACCCACGCGCCAGGTGTCCAGTTTCACCGCGAGGGGGGCGTGGTCGGCAGCGTCAGATGTGATGACCGCTGTGTACGACGTCGAGCCGCTGGCACGGCATGGGGCGCGAGGCTCCGGGCACACGAAGTGGCCGTCGCTGTCGACAACGGTCAGCTGGGTGACGTCACCCCCCGGATTGCCGGGTGTCCGTGCGGCGATCCAGAGTTTGTCCGTGGTGGCGGCGTTCACGCGCACGCAGCGTGCATCCAGCGCGGACGTCAGGTCGAAGGCGATAGAGGGGCCGCCTGTCTTCGTCGAGGCCGGGGCGGGGCACTGCGCAGTTGCGGACACGTCACGGCGGACGAGCTTGTACGTGTCATATCCGCCCCGGCTGACGAGCAGCGCCGTATAGGGCACCCCGGAGGCGAGAGAGCATGTGGCGGCCGTGTCGGAGTAGCACTTCACGTCGCCCGCTGCGTCGACCAACTTGACCGTCGCGTTCGCGTCGTTCCAGGTGTTGGTGTAGTCGATCAACTCGGCGCTGGAGTGCGCGTCCCCTGGCACGCTCAGGCAGCCCCAGGTGTTGTCCGGGGACACCGACACCTCGGCCCCCCAGGCACCGTTGCCGTACGTGGAATGAGGCCACGGCGTGCAGCCGGCGGTCTCGCCGGTCCTGTGGAACACCAGTCCGTAGCTCGAGTTCGGCTGCCCGCTCAGGTATGCGCGGAAGGGAGCGGTGCCGGTCAGTTTGCAGATGGGCCCGGTGTCACACTGCAGGGTTCCGGACGCGTCGTACACCTTCACCCGGGCATGGTTGCCGCCGGTCGGCGGCCGGTTCAACGCGTAGATGCCCTTGCCGGTGGCGGTCGGCAGGGTCAGGCAGAACTGCTGCCCGGGCGCGCCGAACGCTCCGGTGACCGGACCGGCCACGAGACCGTTGTCGTGGGTCGTCGTGCATCCCCTGGTCTCCTTCGCGGAGACGAATGCGATGCCGAAGGTCGTGAAATTCCGGGCCCGGGGGTCTGCCGACCAGGTGTAGTCACCGGGGTCCAGGTCGCAGGTGCCGTCGTCGCAGCCGGGTATGACGTCGCCGGCCACGGAGACGAGCCTCGAAGGAAGCGGGACGATGCCGGAGGAAACCTCGGCGAAGGAGTGCTCGGCCGCCTGCGTGACCCGAAGGATGCGGCAGTGCTCCGTCGGGCTCAGATCCGGGGCGACTCCGAAGGCCTGGGGGACGACCAGCACGCAGCCCTCCGGCCTAGAGAGCCGGGCCACGGAGTAGTTGTAAGCGACCGCGTCACCCCAGGCCTGCAGCGCCGAGATACGAAACGGTGCGGTGCCCGTGAGCCTGCAGTCCATGGCGTACGCCCCGCGAAGGTAGGACGTGCAGATCTCCTGCCCGGAGGCGTCGTACACGCTGTGCAGGACTTCGGAACTGGAGCTGTAGGCGCGCAGGACATCACCCGCTGCCAGGTCCAGGGTGTAGCAATCGCCCGCCGAGCCGGTCGACAGCGCGCCGGGGAACACGGTCGGTCCGCCGAGCCTGCGGTCTCCGGCGCCGATGGCCTTGCACGCGGAGGACGAGAGCAGCGGAGCGTATGACACGGAGATACCGTTCGCCATGGCGCTCTTGTCCGTGACCTGCAGTGTGTATGTCCCGGCCTGACTGGTGGGGCACCGCCAGGTCCGGGTCGAGCCGTGGGCGAAGTCGCACGCGACGGCGGCGCCGCCGGGCGCGATCAGCTTGGTGATGGACCACTGGGTCGTGATGACCTGGAGCAGGACGAGGTCCTTCTGCTGCGGCAGGGCGAGCGAGAAGGACGCCGTCTTGGACGGGTCCACCGTGCAGGTGACGATCGTGTGCGGAGCGACGGCTGCCGGGCACGGCTCGGAGAGGTCGCTGTTCCGGAGCGTGCGTACGGCCGCCTGGTGGTCGGCCGTGGGATCAGGCGTCGGCGTGGCCTGCGGACCCGCGGTCTTCGGCGGGGCCGTGGCCGGGGCGGCCGTGGTGGTGATGGGTGCCGCGGGGGCCGCGGCGGCCGTGCCACTCTGGCCTGCGACTGAGGCCAGCAGCGCGAGCAGCAGCGTGCCCGATGCGGCGATCGCGCCACCTCGCCCCCGTCTGCTCCGCTTTCTTCTGCCGATCGGCAGCAAACTCATGAACCCCCCAGTTCAGATGGGCCCGACCCCCGTGACCTGCTCGGAAGCTCTGGGCAGCCGGAGTGTAGCGCCCGCCCCGGACAGCCCGAAGGGCGGGATGCGCCGTGCGCGACCGCCCCATGAGCAGATCAAATCTGCCGGAAGGGAACACGGGCATAGGTGTTTCCGGACCGTAGGACATGTCGACGGGTTCGCCTCCCTGGCATTGCGCCGCGATGAGTGCAGTCGGCGGGACCCCGCTCGTGGGCGTCGGCTGCTCGGGCGTGTGCTTCGCGGCCGCGCTCGGCATCGTCATGGGGATCGAGGAGAGGCTCGGACTCCTCTGACGCCCACGCACACCCACGCACCCAGCGGCCCTCGGGGCCCCGTCCGTACGGACGGGGCCCCGAGGGCCGCCGTGGATGTCTTTGGTGTCCGCGCCGGCGGCTGTCGGGTTACGGCTTGTGTGCTGTCCCGTACGTCAACGAGTTGTGCACGGCCGTCGAACTGTAGGACGTCCGGTCGCTGGCGGCCTGCTCTCTACGAGCCTGCTCGATCAGCGGACCCTCCGCGGTCTCCGGACGCCGCTTCCCCCGGCGCAGCAAAGTCCACACCATCCACAGCGCCGCCAGCCCCAGCACACCGAAGAACACACCTAGCTCGATCACGCCGCCCCGCCCTCGCCACAAGAAACCCGGGGGCGAGCCTAACCAAACGATCACCGCACAACGAAGCAATTACGCAGCGGCTGCGGCCACTTCTCAAGGTCGTTCGAAGGCCTGGAGTACGCCGCCGAGCGAGAAGCACAGCGCGCCTGTCAGCGTCCCCCAGTTGGCGATGTCGGTGTTGACCAGGCTTCCGGTGCCGGGCCGGGTGAACGCGGCCAGTGCCGAGATCATGAAGAGCACCGACCCGAGCTGGTTCACGGCGACGACCCACCAGCCGAGGCTGCGCGAGCGGACGCAGGGCCGGGAACGGTGGCAGATCTCGACGAACGCGAGATGCCCCGAAACGAGGAACAGTACGCATCCGACCACGTCGGGAGTCCAGATCAGCCGGTTGGTCTGCTGGACGGTGAGCCCCTGCAGGAAGGAGTCGAGGAGATTGACGCCGAACACGAGCGTCCCCGCGAACAGCGCGAACGCGCTCAGCCAGTCCAGGTGCATCGGCTCGTAACCCCACCACCTCCAGGCGGCCGTGACCAGTGGACCGCCCCCTGGAGAGTGGCGAGGCGCGTTCAGCACCTGCAAGAGCGAGGTGTAGCCCCCGGTGTTGAAGAACAGGCCGCCCGCGAAGTAGATCGAGGCACTCTCGAACGCGTCGCCCGAGCCGAACTGAGCTACGGCGGCGCCGAGTGCGAAGAGTGCTCCGCCGATGACGAACGCGCCCGAAGCGAGGGCGTTGAGCCTTCGAAGGCGGCCGAGGGCCTCGGCGTCGGAAGTCGGGGACATGGTGAGCGTGTCTCGCGGACCGCGAACGGACAGCGCCCCGCGCCTGCGCGCGAGCCGCGACTCCCACACCACCGTTTCCCCGTCGGGGCGGTGCCAGGTGAGCCGGGTGGTGAACGGACCCGCGCCTTCGGCGCGCTGCTCAGGCTCTCCCACGGCCCGAGCCTAGCCCCGTGTGCAGTGCCCGACGGACAGTGAAACGTACCTTTCCTCCCCCCGCACGGTCCTGCCGCCGACCTGCCGAGCGTGTCGAAAGGTGCTTCAACCTGGGGCGTGAATAGACTCAGAGAGGGACAGGCCACGAGTCGGCAGGCCTGACCGGGCGTCATCGCTGGCGTCGGCGTGCGCATCGCAGCCGTTCAGGTGTCGTCACCGTCAGTGTGCGGCGGGGTGGACCGGCCCAGGGTGTCGGGATGTCCGAGGGAGATGCACCACGGACATTCGTGGAGGTCGCTCGCTGCGCTCGCTTGATGCGGCACGGGCAAGGGGAAGCCTGCCCTGTATTCGTCCTGGAGTACCTGTATCGAATCTAATTTCGTTCGGGATGGGGTGACCGCGTCGGCCAGGCCTGCTTCGGCGACGCGGCGTGTCATCCGTATCAGCCCTGCCCGCGCGGTGCTCACCGCGCGTGCCACCGCCAGCCAGACACGCCGCCGGGCAGTCGGCCGTGGGCCGCGATCGGGTAGTTCACCGCAGGGGGCCATGTTCACGCATCCCTTCTGGACGAGGCGGAAGACCGGGGGCCTCAAAGGAAGAGGTGGATGATAATTTTTTTATTTTGGACACTTCTCATAATTTCCTCCACGCTTAGCACGGAGGTGCGTCGAACGGGAATTAGGCGGGCTGCCGCCGGTTTAACACGGTCCGCTATGGCAGCGAGATCCGGCAATGTACAGATTGCCGGGGTTTTTACCGACCGGCAATGAATGGATTGCCGGGGTTTTTAAGGGATTCAGTGATATCGGCCGCACTTCTGGTCGGGCGCAATTGATCATGAATGCCGACCCGGCGAGCGATCTAATCGTATGTGGAATTGCCGGATATTCCGGCCGCGTGCATCGCACGCCTTGCCGCGGAGCCCGGGGACGAGGCGTCAGAGCCGCACGGTCGTTCAGGGAGTGGAGTCGGCCGGCGGTGTGAAGGGGTAGAGGTCTCGCGTGAAGGGTGGCCAACACGGCTCATGGACGACCCGGAGTGGGTCCGCACCCGGGCAGGCCGAGACGTCGGCGGGTTTCTCCACCCGTGCCGCGGCTTGCTGGCGAGACAGCCTGAGGGCGTCGACATGGCAGGACAGGACGTGCTTGAAGCGTTGCTGGCGCCTCAGTTCGAGGGCGTCCACGTGCCACAGACGACCGGTCCCTGATGACGTCAACGCAGTGCAACCTGTGCCCAGTGCGGCGGAGATCAGCACGATCCACAGGAGGAGGTCTCCCACAGCTGGTCCTTTCGAAGGCCGATGTTCGAGGGGGCGCGCACGACCGAAGCCCCGGCGATTCACCGGCATAACGCAGAGGCATATGCAGAGTTGCGCCCTCTCTTCTGATTGCAGCCATGCGCAGCAATCCACCGGTCTTGGCATCTCAGTCTTTTAACGGATGATCAGTCGACGCGTCGGGGACCGAGCCGGCGATCGGCGTGCTCATGTGGGGTGGTGTGGCGACATGCGCAGACGCGTCCCGCCGTGCATGTGGACGCCGTCAGACGGGGCGCGCGGGGCGCGCGGCAGAGCCATTGCGTCGAAGTGTGCGCAGGGCCGTACGGGTATCAGGGGTAAAGAGTTGGTCGCGCAGAACCCACAAGGGACAGGGTCAACACTTATCCATCCGCCACCATCACCCGGATGGCGCATACCCTGACCAACATCGACAGCGTTTATGGAATATGACAACAGCAAAGCCCCCCTCCTTCTTCCGCAGGACTCCAGAAGAAGACGGGCGGGGAGGTGGTTTTCACACCGGGGCTACTCGGATCGGAAAGTGGACTTTCACTCCACGCTCAACCAGCTGTAGCGAGATCAGGAACGCAACGCTGGAACACGAGAGCCTGGAAATCGATCTGAGTTACTCGTCCTCGGTGTTTGAGGACTTCCTCCACACGATGAGCATGATCCAGGTCGAGTTCGACCGGAGGTCGGGGAGCACCGCACGGTCCGCGACGACACCTGTCGACGAGCGCGCGGGCGGCAGCTCCCGTGTATGAGGCGTACGGATACCCAGACATCCACGGCCCCCAGCCGGACACCACCATGTTCTGGCGCCGGCCGGACCACGTACCCGGGGAAACGCTCGGCGTGCCCGATGATGTGCATCAGCCGTGGGATCCGGCGGAGGAACTCGCGAGCCTTCTCCAGGAGAGCCCCGCACCCGGGCAGCCGGAGCCGTTCGCCCGCGTCGGCTACGACGACGCCGGTGACGGTGTCAGCGCCATCGGCCTCGTCGCAGGGCTGAAGCACACCACCGCCGAGCGGCCGCGCAAGCAGAACTCCAGCGGGCATCGGCGGAACGGGTCGAGGCCGGTGGCGACGCTGCTGCAGACGGGCAGTCTGTTCACCGCCATGCTGGTGGCCATCATCGCCGCCGTGGTGAGCATCCTCAGCGGGCTGGCCATCTGCGACGCCCTGCGCCACAGCGCCGGAGTCCACACGGCCCGCGAAGTGGTGGACTGGTGGCCCCTGCTGATCTACGGCCCTTGGATGGTCGCCTCCCTGTCCATCCTCAGATCCGCGCTGCACCAGCGCCGCGCGCTTCATTCCTGGTCGATCGTGCTGCTGTTCTCCAGCCTGGCGACGCTCCTGTGCGTAGCCCAGGCGCCCAGAACGCTCGCCGCCGGGACGTCGTCCGCGCTTCCCGCCGTCGCGGCGCTGGCCTGCTTCCAGCAGCTGGTCCGCCAGATCACGCTCACGCGGCCGCCCCGCCAAGCCGCTCCACGACACCGGAACCCGCAGCCCTCTCCGCTCGGATCCGGTCAGACGGCCGCGGCCCGGCGCAGTCCGGACGGTGTCCGTCCCGGCTACTCCGTGGCAGACAAGGGGATCGTCCGCCCGCCGTCGAACGGTCGCCGATTCGGGTACGGCGCATGACGGTCGTGCGCGGCATTCTTCAGTTGTCCGCTCTGCAGGAGCCGGTGAGCTCCCGCGGGAGGGCCGGGCGCTCAAGTCCGTACCGTCAGTGGAGTCCGACGGGCGGGCGGGTCATGCGGGCGATGCAGTGGGATTCCTGAGCGATCGCCCAGGCGGGTACGGCGCTGCGGGACCACGGTGTAGGAGGGCCGAGCGTCCCGTGAGCGGCGACCGCGAAGGGCGAGTGCGGTGACAGCCGCTAACTTCCTGGACAACCCGGTCCTTCCCACGCGTCAAAAGGGTGCTCGCCTGCACCTTTGAAACGAAGATCGAAACCGATAGTCACGGGCCGTGGGCATACTCCACCCGACGGTCTACGCCCTTGTCCCGTCGCACCCCCAGAGCTGGACCCGCGCGCTGGGCCGCAGCTCAGGCCGTACTTCGCCGCGTCGGCATGCGGCTCCGCGGCACATCCGAGTGACGCACCACGTTCGGCATGCCCATGCCCAGCAGGCGAACGTGCCGGGCGAAGTGATCAACGCTGCGGCGCCATACCGAACGAACCACGACGGGCCTCAACCCCCACGCCTACCCGAAAGGTCAAGAAGCATGGTGTACGAAATGACCCACGCCGAGCGAGTCCAGTACAAGCGGCACCAGGATGCCGCCTATCAGGCGGGCGAAGACGCCGTCACCAACCTTAAGACGGCGCTCGCGCTCGCCGGCATGACCCTTCCCTCGCTGTGCAACGACGGTCCGGTGGCCGGCCACGGTTTCGTCCGGCTCGGAGGATGCAACGCGTCCTTCGCCAACCGGCTCGCCGAGGTCATCGCCGCGGGGGCTGACGCTCTGCAGTTTCAACGGTGAACAGGGGGAGGGGAGTTGTCGTCGGAGGGTCTCCCCGTGTCGTACCGGGGAGTTGCATGCGCGCCTGCACCGCCTACCGGGACCCGGTCGGGCCGCACTCGGTGCTGAGCAGGTCATCGCTGGTGAGCAGGTGCTTGCCGTCGCGGGACCCCCCTGTGTACGTCCATGAGCCGTAGGTCTCGCCCGCGTTGCCCCTGGCCGTAGCGGACGGTCCGGGGAACTCGGGGGCCCTGGCCGGAGCGGCGGCGGCGCGCCTGGCGGTGACGACCGTTCCTGCGGTGGTCGCCGCCGTGAGCAGCAGCACCGCGGCGAGGGCGAGGAGGGTGGCGTTGTCCGGGTGGATCAGGGACTGGCCGCGCAGCGCCTGCCAGGTCACCACCGCAACCAGCCCGGTGTAGCCGAGGGCGGCGCTGCCGACCAGTCGGGCGCGCACCTTCTCGTCGCGCAGCCAGACGTGCTCGGCGGCCAGGGCGGCCAGTACCGCAGTGATCAGGAGGAGTACCTGGATGCCGTGCAGGGCGAAGAAGTGGGGTACGCGGAAGTCGCCGCCGGTCACGCTCCAGTTGGTGAGGGGCATGCCGTGGCCGTCGGGGTCGCCGATGCCGTGGCCCTGGTACATCTGCACGGCGTGGCCGTTGGCGTCGGTCACCGTACGGGAGTGGATCTCGGTGACCATCCAGTAGACCGGCACGACCATGCCGAAGGTGGCCAGCGCGAGTCCGGCGCGGATGGCCCGGTTCAGTGCCGCCCCGCCGGTGCGCTGGATCAGCACGACGACCGCCAGGATCAGCTGCGCGATGACGATGACCATGACGCCGAAGGTGAGGAGGGGGACCAGGGCCAGGGTGACGGGGTCGGCCTGGTCGGCGTTGAAGTGACTGAAGGTGCCGCGTGCCGCCTGGGCGGTGATGGCGCCCACCTCGACGGTTGCGGCCACCGCGAAGACGGTGCCCAGCCACCGTCCCAGCCGCCTGCCCTTGGTGAGCTTGGTCAGCAGCCACGCGAGCGTGCCGGCGTAGAGGGCGAAGGCGAAGCCGAACTTGAGCGGCTTCACCCACACCGACTCGTCCAGCAGCGTCCGGCTGTCCACCACGAGCCCCACGCCGGAGACGAGCACCAGGCCGAGCATGAGGACCGAGCAGACGACGAGCGGCCGGTGCCAGGTGCGCAACGGGGTGAGGAAGGACGTCATGGAGGGCTCCGATCACGGCGACGAGCGGCCCTCGTCCGGGCCGGCCCAGTTCGCATCGCTCGTTCGCGAATGACTGAAAGCTAAATTGCTTTCAGTCATTCGTCAATTGGAAAAGTGGAGTGGATTGCGAAATTGCAGGCCAGTGAGGTGGCGAGTTGCAATGAGAATGGAGGTGAATGCAAAATCGACCTCAGGTTGTTTGCAATGGGCTGGCCTTGAACGCAATACTGGGCACAGGTGAAGACACGACACGGAGGTAAGGCCGATGCCCGGAGGCAGACTGACCCACCAGGAGCGCCGGGAGATCGCCGAGGGGTTGGGGGACGGACTCACCTTCACCGAGATCGCCGGCCGTCTGGACCGGCCCGTCTCCACCGTCACCCGGGAAGTGGCCCGCAACGGCGGCGCCGGTGCCTACCGGGCCGACGCGGCGCAGCGGTCGACCGCCGGGCGGGCACGGCGCCGCAAGCAGGCCCCGGGTCCGGCTGATTCGGCTGCTTCGGCCGATCGGGCCGTGGGCGGCGCACACGGGCGCGACCCCGAGGCCGTCCACGAACTGGAGGAACAGTTCACCGCGTTGATGGTCGGCACGGGCCTGCCGCGGATGACGGCCCGGGTACTGACCTGCTTGTACGTCACCGACGACGGCAGCCTGACCGCCACCGAGCTCGCCCAGCGGCTGAAGGTCAGCCCCGCCTCCGTCTCCAAGGCCGTCGGGGAACTCGAACAGCAGGAGCTCATCAGGCGCGAGCGCGAGCCCGGCCGGCGGCGCGACCGGTACGTCATCGACGCCGACGCCTGGTTCCGCGGCTGGATGGCCAGTGCCCGCCAGAACACCGTGCTGGCCGACTTCGCCCGACAGAGCGCCCGGACCCTCGGTGCGGCCACACCTGCCGGTACCCGCATGGAGGACATCGGCGACTTCTTCGAGCACGTCGGGCAGACCATGGTGCGGGCGGCCGAGGAATGGCGGCTGGCCCGGCTCCGGTGAGCGGCGCGGGCGCGTACGGCGAAGCTCCTGGCAGGCGGGGGCGCGTTGCCAGGAGCTCCGGTCGTCGTGGGGTCACCCGGTCAGGAGGCGGCTTCGGCGGGGCCGGGGAGGCCGTCGAGGCCTGACGGGGCGTGGGCGAGGCCGGTGGGTGTCAGCCAGTCGAAGGCGCGGTAGACCGCCGGGCCCAGGCCCATGCCCTCGGCCACCTGTTCGCGCAGCCGGTTGGTGGCGAACGCGCCGATCACGTTCATCTGGGCGTCCCTGTAGTGGCGCTCCACTTCGTGGCCCTGGGTCACGCCGGCCGCGCCGTGGATCTGCACGGCGCGCGCGGTGACCTCGACGGCCATCTCGGTGGCGTAGATCTTGAGCATGCCGATCAGGTCCTTGGCCGACCGGCCCGCGGCGCGTTCGCGTGCCGCCCGGTGGGCGAGCAGCCTGGCCGCGTCGATCTGGGCGCGGGACTCGGCGAGCTGGGCCTGTACGCCTTCCATGTGCGCGAGGGGCCGCCCGAAGGAGACCCTTTCCCGGGCGTGGCGCACCGAGGCGGACAGCGCGGACTCGGCGGTGGCGATGGCCGCGATCGACACCAGCAGCCACCCCCACGTCATGCCCTCGGCCAGCTCCGTGAAGGGCACGGGCACCACGTCGTCCTCGGCGACGTGGGCGTCGGTGAAGACGATGCCGCCCCAGGGCATGCCGCGCAGCCCCATGTGCGGGGTCTCGTACCGGCGTACGCCCGGCCCGTGCAGGTCCACGAAGGCCAGGCACCAGTCGGGGCCGTCGTCGCCGGCGGGCTTCTCCCGCCGGGCGAGGGTCACGGCCAGGTCGGCGTTGGGCGCGTTGGTGATGCGGGCCTTCTCGCCGTTGATGACGAAGCCGCCGCCGGGCGGCCCGGCCGGGCGCACCGTGGTGCGGTAGGTGCCGGCGTCGCTGCCCGCGGCGGGCTCGACGATGGCGAAGGCTGCCAGCCGTTCCCCGGTGAGCAGGGGGTCGAGCAGGCGCCGGTGTCCGTCCGGATCGCCGTAGGTGGAGATCAGCTTGCCGCACAGCAGCGCGGACACGGTCGCCGACCAGTAGGTGCCCGAGCAGGCCCGGGCCAGGGCCTCCATGGCCTCGGTCTGGGCGGGACCGTCGGCGCCGGTGCCGCCGAACTCAGGCGGATGGAACAGCCGCAGGTAGCCGCTGTCGACGATGTCCTTCCAGTTCTGGGGCGGTATGTCGCCCGTGGCGTCGGTCTCGGTGGCCCGGGCGGCGATGCCCGGGAAGCTCGGCGCGGTGTCGGTGCCGCGTTGGTCGCCGTTCATGTGTGAAGTCCTTAACTCAGCCGAGTCCTAGCAGGGACGCCGCGATGACCGGCCGCAGCACCTCGGTGCCGCCGCCGGTCCCGGCGAAGAACAGCGCGTCGCGGTGGGCCCGTTCGACCAGGTGGTCGCCGGCGGGGGCGAGCGGCCCGGACAGGCTCGCCGCCCCCTCGGTGACCGCCCGCAGGGCGCGGGCCACGAAGAGCCGGGCGGCGGCCGCGTCCTGGTGCGAGGGCCGGCCGCCGGCGTCGAACTGCCCGGCGGCCCGCAGCAGCAGCCCGGAGGCCAGCTCGTAGCGCGTGCCCAGGTCCGCGAGGGTGAACCGGGCGGACTGGCCGTGGGCCAGGGGCCGGCCGAAGAGGCGGCGCTCGCGGGCGTCGTCGACGGCGTCCCGGGTCAGTGCGCGGATGACACCGAGCCAGGGCGCGCTGGAGAACACCCAGTCCAGCGCCGCGAGCAGCGGCTCCACCTCGGTCGCGGCGCCGCCGACCGTGCCCAGTACGGCGTGGTCCGCGGCCGGGCAGGCGTCCAGGACCAGCCGGCCCCACGGGCAGGTGCCCATGGCCGCCGGGCCGCCCTCGGTGATCAGCAGTCCGGGGGTGTCGCGGTCCAGGACGAACGCCGTCCGGCCGCCGTCGTCGTGCGCGGCGATGACGAGGAAGTGGTGGGCCACGGGGCCGCACGCGACCAGGTCCAGTTCGCCGCGGAGCTCCCAGCCGCCCGCCGCGACCGGGGCCGGCCGGGCCGTGAGGGCGGGGGCGTGGGCGGCGCCCTGCGTCTGGCGCAGCGACACGGCGCCCATCCAGTCGCCCGCGGCCATGCGCGGCAGGTAGCGCTCGCGCTGCCAGCGGCTGCCGAACGCCCGCAGCGGCACGGTGGCGAGGACCGCGTGCACGGCGACGGCGAGGGCGAGGCCCGGGTCGCGGGCGCCCTCGCCGAGCCCTTCGAGGAGGGCGCAGGTCTGTGTGGCGGACAGGCCGCCGCCGCCCAGGGCGCGCGGGACGAGCGGCCCGGCGAGGCCGGGCCCGGTGCGGGCGTCGGCGAGTTCGGCGAAGAGCGCGGGATCCCACCGCCGGTCGCGGTCGCGGTCGGCGGCGGTCGGCCGCGCCACTCGGGCGGCGAGCTCCCGGGCCCGCTCAGCGAGCATCGGCTCGGCACCGCCGGCGCCGGCGCCGACGGGGGAATGCACAAGCGCCATCGGATTCCCTTTCTCTCTCCTTGGAACGGGGTCCGGTCTCAGACCGCCGACAAGTGGTGGTTCGGGGACGTCTCATCGGCGTCGGAGCGCTCGAAGAGATTTCGAAACTTCGGAACAATTTCTCCACCCCCGCTGTCGAAAATGGACCCGAACAACATATCCGGCATTCTGTTCCATTCGGCTGGTCCGGGCGAAGATTTGGCATCCGGCCTGCACGGACTTCGCACAGCTGACCTGCCACGACGTTCCATCACAGTCCTTGACAAAGCTCTGACATGGGAGCCGTTGTGCCTGCACGGCCGGATCGGCCAACCTGTTCATCGGCGCGCTCCACATCGCCCTGTTCTTGGCCTTATCCGTTCGCCCGCACCACGCCGCGAGAATTCACTGCAGAGCCGGTCACACATCAGGAATCCGGTTCTGGAAAAGGAGGGAACGCAATGGCAACAGCAGAGAACGAGGGAAGTCTTCCGAAGGGACTGCCCCGTCTTTCCGACGCGACCCTGCGGGACTCCGCGCACATGGCGGGCGTCGAGTTCGGCCCCAAGGACGCCGCGGTCATCGCGGGCCTGCTGGTGAAGACCGGCATCGACCTGGTCGAGGTGGGCATGGTCTCCGGCCCGGACTCGAAGGACGCCGACCTCGTCCTCGCCACGCACGAGGCCATCGGTCCCGAGCGCAGCATGACGCTCGTGGTGGTGCAGGACCGCCAGCAGGTCGCGAAGGCCCTCGACGAGGCCGAGCGGCTGGGCGTGCGCCACATCATGTACTCCATACCGACCTCCGAGCAGCACGCCAGGCTGAAGCTCGGCTCGGCCAGCGCGAAGTTCCTTCACGTCCTGGCCCGGTCGGCGATCTCACAGGCCAAGGAGCGCGGCTTCCACGTCACCTTCAGCGGCGAGGACGGCGCCCGTACCCCCAGGGAGCGGCTCGTCCCCTACGTCACGGCGGGCTTCGAGGCCGGGGCCGACCGGTTCCGCCTCGCGGAGACCGTCGCCTTCCTGTCGCCGTGGCAGATGGAGGAGGTGATCGCCGACCTCGCCGCGATCGACGGCTCCGAGATCGAGATCCACTCGCACAACATGCTGGGCATGGCCGTCGCCAACTCCCTCGCCGCGATCCGCGCGGGCGCGCAGTGGATCTCGGCGACCGTCGGCGGGATCGGTGAGCGCGGCGGCAACGCCCCGCTGGCCGAGCTCCTCACCTCCCTGCGCGTCATCCACGGTGACACGCGCTTCGACCTGAGCCACCTCACGGAGCTGTCCCGGGTCGCGCTCAGGGGCGCCGGCCTCGGCACCGCCTTCCAGTCGGGGCCGACGACACCGCACGCCTTCGCCTACGAGCTGCCGGGTCAGCTGAGCAACCCGGAGGCGTACGAGACGCTGCCCGCCGAGCTGGTCGGCAACAGCCGCGAGCTGTGTGTGCGCACGCGCCTCACCCCTGCCCTCGTCACGTGGGCGCTCGCCGAGTCGGGCGTCTTCGTCGACGTCGAGGCCTTCACCCCGTGGCTCGTCGAACGGCAGGAGCGGGGCGGCCGTCCGCTGCTCGACCGGGACGCGATCCGCAAGGCCGCGATCGACTTCCAGGCCGCCTGAACCACGCCCCCGCCCACCGGGGCCCGCCCGGTCCCTCTTCACGTCCACACCACCTACGGCAAACGGAGTTGCTCCATGTCCACCGCCACCCTCACCGGCGTCTGCCCCGAGTGCGAGACCGACCTGACCGTGCCGCCGATCGTCCAGGGCGAGACCTTCGCCTGCCCCGAGTGCATGCTCACCCTGCGCGTCGAGGACATCGAGGACGGTGTGCTGAGCCTGCAGATGGTCGAAGTACAGCTCCGCGACTGGGGCCAGTGAGATGGGCAGCAGAGTCGCCATCGTCGCCGACCGGGTCGGCTGGGAAGAACGCCAGCTCATGCGGTCGGCACCGGACTTCGGCCTGCACATCGACTGGATCAACGACGAGTCGCTGTGCCTGGGGGACCCGAAAGCCCCGTCGCTGGAGGGCTACGACGCCCTGCTGGTCCGCAGCCGCAGCTACACACGCGGCGGGCTGCTCGCCACGCTGGCCGAGTCGACCGGCGTGACCGCCCTCAACTCGGCCGCCGCCATCCACGCCTGCGAGAACAAGCTGGTGCTGCGCGCCGTGCTGTCCGCCGCCGGCGTGCCCGTGCCGGACTACCGGCTCGCCCTCTCCCGCAAGGACTTCGAGAAGGCGCTCGACGAGCTGGGCCTGCCGGTGGTGCTCAAGCCGATCTACGGCGGCATGGGCAAGCGCGTCACGCTGATCCGCGACCCCGACCTGGCGCACTGCGTGTACGACTACGTCGAGGACCTCGGCCACGCCTTCGAGCAGGCCTGCCTGGTGGAGCCGTACCTCGGCGGTGGCTCGATCCGCTGCCTGGTCGTCGGCCGGGAGATCGTCGCCGCCGCCGAGTTCGAGAGCGCGGGGGCCGACTGGCGCAGCAATGCCGCGCTCGGCAACCAGAGCCGGGCCCTGGCCCACGACCCAGAGGTGCAGAAGGTCGTGGACGGCGTCGTGGACCGGCTCGGCGCCGGCATCTACGGGGTCGATCTCTTCAAGACGCCTTCGGGCTACCTCGTCAACGAGGTCAACCACGCCCCCGCCTGGCGGGGGGTGGCGTCGACCACGGGAGTGGACATCCCGTCGGCCGTCGTCCGTCACGTGCAGGAGATACTCGCATGATCCGCGTGGGAATCGTCGGCGCCTCCGGGTTCACCGGCGGTGAACTGATCAGGCTGGTGAACCAGCATCCCGAATTCGAGCTGACCTTCCTCGGCGGCAACGCCAGCGCCGGCAAGCGCCCGGCCCAGCTGCACCCGGGACTCCGCCTCGACCTGGGCCTGACGATCGAGCCCGTCGACGCCGATGTCGTCGCCGAGCGGTGCGACGTGGTGTTCCTCGCCACGCCCGCACCCGTCTCGGCCCAGCTCGCCGCGCTCCTGGCCGACCGCGTCGCCTGCGTGATCGACCTGAGCGGGGCCTTCCGTATCCGCACCCCCGAGCTGCACGAGCGCTGGTACCCCAAGGCCGAGCGGGCCACCGCACTGGCCGACCGTTTCGTCTACGGGGTGCCGGAGCTGGTTGGGGACCAGCTGGCGGGCGCGCCGCTGATCTCGGTCCCCGGCTGCTACGCCACCGCGATCACGCTGGGGCTCGCCCCGTTGGCCCTCGGCCTCGGCCTGGACCTGAAGACCGTGGTCATCGACGGCAAGAGCGGCTCCAGCGGTGGCGGCGTACAGCTGCGCGTTCCGGACCTGCACCCGCTGCGCAACGGCGCCATCGCGCCCTACGCGCCCACCGGGCACCGGCACGCCGCGGAGGTCGGCGACTTCCTGGAGCGCAGCAAGCCCGGCAGTGTCGGCAGGCTGACGATGTCGGCGTACGGGGTGTCGCACGTGCGCGGGCTGCTCGCCAGCGCCTACGTGTTCACCGACGACGAGGTGGACGGGCGCGAGCTGCAACGGGCGTACCTGCGCTTCTACAAGGAGCACCGCTTCGTCCGGGTGCGGCGCAACACCGAGACGCTGATCCCGGTGCCCGACCCGCAGGCCGTCCTGGGTTCCAACTACTGCGACGTGACCGTCCTGCACGACGAGGAGGGCGGCCGCATCGTCGTCCTCGCCGCCCTCGACAACCTCGTCAAGGGAGCCGCGGGCCAGGCCGTTCAGGCCGCGAACATGCGATTCGAACTGCCCGAGGAGACGGGCCTGACCATGCAGCCGGTGATGCCCGCATGAGCGGCACCCGGACGGACCACAGGAGGAGGCATCCGGCCCCGACCGTGGTGAAGCTCGGCGGCAGCTGCCTCGACGACCTCGACGGCGCCTGGTGGGACGACCTGGCCGAGCACGGCAAGGACCGGCCCCTGATCCTGGTGCACGGCTGGTCCAAGCCGCTGAAGCGGCTGAGTCCCCGCTACAGCGAGCCGTCGGCGATCCTGCGCGACCGCTACGGCAACCAGAGCCGCTGGACCACGCCCGAGGTCATCGAGGACATCAAGACCGTCAGCGGCGAGCTGAGCGGGCAGGTCTTCGGGCGGCTGGAGTCCCGCGGCATCACCGCGGAGCGGCTGCTCGGCAGTGACGGCCTGGTCAGCGCGGGCGAGGGCGAGCGCTGGTGGTGGCAGGGCAAGCAGCTGGTCGAGCTGGAGAACCTGGTCGGGCCGATCACCGGTGTGGACCCGGCGCCGCTGAAGAAGCTCCGGGCGGGCCAGGCCTGCCTGGTCACGCCGCTGGCCCGGAACGCGAGCGGCCAGGAGGTCAACACGGACGCCGACCGGGCGGCCGCCGCCATCGCCGGCGCGCTGGGCGCCACCGACCTGGTCCTCGTCACCGACGTCGCGCACCTGCTGGTCGACGGGGAACCGGTGCGCAGCATCACCGCGCAGGCCGCGGCCAGGTTCCGCGACAAGGGCGCCACCGGCGGCATGCGCAAGAAGCTGCGGGCCGCGGGCGAGGCCCTGGAGCGGGGTGCGGAGCGGGTCGTCATCGGCAGCGCGCCCGTCACGGATCTGCTCGCGGCCCGCACCGGCACCGTCATCACGCGAACGTGAGGAGCAAGAACGTGGCGCAGTCCCGTGTACTGGTCGTCAACAACGGAACGCTGTCCCTGAAACAACTCCGCCAGACCTTCGAGGAGTTGGGCTCGGATACCGAGGTGGTCGACGCGGCGTCCGTGCCCGCCCGGCTGGACGGCCGCCACCGGGCGATCGTCCTGAGCGGCACCAAGGTGCGGGCGTACGACCGTGACTTCTACAAGCCCCTCATCGACCTCGTCATGGGCGCCGACGTCCCCGTCTTCGGGATCTGCGGCGGCATGCAGATCCTGGCGGTCGCGGCCGGCGGCCGGCTCGCCGAGGGGCCGCAGCGGGTCGGCGGCTACGAGGTGCAGGTCGACAAGGAGGAGCCGCTCTTCACGTACGTGAAGCCGACGGTGACGGTCTTCCACCGCCACACCCTGTACCTCCAGGAGGCTCCGGAGGGCTTCCGCTCGATCGGTCGCTCCGAGCACGCGCCGGTGGAGTTCCTGCGCTCCGAGGACGGCCGGATCTTCGGCTCGCAGGCCCACCTGGAATTCCGCAGCGACGGCCTGGAGATCCTGCGCGGTTTCGCGCAGCTGTACCGGTGACCGTCGTCGCCGGGCGCCCGGGCGCCCGCAGTCCCCTGACCTCTTCTACGCATGCGAGGACTTGGCAATGAGTGTTCTTGAAAACCCGCAGGACCCCGCGTTCACGGTCCACCTGAACGGCAGCGGCGGCGCGGTCAAGGGCTGGGTCGTCGTCGACTCGCTCCACGACGGTCTGGCCATGGGCGGCACGCGGATGACCACGGGGGTCACCGAGGCCGAGGTGGCCGGCCTGGCCCGCGACATGACGCACAAGTTCACGCTTGCCGGTTTGCCCATCGGCGGTGCCAAGGCCGGCATCGTCTCCGACGGCAGCGACCGCGAGGAGACCTTCCGCACCTTCGGCCGGACCGTCAAGCCGCTGCTGCACGGCGGCATCCACCTCGGCATCGACATGGGCGTCACACCCGCCGACCGGGCGGTCTTCTTCGCCGAGGCCGGCTACGACCCGCGCTACCGGCTGGGCGCGCCCGACATGCCGATCGACTGGCGCACGTACTACGAGCCGCTGATCGACTGCACCGGGCACGGCGTGGGGGTGGCGGCCGTCACCGCCCTGGAGGCGAGCGGCCGCACCGGGCCGGCCCGGGTCGTCGTGCAGGGCTTCGGGGCGGTGGGCCGGGCGGTCGCCCGGTTCCTGGAGGACCGCGGGCACGTGATCGTGGGCGTCGCCGACGTCGAGGGCACCATCAGCGCGGACCGGCTGCCGGTGGCCGACCTCGTCGCGGTCACCGACGAGTTCGGGCGGATCGACCGCTCCCGGCTTCCGCAGCACGCCACCGTCTCAGGCGAACCCGACGCCTGGCTCGACGTCGACGCCGACCTGCTGATCCTCGCGGCGCAGAAGTACGCGCTGAACGCCGAGAACGCGCACCGGCTGCGCGCCGGCCTGGTGGTCGAGGGCGGCAACCTCAGCTCCAGCGCCGAGGGGAAGGAGAAGGCACGGGCCTCGGGCGCCGTCCTGGTACCGGGCGTGATCGCCAACATCGGCGGGGCCGCCTCGGCCGCCCTGGCCGTCACCCGGGTGGTCCCCTTCGGTCTGGAGGCCGGGGCCCGCAAGGCGTGGGTCTTCGACTGGGTCGGCGACCGCGTGCGCCGCAACACCCGCGACCTGCTGGAGATCGCCGCGGCCGGTGCGGGCGACCCGCTGCCCGAACTGCTCGCCGCCCGCCGCGAGGAACGCCGATGACCTCGACCACGTCCGCCATCCTGGCCGCGGCGTCGGCCGCGGACCGCATGGCCGA
Organism: Streptomyces sp. NPDC006463; assembly: GCF_042870715.1. Classification (NCBI taxonomy): domain Bacteria; kingdom Bacillati; phylum Actinomycetota; class Actinomycetes; order Kitasatosporales; family Streptomycetaceae; genus Streptomyces; species Streptomyces sp. NPDC006463. The sequence goes on along the minus strand of NZ_JBIAHP010000020.1, from coordinate 126,099 downwards.
GTACCGTCGGCGCGGCTGGTGGCGGGACGGGACCTTCCTCGACGACCTGCGCCGGCAGGCCCGCGAGCGGCCGCGCAAGCTGGCCGTCGCCGGGCGCCGCCTCGACGAGGCCCGCACCGACACCCTCGACTACGCCGAGCTGACGAGGCTGACCGACCGGTTCGCCGGGGCCCTGCTCGAACTGGGTGTGCAGCGCGGCGACGTCGTGGCCGTGCAGCTCCCCAACCGGTGGGAGATGGTGCCGCTGATGTTCGCCTGCATGGCGGTCGGCGCGGTCATCTGTCCGATCGCCCCGGTTTGCCAGGAGGACGAGCTGCGCCACCGCCTCGCGCTGACCGAGGCCAGGGTGTGCGTCACCGTGCCGGAGTGGGAGGGTTTCCCGCTCGCCGACACCATCGGGGCGCTGCGGTCCGAGCTTCCCCTGGAGCACGTGGTGGTGGTCGGCGGCCGCGCCCGCGAGGACGTGGTCGACTTCCACGACCACTTCGTCGCCGTGCACTGGGAGAAGCAGCGGTCGAGCGATCTGGAAGGACGTCAGCTCAGGCCCGACGAGCCGTTCGTGGTGCTGTTCACGTCCGGCACCACCGGCTTCTCCAAGGGAGTGGTGCACAGCCAGAACACCGTGCACTCGGGCGTCCGCGGCTACGTGGACACCTTCCTGCTCCGCGACGACCTGGTCATCGCGGTCACCACTCCGCTGGTGCACTACTCCGGCTTCGGCCAGGGCGTCCTGGCCGGGGTGATGCTCGGCGGGACGATCGTCTTCCAGGACGGCGAGGACCACACCGGCCTGCTGGATCTGGTCGAGCGCTACCGCGCCACCCTGCTGTACGGGCCGCCGCCCACGCTCTCCGGGGTGGCGCGGGCCCAGCAGATCGATCCGCACGACGTGTCCAGCCTGCGCCACACGGTCACGGGTGCGGCTCCGGTGCTGCAGCAGTTGGTGGACGAGCTGCGCGACACGTTCGGTGCCCGCACGTACTCGGTGTGGGGGATGTCCGAGTTCGGTCCCGTCACCATCAGCCGTCTCGACTACAACCAGGACTGGGCGGCGCACAGCCACGGGCGGCCGATCGACTCGATGGAGATCCGTATCGACGTGTGCCACGACCCGGGCAAGCGGGCCACGGTGGGCCGGTTGCGGGCGCGCGGCGCGTCGCAGGCGCTCGGCTACTACAAGCAGCAGGACGCCTTCGACTCCGAGCTCACCGCCGACGGCTGGTTCGACACCGGTGACGTGGCGCGCGAGGACGGGCGCGGCGGCATCCGCATCCTCGGGCGCTCCAGGGACACCGTCCTGCGCGACGGGATCGTCGTCCCGATGGCCGAGCTCGAGGCGATCATCTCCCGGCACCCCAAGGTGGTCGAGGCCACCCTCCTCGGTCCCAACGGCCTGGTCGACGACCCGATCCTGGCCGTGGCCGTCCCCCGCGGCCGCAACCACCCCACGCTGGCCGAACTCCGCGACCACCTGCGCGACGCCGGCCAGGACCCCCGGTTCTTCCCGGAGCGCCTAGAGGTCGTGGAGGCCCTGCCCAAGACCCTCACGGGCAAGGTCCGCAAGGTCGAGCTGCGGGAGCTGTACGCCGGGGGGTGATCCGCCCTTCCGGCAGCGATGCCCCGGGGGGTGGCCCCGTCCCCCGTTCACCCTCCGGTACCCCTTCCGGGGGGTGGCCCGCCCCCGCGTCACCCCCCGGATCCCCTCCTTTCCCACCCGCCGTAAGACCGATCAGTTGGAGGTACGCCATGCCCGCACCCGCGCCGGTGACCATGTCGGCGACCCTGGCCGCCGACGAGGAGCTGGAGCGCCGGCGCCGCGGCGGAGAGCGGGTCCTGTCGCTGGCCAGCGGCGAGATCGGCCTCCCGGTCCTGCCGGCACTGCGGGAGCGGCTCGCCGCGGCGGCGGACCGGGGCGCCTACGGGCCCGTCGCCGGAAGCGCGGCGCTGCGCACCGCTGCCGCCGGCTACTGGGGCCGTCGGGGTCTTCCCACCGACCCCGGCCTGGTGGTCTGCGGGCCGGGGAGCAAGCCGCTCCTGTTCGCCCTGATGCTGGCCGTCGGCGGCGACGTGGTGGTGCCGGTGCCGAGCTGGGTCAGTTACGCGGCGCAGGCCCAACTGGCCGGGGTCCGGCCGGTCCCCGTTCCCACCCTGCCGGGCGAGGGCGGGGTGCCCGACCCCGCGGCGCTGCGGGAGGCGGTGGCCCTGGCCCGTGCCACCGGGCGCGAGGTGCGGTGCGTGGTGGTGACCCTGCCCGACAACCCGACCGGCACGATCGCCGCGCCGAAGACCCTGCGGGGTCTGGCCCGGGCGGCGCGCGACCTCGACCTGGTCATCGTCTCCGACGAGATCTACTGCGACCTGGTCTTCGACTCCGCCCACCGGGCCCTGTCGCCCGCCTCGTTCGCGCCCGAGCGGACCGTGGTCACCACCGGCCTGACCAAGAACCTGGCGCTCGGCGGCTGGCGGACGGGGGTCGCCCGGCTGCCCGACAGCCCGCTCGGGCGCGAACTGCACACCCGGCTGGTCGGCGTCGCCAGCCAGATCTGGTCGAGCACCGCGGCTCCCGTGCAGGCCGCCGCGGCGTACGCCTTCGAGGAGCCGCCCGAGGTGGTCGCGCACGTCGCCGCCTGCCTGCGGCTGCACGAGGTGGTGGTCCGCGCGGTGGCCCGCCGGTTCGCCGCCGCCGGCGCCGAACTGACGCCGGTACGGGCGACCTCCTACCTGTACCCCGACTTCGAGCCGCTGCGCGGCGAACTCGCCCGCGTCCACGGGGTGCACGGCGGCGGGGAACTCGCCGCCCTGTTCGCGGAGCGGTACGGGGTCGGGCTGCTGCCGGGCACCGCCTTCGGAGAGCCCGCGCACTGCTTGCGGATCCGGGCCGCCACGAGCCGGCTGTACGGCGAGACCGACTCCGAGCGCGCCGCCGCCCTGACCGCCGCGGACCCGCTGCGACTTCCCTGGATCAGCGCGTCCTTGGACCGCATCGGCGAGGTCCTGACCGACCTCACCGAACCGTCCGCCGCCCGGCACCCGAAGGCCGGCCGACCGTGACCACTCACCACCGCCACGCGCAGGGGACCGCCCCGGCGCGGGTCATCCCACGACTCAGGAGGTCCCTGACCACCATGACCACCATCCTCTTCGAATGCGAGTACCAGGGCCTGCGGTACGCGGGCCTCGGCAAGGCGGTCGCCGGCGAGAGCCAGACCCTGTACCGGGTGACCGACGGGCAGCTGCGGGCCGCGTTCCTCGCGGGCGGTGGCCCGCAGGCGGTTGCCGCCGCGGTCACCGAGGGGGCCGAGACGGTCACGGTGACCGCCGGCGACCCGGAGGTCCGCTTCCTCCCGCCGCTGCTGCCCAGGACGTCCGGTGACGCGCTGCTGACCGGTTTCATGGGGACCCACCGGTCCAAGTACGCCGACGACCCGGACCCGGACGAGGAGTTCACGCCGCCGAACTGGCTGATCAAGGGCTTCGGTTCCTGGGTGCGCATGCCGGACGAGCCGCTTGCCGCCGCCGCGTCGACCGTGGCCCTGCTGGAGGAGCCGGAGGTCGCCCTCGTCTACGTCAACGACGAGGACGGCGCCCCGCGCTACGCCGGTTACACCTTCGCCAACGACCTGAACGACATCGGCTACCACCTGAAGAACCCGTGGGGCTGGACCCCGTACTCCAAGCTCTGCGAGACCTCCATGACGCCGTGGCTGTTCCTCGGCGAGCCGCCCCGTACGGTGACCGGCCGGATCACCATCGAACGCGACGGCGCGACGGCCTGGAAGGGCGACTTCTCGTGCGGTGCGGACGCCCTGTACCACCGGGTGGAGGACATGGTGGACCACCTGTTCTCGTATCCGGTGATGCGCCGGCCGGGACTGGTGAGCTACGTACTGCTCGGGGCCGACAAGGCCAGCTATCACGACGGGTTCCGGATCGCCGACGGCGACCGGGTGACCATCGACGTGGCCAGCCACGGCGTCGTGCTGTCCAACGTCATCGAGTACGCCCGCCGGGCCGAGGCCGCCTGATGGGCGGGGCGGCCGGGGCCGGCCCGAGCGGCGTGCGCCGGCGCCGGTCAGGCCGTCACGGCCGCCTGGCCGGGCGCCGTCTCGTCGGCGGCGCTGCGCACGGCCGCGACGTAGCGGGAGATGGCGTCCCTGTTGCGTTCCAGGCACCGGATGCGCTCGGTCATCCGGTCGCGCTCGAGTTCGAGCGCGGCGATGGTCTCCGGGGTGGCGCCGGAGACGTGGATGGCCCGGGGCGTGTCGATGCACGGGAGGACGTGCTTGATGACCCGGGTCGGCAACCCGGCGGCGAGCAGTCCTCTGATCTGCAGGACCCGGTCCACGCAGTCCTCGTCGTACTCCCGGTACCCGTTCAGGGAGCGGCCTGAGGAGATCAGCCCCTGCTCCTCGTAGTAGCGCAGAAGCCGGCGGGAGGCGCCGGTGCGCTCCGACAACTGCCCGATCAGCATGTGACCCACCTCACATCAGATCATCTTGACCTTCACATCTATGTAAGGGTTTGAGGATACAAGTCATGACGACTTCCCACACTGAGTCACAGTCACTGAACGTCTCTCCACCTGCACCTGACACCCGGAAACTTCCCATGTCGCCGCTGCTGGCGCTGGGTACGGCCGCTTTCATGGGGATCCTGACCGAGGCGCTGCCGGCGGGCGTGCTGCCCGAGATGGCCCGCGACCTCTCGGTGAGCGAGTCGGCGGCGGGGCAGTCGCTGACGATCTACGCGCTGGCCACGGGCCTGTCGGCCATTCCCGTGTCCGTGGCCACGGCGGGGTGGCGGCGCAAGAAGCTGCTGCTGCTCTCCGTGATGGTGTTCGCCGTCGCCAACCTGGTCACGGCCGTCTCGTCCAGCTACGCCCTGACCATGGCGTTCCGCCTGGTGGCCGGCGTCGCGGCGGCCGTGGTGTGGGCCGAACTGGTCGGGTACGCCCGCCGCCTGGCACCCCCTCACCTCCAGGGCAGGGCCATCGCGATCACCATGGCCGGCATCCCGCTGGCCCTGTCACTGGGCATTCCCGTCGGCACGTTCCTCGGCGGACTGTTCGGCTGGCGGCTGACCTTCGGCCTGGTGACCGTGGTCTCCGTCCTCCTGGTGGTGTGGATCCTCGCGTCGGTGCCGGACTCCCCGGGGCAGCGGCGGGAGAGCCGGGAGCCGATCCTGAAGGCCCTGCGCCTTCCCGGCGTGGCGGCGGTCCTGTTCGTGGTCGCGGCCTACGTGCTGGCCCACAACATCCTCTACACGTACATCGCCACGTTCCTCGACGAGTACGACATGGGCGCCTCGCGCGACGTCGTGCTGCTGGTCTTCGGCATCGCCTCCATGGTGAGCATCTTCATCACCGGAGCCCTGGTCGACCGCCGGCTGCGCGCCCTGACCATCGGCAGCACCGCCCTGTTCATCGTCGCTTCCGTCCTGCTGGCACTGCTGGCGAGCAGCCCCGTCGTGGTCTACGCGGCCATGGTGCTGTGGGGGCTCGGCTGGGGAGGCGTCGCCACGCTCCTGCAGACCGCGGTCACCGACGCGGGCGGCGACCGCGGGCAGGCCCTGCTGGTCACCACGTGGAACTCGTTCATGGCCGGCGGCGGAGCCGTCGGCGGCATCCTGCTCGACTCGCTCAGCCCGACGTCCTTCCCGTGGAGCGTCCTGGTGCTCCTCGTGCCGGTGCTGCTCGTCGTGGTCGCCGCCCGCGCGCACGGCTTCCCCGCCGAGCGGCCGGACTCGCACTGACGTACCGGCGGACAGCGCGGCAGGCGGCCCCTGCGTGACCAAGGCGTCCGAAGCCTTGATCACGCAGGGGCCGCGTCCGTGTGCCCGGATTCCGCGGGGCGGCCGCGGGGCGGCTGCGGAGGCCGACTGCGGGTGGTCGGCTGCGGGTCAGCCGCGGCCCATGCGGTAGCCGACACCGCGGACGGTGATGATCCACCTGCTGGCGCCGAGTTTCGCGCGCAGGCTGCTGACGTGCGTGTCGATGGTGCGGCTGGAATCCGCCCAGTTGGTGTCCCACACCCGGGCCATCAGCTCCCTGCGGGAGATGACGCTCTCGGGGTTCGCGGCAAGGACGTGCAGCAGCTCGAACTCCTTGCCGGTGAGGTTGACCGGCTCGCCGTGCAGGCGGGCCTCACGGGTCCCGACGTCGATGTGGAGCGGATCGAGGGAGATGCTGCGGGTCGGCTCCGGCCGCGGCCCGGAGCGCCGCAGTACCGCCTCGATGCGCGCCGTCATCTCGCGTACGCCGCAGGAGGTGACGACGCAGTCGTCTGCGCCGGCCTGCAGGGCGAGGACCCGGTCCAGTTCGGTGTCGCGGGCGGTGACGGAGATGATGGGCTTGTCGCCCGCCTCGCGGATCAGCCGGCAGACTTCCAGGCCGTCGATGTCGGGCAGGTCGAGGTCGAGCAGGACCAGGTCGGAGTGCTGATGCGTCCTCAGCGCCTCCGCCCCGGTGTCGACGCTGCTCGCGTTGTACCCCTGCCGGCGCAGGTCGCGCACCCTCGTCTCGGCTTCGGCCGCGTCGTCCTCGACCACGAGCACCCGGGTGAGGGGCGCGTCGGTCTTCTTCGGGTGGAAGCGTGAGGCCGGCGGTGCGCCTGCCCGCCGGCCGGCGGGCGCGGTCCGCGGCCGGCCGGCCTGCTCGGTCCACAAGGTGACTCCCTGAGTCATGACTCCCCCTCATAACCGGCTGGGGCGAGGGTGCGCCGCCGGCCGGACCGTGACGAGTGACCGGACAACGCTTCGGCGAAGGAGGAGACCGGCCCGTCCCGATCCGGCCCCGGCGCGCGAGGTGCCCGGTGTTTCGCCATGCTGCACTCCCCCTGGCGTGACTGCTCGCCATATCATAACGAACGTTCTCTTTTTTTTGAGCGGCGATATCCACTCGGTCCTCGACCGGCCCCGGCCTGCCGCTCGCGGGCCCCTCGCCACCGACCGCCGCGGGTTTCGCCGGGCCGCCGTCGCCGCACGGCGTGGTCGGGAACCCGCCAGTTCCGGTCCGATCAGTGGCAGTCCGGGAAGGCGAAGGCCCTCTCACCAGTTGACCTTGTGCCGGAACGACCGGCACAACTGACCGAGCGGAACCGAACGCGTCGGCACCGGAGGTGACATGTGGCCGCTCCCGCGCGTCCGGCGCAGGGCCCGCGTGCGCCCCTGGCGAGAAATCGCCGGTCCCAGGCCCCCCATGCCGCCGCCGGCCCACCACCGGCCGAAGAGACACACGCGCGCACCGGCCCCACCCACGGTGCGCCTGCTCAGCAACCGTGCGGCCCCGCCGGTCCGGCCATCGACCCGGGTGGGTGGAAACCGGAGACAGCCCATGGTGAAACAGGAGAGGGCCGCCCGTACCCGGGAGGCCCTGGTGCAGGCCGCCGCGGCGGCGTTCGACTGCACGGGATACGAGGCCACCACGCTGGCCCGGATCAGCAAGACGGTCGGCATCTCCACCGGGGCCCTGACCTTTCACTTCCCGTCGAAGGAGGACCTGGCGGACGCCGTCCTCGCACGCGGCGCATCCGCCGTGCGGGCCGCTGCGGAGCGTACGGCCGCGCGCCGGGAACCGCCCCTGCGGTCCGTGGTCGCCCTGAGCCTGGAGATCGCGAGGCTGCTGGAGACGGACGCCACCGTGCGCGCCGCGGCACGGCTCGCACGTGAGCGTGTGGACGGCCCGGCCCTGTGGCCCTCCCTGTGGCTGCCCACCCTCGACTGCCTCCTCACGCAGGCGGCGGAGGGCGAGCTGCGCCAGGGCGCGGACCACAAGGCGGTCCTCGCCCTGGTGGCCTACCTCGTCACGGGCGCCGAGGCGCACGCCCGCAGCCGCGCCAAGTCCCCCGGCGCCCGGGGCGACAGCGCCGAGCAGCAGCTCACCCGGATCTGGGACGTGGTCCTGCCGGGCATCTCGGACGGCGACCGGGCGCCCTGACCCGGCACCGGCCCCGGTGTCCTGTCCGTGACGCACGGTGCGAAGCGGGCGTCGGGCCTCGGTCCTGGGCGAACGCCGGCGCCACGAGAACGCCGACGGGGCGGCGCACTCCGACGCGGTGTCGGAGTGCGCCGCCCCCGGGCGGGACGAGTTGCGGGAGGCGGCCCGCGCTCAGCCGAACAGCTCGCCGAGCAGCTCGGGGCCGATGGCGATGGGGGCGGGGCGGTAGGCGGGGGGCTGCGTGCCCGTCAGCTCGCGCACCAGGAAGTCCCAGCTGCGCTTGCGGACGTAGGCCAGGCAGTCGAGGAGCGTGTGCTCGGCCCCGGGGACGATGAGCAGCTCGAAGTCCTTGTCGGCGGCGATGAGCCGGTCGGCCAGCCGCAGCGTGTGGTCCGGGTGGACCTGGTCGTCCATTTCGCCGTGGATGAGCAGCAGCTTGCCCGCCAGCCGGTCCGCGAGGTCCACGTTGGAGGAACGGGCCCAGGCCTCGGGGTTGTCCGCGCCGTCGTAGGTCTCCACGAAGCCCAGGTTGAAGTAGCGGGCGTCGTGGGAGCCGGAGAGGGCGACGCCGGCCTTGTACACCTCGGGGAAGTCCAGCATCGCCCGGGCTGCGGCGAACCCGCCGCCGGAGTGGCCGAACGTGCCCACCCGGTCCAGGTCCATCCACGGCCGGGTCAGGGCCAGCTGCCGCAGCGCCGCGACGTGGTCGGCCAGGCAGCCCGCGTCGGCCAGGTGGCCGTAGGAGGCGTCGTGGAAGGACTTGCTCCGCCCCGGGGTGCCTCGCCCGTCCAGCGCCACCACCACGAAGCCGAGCGCCGCGAGGGGTTCCGCGTCGAGGCCCAACCCGCCGGGGTCGAAGGAGGGGGCGACCCGGTTGACCTGCGGGCCGGGGTAGACGTTGTCCACCACCGGGTAGCGCTGGGCGGGGTCGAACCCGCGCGGCCGGTACAGCACTCCGTAAAGGTCCGTCTCCCCGTCGGCGGCCTTGACGCAGAACCGTTCCGGCGCCGTCCATCCGGTGGCGGTGAGCTTGCTGATGTCGGCGCTCTCCAGCTCGACCAGCACCCGGCCGGCCCAGTCACGGACGCGGGACACCGGCGGGGTGTCGACGGTGGACGCGGAGTCGATGAAGTACTCCTGGTTCTCCGACAAGGTGACGACGTGGTCCAGCTCGTCGTCCGTGACCTTGGCGAAGCCGGAGCCGTCCAGACCGACGCGGCAGACCGTGCGCCGGTACGGATCCTCGTCGACCAGCCCGGAGGCGGTGAAGTACACCACCCGCTCGGCCTCGTCGACGCGCAGGATCTGCCGCACCGCCCACTGCCCGGAGGTGACCTGTCCGAGCAGTGCGCCGGTGCGCAGGTCGTACCGGTACAGGTGGCCCCAGCCGTCGGCTTGCGAGTACCACAGCACCTCGTCGGCCAGCACGCGCACGATCGGCGGCTCGTACATCCACTGGTTGGGCTCCACACGGGTGGTCCCGGTCTCGCTGAGCACGGTGGTGACCTCGCCGGTGGCCGGGTCCAGCCGGTGCAGGGTGAGCGTGCGCAGGTCGCGGGGCCGGCCGAGGTAGTACACCGCCGAGCCGTCCGGAGCCCACCACGCCCACTTGGTCGCGATCGGCGACAACTGCGGCATGAGCAGCGGCTCGGCCTGCGCGCGGACCACCGTGCCCTCGGCGACGTCCAGCACGACAAGCTCGGCCAGCGGCATGTTCTCGTCCCCGGCGTAGGCGTACCGCTGGGTGTGCGCGAGGGGCGCGCCGCCGTCGGCCGGCCTGGCCTCCACGAGGTGGGTCTGCCGGACGCTGCGCTCATCGGTCCGATGCGCCAGCACCTTCGTCGAGTCGGGCGACCAGGCCACCGCGGGCGGCAGGTGCGGCAGGCCGATCTTGCGCAGCAGGGTGGAGTTGCTCGTGCAGTCCGGGCCGGAGCCGTACCGGTGGTCGGTCTCGCCGTCGGTGGTCAGCGCCCACTCGCGGCCGTCGGACAGCGAGCGCGCCCACAGGTCGTGCCCCCGCTGGGACACGGCGACCTTCCCGTCGGGTGACGGCACGTCCAGGGGGCTGCCCGGCGGCGTGAACTCGGCCCGCTCGCAGGTGTAGCTGTCGAGGTGGCAGCGCCAGTACTCACCGAGCGCGGCGAACCCCACTGAGTTCTCGGCCAGTTCGATGGCTATGAACGGCAAGGCCTCGGGGTCGACCTGTTGCCCGGAGGCGGCGGACAGCGCGGCGGCGAGCAGGGTGTGGTCGAAGGCCGGCTCGCGGGTGCCCGCCGCCGGGTCGACCAGTACGAACCGTCTGCCGACGCCATTGCTCACCGCGTACCAGAATCGGGCGCCCCCAACGATCCACTGCGGCCTGACCTTGTCGCCGACGACGAGCTCGCCGGGGCGGGTGGGGCGGCGGAAGAGCAGTTCTGCGGCCTGGTAGTCCTGAGTGGTGGTCATTCTTGTTGTCCTACCTCGGGGTTGGTCCTGGGCATAGTGATCTTCACGAAGGCGCCATCATGACAGTGATGATCATGGAATGGGGGGCTTGAGCGAGGGCGCCGGCGAGGTGGGCACGGTCGGTGCCGCGTCGGGGCCAGGCTTTTCAGAGGCTGCGGGCAGTGATGTCGCCGTAGGCGGTGGTCGCGTGGATGTTCAGGCCGGCGGCGGCGCCGTCGGTGTTGTTGAGCGCGTTGTGGATGCGGCCGTAAGAGGTGCCCGCGTCCAGCGAGGCGGAGACTCCGCGGGCGACGCCGACCGAGATGTCACCGGCCTCGGTGCGCAGTTCGACCGTGCCGCGCACGGCCTCGGTGATGCGCAGGTCGCCCTTCTGGGTGCTGATCTGAGCGGGGCCGCCCAGGCGGCCGACCGAGACGTCACCGGCCTGCAGGGTGAGGTGGGCGCTGTCGGTCTCGTCGAGCTTGACGGTGGCCTGTGCGGCCTCGAAGGCGACGTCGCCGAGACGTCCGACGCCGCGCAGTTCGCCGAGGGCCGCCTTCGCCTCGACGCGGGAGCCGGCCGGCAGCTGGACCGTCACCTCGACGGAACCGGAGTTGCCGAGGATCCGGTTCTTCGCGGCCGGGGCCCCGATCCGCAGGACGCCGTCGGCGTATCCGACCTCGATCTGCTCCGCCGCCTTCACGTCACGGCCCTTGGAGGCATCCGCGGGCAGGACCTCGACCGTGGTGTCGGCCCGGTCGGCGGCGATGAACCGGATACGTCCCGCGGGGATGTCCAGGACGGCGGCGATCGGCGCGGCGGTGTCGAACTTCTGCAAGGCGTTCTCCTTCATCAGTAGCGGGCGCTCCGTCGGCCCGCTCTTTCCGATGAGGGAAAAGCTACGTTGCGTTCAAAGACTGGGCAACACACTCGTTGCGCAAAATTGCCATCATTGCAGGTCAAGGTCAGGAAATCGTTGCACCGACCTAAAGCCTAACGCAACAAACCCCACCCTGTTCGTTGCAATGAATTGAAAGTGAACGCCACAGTGGAGACACCCCGCCAGCCCGGACCGCCGACAGGGCCACGCCCGCCGCACGCCCGTCGCGCTGCCGGCTTCAGCCGGATCGGTAGCCGAGGTGTCCGTCGAGCAGGCTCCGCAGGCGCCTGCGCCCGCGGTGCAGACGGGAGTTGACGGTGCCGTACGGAATGCCGACCCGCTCGGCGATCTCCTCGTACGGCAGGCCCTCGACATCGGCGAGGTAGACGACCGTCCGGAAGTCGCCCGGTATCGCCCGGAACGCCTCGACGATCACGGGGTCGGGGATCCGGTCCATGACCTGGGACTCCGGCGTGGGCAGACCCACGGATGTGTGGGAGGCGGCGCCGGCGAGCTGCCAGTCCTCGATGTCCGAGGTGTGCGCGATGCGCGGCTCCACCTGCTGCTTCCGGTAGGCCGTGAGGAAGGCGTTGGTGAGGATCCGCAGCAGCCAGGCCCGCAGGTTGGTGCCGGGGCGGAACTGGTGGAAGCTGCGGTACGCCCTGGCGTACGTCTCCTGGACCAGATCCTCCGCGTCCGCGAAGTTGCAGGTCAGGCGGACGGCGTGGGCGTTCAGCAGGGTTCGGTGGCAGGCGGCGTCCCGCTCGAAGCGGGCCGAGCGCTGCTCGTCCGTCTCCGTGGCGAGCAGGACCGCAGTCGTGTCCGTCATGAGTGTTTCCGCGCTCCTGTACCGCCCGCCGCACCTCGGATGGCCCGTCAGATCTGGGGGACGACTGTGGGGTTACGTCCCCGGCAAGATTACATAGCTAGCGTTCGTTTTTCTTCTGAGGGCAAAAAAGAGGCAGCCGGGCGCCGCCCTGGTGGGCGTCCGGCTGCCTTGTGGAGCCTCGCGGTTACCTGGCGGTCCAGCCGCCGTCGACGGGCACCGCGGCGCCCGTGAGGAAAGACGACCGGCCGCTGAGGAGCCAGGCCGCGGCCTGCGCGATCTCCACGGGCCGCGCCATCCGCTTCTGCGCGGAACGGGAGACGAAGGGCTCCTCCAATGCGGGGGTGTCGTGGAGCACCTGCTGCATGAGTTCGGTGAGCGTGCTCCCCACGACCAGCGAGTTCACACGGATGCCCTGATCGCCGTATTCGTCGGCGGCGGCCTTCGTCAGACCGACCACCCCGTGCTTGGCCGCGATGTAGGAGGCGGTGGCTCCCGTCGCGAGCACTCCCGCCACACTGGCCGTGTTCACGATGGAGCCGCCGGAGCCGGCGGCGAGCATGGCGCGTATCTGATGCTTGAGGCAGTTCCAGACCCCGCGCAGGTTCACGTCGATGACACGGTCGAACACCTCGTCGTCGGTCTCGTGCAGCGCGGTCCCCGCCGTGGCCCAGCCCGCGTTGTTGAACGCTCCGTCCAGACGGCCGTACGCCTGGACCGTGGCGGCCACGGCACGCTCGACGTCCCCGGGGTCGGTGACATCGCCGACGACCGCCGTCGCCCGTCTTCCCCCCTCCACGATCTCCTTTGCCAATAAGGTCAGTTGGTCTTCCCGGCGCGCCATCAGGACGACGTCGGCGCCCTCTTGCGCGAACAGTCGGGCCGCAGCGGCCCCGATCCCGCTCGACGCTCCTGTGATCATGACGGCCTTGCCCTGGAGCAACCCCTCGTATCGCATGGCCCTCATTCAACCCCGGCTGGGGTTGCCGAACCCGGTGATCCTCCTCACGACGTGACGGGCCGCCGGAAGTCGGCCACGTGGGTCGCCGCCCACTGCCCGAACGTGCGCGTCGGGCGGGAGATCAGGCGCTCCAGGTCATGGGCGACCTGGAGTTTGGCACCGGCCGCCTGCCGGGCGGCGCTCTCGGTCAGGGCCTGCACCATCTGCTCACAGAAGCGTCGTCTCCATGCCTCGCGCGCCTGGTCGAGCGTCAGTTCCACGAAGCGCAGGGGCAGCTCCAGCGCGGATGCCAGCCGATCGGTCTGATCCCGTGCGGAGAGTGCCTCCGGGCCGGTCAGGGCGTAGGCGCCCCGGTGGTGTCCGGGTCCGGTCAGGACCGCAGCGGCCGCCTCGGCCACGTCCAGGGGATCGACGCAGGCGTTGCGCGATGTTCCGTACAGCGCCCGCACCGCGCCGTCGCGCCGGACGCCCGGCGCCCAGCCGAGCGCGTTGGACATGAACGCGCGCGGGCGCAGCAGGGTCCAGTCCATGCCCGAAGTACGCACCATCTCCTCGCACTCGCGCTGCCGCCGCGTCATCGCGTCCGTGGCCCGCGGGTCGGTGACGGCGAGCGCGGACAGTTTGACGACGTGGCGTACGCCGGCGGTGCGCGCCGCCGCCAGGAGGTTCTCGTCGTGGGACAGGCGGAGCGGATCGCCGGTGATCACGAACAGGGCGTCCGCTCCCGCGCAGGCCCGGACGAGACCCGGGCGGTCGTCGTTGTCGGCGCCCACGATCCGGCCCGCCAGGCCCGCCCGCGCCGCCCGGACCGGATCCCTCGTCAGCGCCGAGACCTCGTGGCGGGCGGCCAGCAGGCGGACGGTCCGTCTTCCGACGGTTCCTGTCGCGCCCGCCACCACGATGCGCCGGCGTCTGTCGCCGCCGGTGGCGGCGCCGGCGCTCAGCACGCGATCGACTCCCCCTTCCCACGGTTCGGGTCGAGGTCGATGGAGGCCGCGACCGCGGCAGGGGCCAGGCCCGGGAGCAGGAACCGCCACATCCTGACCACGCGGTCGGTGAGGTCCGCCCTCCCGCACATCAGCTGCGAGTGCAACTGGGTGCCGGTGCACGTACCGACGATGAACTGGGCCACTTCGGCCGGGTCGATCCCGTCCAGGAGCTCGCCGGCTGCCTGAGCGTCCTTCAGGCAGGCCTCCATGATCTCCTCCCAGTCGCGGAACGAGGTGTCGTCCTGAACGCCGAGGGCCCGCTGCTCGACGGCGAGCTGGACGCCGGCGCGCAGGAGCAGGTCCGTCCGAAGGCGCCAGGACCACACCAGCGTGATGTCGACCAGGCGCTGGAGGCCGGCGGATCCCAGGTACGGCACGATCGTGTCGGGCTGCGCGTTGATGACGGCACGCGCGAGCTCTTCCTTGTTGGGGAAGTGGAAGTAGACGGCTCCCAACGTGACTCCGGCCTGCTGGGCCAGCGCCCGCATCGAGGTGCCGCGGTACCCGTACTCCTCGATCAGAGTTGCTGCTGCTCGCAGGATCTGCTCCCGCGTCCTGGCTGCGCGTTCCTGCTTCGGTTCGTGCACAGGCCCTCAACTCCCTCGACAAATAAAAAGAACACGCGTTATGTTACGGCCCTCGGTCCCCCCACCGCCAGCGACTGAGGTCACTACGAGGCTTGCTCGGCCGTATCTGGAGTGAATCGATGATCAGCATCCAGTCTGCGCATGTCCGTTCCAGTGCCTTACCTGACCGGCTCGACCGTCCCGCCCTTCCTCTACGTCCCCTCCGTCCTCTCCGTCCTGCCATTCCTGAACAGCAGTCACGTCGAGTCGCCTCGGCGGACCTGCTCCAACTGCTCGTGCACAAGCGGAGACCGGCGGAGGTACTCCTGACCGGCTGGGAGCGACGCGGTTCGAACACCTTCACCGTGAGCGCCCACTGGCCCGTGGCACACACCTTCTACGAGCCGCGCTGCGGCGTCTTCGATCCGCTGCTGTTCGCGGAGACCGTGCGGCAGAGCATCCCGCTGCTCTCGCACGCCGCCTACGAGGTCCCGCTCGGACACCAGCTGATCTGGGAGTACTTCACGTACGCGGTCGATCCGGCGGCGATGCGGGTCCAGCACCGCCCGGCCGTCGTCGAACTGCGCATCACCTGCTCGGACATCGTGCGGCGCGCAGCCCGCATGGCCGCGATCACCATGGACGTCGAGGCTTTCGCGAACGGCGCGCCGATCGGTACGGCCCGCGCCCGCTTCACCAGCAACCCGCCCGCGATCTACAAGCGGCTGCGCGCCGGCTACGCGGACCCCGTGGCCGCGATGGCCGCGGCCGGGCGGGCTGCCCCGCCGATACCGGCAGCCGTCGTGGCGCGCGAGCGGCACACGGACGTGGTGCTGTCCGCCGGCGACGGACCCGCCCGCTGGCTGCTGCGCACCGACACCTCGCACCCGGTCCTCTTCGACCACCCGGTGGACCACGTACCGGGCATGCTGCTGCTGGAAGCCGCCCGCCAGTCTGCGCTGGCCCGGGTTTCCCCGGCCCACGCGAGGGCGGTCGGCTTCGACTCGACGTTCTTCCAGTACGTCGAGTTCGACGCCCCGTGCTCGATCGCGGCGGAGCCTACGCTGCCCGACGAACAGGGCCGGCCGCGCGTGGACGTGGTCGCGCTGCAGCGGGGGACGGTCGCCTTTTCCTGCATCGTGACCCTTGAGACGCACGACCACTCACCGGCAGCCGCGTGACCTCCGGCCTCGGCTCCCCTGGCACCAGCGCCCCAAGGGGCAATTCGGTGAATTTTCCTCATACACCATAAATACGACGCGCAGAACGGGGCCCTGGGCGTCCGATCACGGAGCTTCCGGTACGGCGGGCGCATTCACCCGCTCCGAGGCGCCCAGCTGGCCACACAGCGATTCCGGCCCTCCCGCCGCGGAGTCCGGTACCCCGCGCGGCACCCGTCGCAGGAGTGGTTGAGACTGAGCGGCCGAGTTGGCCCCTTAGCGCTGAGTTGGCCCCGCTGAGCGTTGTTGTTGGCACGCAGAGTAGCGGTTGGCGCGCTGACCTGCTGTCCAGCTGGCCGGTGCACCCGCTGACGCAGCACGCCCCCGGATCCGGTAGCTTGAACGCGTTCAGGTCATCGGGTCCGGGGGTTGGTCATGCAGGCCGCTGCGCGAGCGAGCGTTCATCCATGGCAGCTCGGCCTCGTGCTGTGCGCCGTGGTCACCCCCCTACCGGTGCTGATCGTATGGTTCGCGGGTTCCGCCATCCCGGCGCTCGCCTTCGCGACCGCCGCGGTGGTCTCCGTGCCGTTGTTCCTGTACGCCCGGCCGTCCGGCTTCGTCTACGTCGCGGGCACCATCGCGGCGCTGCTGGTGCTGTGGTCGTTCATCGGCGCCATGGCCGGGATGTTCCTGTTCTTCCCCTCGGCGCTGCAGCTCCTGCTGGCCACCGGGGCGGACCCGCGCGAACGCCCGACGGCCGCCAAGGTGATGGCCGGTGCCGGACTCCTGCTGTCGGCGGCGGTCGTGGTGCAGTCGTTGAGGCGCTGAGCGCTCCCAGGGGGTGTCCGGCTAGCGGGTGCGCGGCTGGTTGAAGCGGAGCATGTTGCCAGCGGGCTCCGCCTACTTGTGATGTCGTACTCCGCTTCTATGCTCCTGCGATGACGTCTTACGAAGGCACGCATCCCACCGTTCTTGTCCGGGTGGGCAACCTCCACGCCCAGATCGACGAGCAGCTCGCACCAGCTATCCAGGCGATCTGGGAGTGTGGCATCGACACGTTCACCTGCTGCCAGGACTTGGCCGAGAGCAACGCGGATTGGCCAGCGAAGTTGCCGCACATGGCGGAGTGGGTGGAGTCCCGCCGCGGCTGGATGCTCATCGACTTCCCGGTCGACAGCGGACTCTCCTTCCTCTCGGCCGTAGCAAATGCCGGACCGCGGGATGCCTTCTACGTGCGGATGACGCACTGGGCCGCCCCCGACGCCTGGGACGTGAAGATCAAGCCGATGGACGCGGCAATGTTTCAGGGCGACCAGCCGTCGGACTTCGCCCTGCGCCTCCTGCAGGTCAGCTTCCCTGCCTACGATCTGCCAGAACTGACCCGGCGCCTCCGCGAACACATCGCAGGCCGTACGGTGCCGCCTGCCCCCGCTGACTGGAGCACGGTGGGTCGCTAGCTTCCGACCGGATGGCTCTGGATGCGGGCTCCAGCTGAGCGCTCTGATTGGCCAGACGGGCCAAGTCGAGCGCTCAGTCACACAGTGGTTCATTCGGCGAGAGCGTTGCGACCTTTGGAGAGGTCGCGGTCACCCGTTCCGACGCGGGCGGTCTTCCTGTTGTGCCAGGGGGGTGGCGGCCCAGCCATGTTCCAGCAGGGTGAACAGGTCGCGCATGGTCCTGGCCGGGTCTTCGCTTGCACGGGCGATGCCGGGAGTTTGCAGGGCGAAGCGTGCCAGGCCGGTGACGGCGGGGGCGTCGGGGGCGAGCCCGGTGGCCTCGGCGAGGGTGGTGGCCAGCGTGTTCTCGTGGCGCGACCACATGCGTCGGGCGTAGTCGCGCAGCGCGGGGGTGGATTCGACGAGGACGAAAGTCGGGTCGTCGGTCCGCACGGCGGTTCGGGTGTGCACCATGTGGTCGCGCAGGGCGTGCAGCACGGGCTGGCCGGGGGCTCGGTCGCGAACGGCGGCGACCAGGGCGCCCTCGATGTCCGCGTCCAGGTCGAAGACCAGGGCTTCCTTGCTGGGGAAGTGCTTGAAGAGCGTACTCAGCGAGACGTCGGCCGCCTCCGCCACCTCGCGTACGCCGACGTTGTCGAAGCCGTGCTCGGTGAACAGCCGCAATGCGGCATCCGCCAGGGCCTGCCTCGTCTGGGCCTTCTTGCGTTCGCGGCGTCCTGTCGTTGTCTCGGTCACGCCCCCACCTTACCTCCTTGAGGAGATTCGATCACAAAGGAGGTCGAGTAGAAAATCGGAGCAGTTGTACTTTTAGATCTGCTGTGCTTCTGTGAGTGGGGACGCCTGACCAGCACCCAACTGCCGGAACCCCAGCACGCGTTCCCGCACCGGAACGAGTGATCCGCCTGCCTGAAGCAGGGCGCCACCACAAGACACCGGCCCTCTCCTCAACCGTCGAACGGAGCGTGACCCTCATGTCCACCGCACCTCGCATCGCGATCGCCGGCGCCGGCCTAGGCGGCCTCGTCTGCGCTCGTGTCCTGCAGCAGCACGGCGTGCCGGTCACGGTCTTCGAGCGTGAGACCGACCCCCACTCCCGCTCGCAGGGCGGCACTCTCGACATCCACGAAGACACAGGCCAGGCAGCCCTGCACGCAGCCGGACTGTTCGACCAGTTCCTCGCCCTGTCCCGGCCTGAAGGCCAGGAGTGGCGCCTGTACGACCGCCACGCGACCCTGATACGCCACGACCAGGCCGACGACGACGATCTGAGCAGGCCTGAGATCGACCGGGGACAGCTTCGCGCGCTGCTGCTGGACTCTCTCGCCCCCGACACGGTCCGCTGGGGCCACTCCGTAAGGGCCGTCACCCCACTGCCCCGTGGCACCGCCCGCCTGCACCACCATGACCGCACGGGAGAAGACTTCGACCTGGTCATCGGCGCCGATGGTGCCTGGTCCCGAGTGCGCCCCGCGCTCTCCGACGCCCAACCCTTCTACGTCGGTGTCACGTTGGTGGAAGCCCACTTCGACGACGTCGACCACCGTCACCCCGACATCGCTCACCTGGTCGGTCGCGGCACCATGTCGGCCAAGGCAGGCCGCCGCAGCCTGGTGCTGCAGCGCAACAACAATGGACACGTCCGCGCTTACATCAACTTCCGCGGCCCCCGCGACTGGCATGCCGGCCTCGACCTCGCAGACACCCACGCAGTACGCGCGCGCCTCCTCGCCCAGTACCAGGGCTGGCACGAGAGCCTGCTGGACATCGTGCGCGACAACGATGGCGGTTTCGTCAACCGGCCCGTGTTCGTCCTTCCCGTTCCCCACTCCTGGCAGCGCGTCCCCGGCATCACCCTGCTCGGCGATGCCGCCCACCTGATGCCGCCCGTCGGCGTCGGCGCCAACCTTGCCCTGCTCGACGGCGCCGAGCTCGCCCAAGCCGTCATTGCCCACTCCAGCATCGACGAGGCCCTCGACGCCTACGAGAGCGTTATGCTGCCCCGCGCCGCCGACCACGCGAAGACCGCCCAGCAGATGCTCACCACCCTCATGCCTGACAGCGACTCCGACGATGCCGCCTTCCCCGACAGCCTCTGGCCGGCCAGCACCCTCCCTGACTCGCGCCCCGCTCACACCAGCTGAGCTCGGCCGACAAGACACCCCCGACCTCCGCCAACGGGACAGCTGCCAGGAGTGATCTCAGAGACGGCCGAGTGGTTCGCGTGAGCGCTTCAGCCGGCGAAGCCCGCCAGGTGAAGCGCTCAGTCGCAGGTGTCGCGCGGCCGGGGCCGACCGGCGTCCCGCGAGCGGGCCGATCCGTGGAAGTCCGGGGCGCTGATCAGCCGTTCACGGGCTTCTGATACCACTTCAAGCCATGAAGAAGATCACTCGCCGTCATGCCTTGGGCATCACTGCCGGCGCAGCCACCGCCTTGGGGCTGACCGCCTGCTCGTCGTCGGCCGCCGACCCGGCGGCGGGCGCCTCCGGGTCCCCCGCTTCCATACCCACCGGCACCATCGACGAGGTCTACGAAGGCCGCCGTATCCAGATCACCCTCGGCGCGGGCGGCCACCACGGCGTCGGCACGCCCGTCATCAAGATCGACGGCAACGAGCTGCACCTGATGGCCAACGCCGACAAGAGCTGGGTCACCGTCGTCAACCACTACGAGACGTTTCCGGACCCCATCTCGGCCGCCCGCGCCGCCATCCGCGACCTGCAGGGCGCCGCCCTCGTCCCGTTCACGCCGAAGGGTGACACGCTGTGACCGTCCGCAAGAATCAGGCCAAGCTCACCGCCGAGGAGAAGCGCGCCTTCACCAACGCGGTGCTCGAACTCAAGCGGACGGGCGTCTACGACCGGTACGTCAACGCCCACAACGCCTTCCTCATGAGCGATTCAGACTTCGGCGACCGGGTCGGCCACCGCGCCCCCTCCTTCCTCCCCTGGCACCGCCGCTTCCTGCTGGACTTCGAAGCGGCCTTGCAGAAGGTGGATCCGAAGGTCTCGCTCCCGTACTGGGACTGGACCGTCGACCGGACCCCTGGCTCCTCCCTCTGGGCCGCGGACTTCATGGGCGGCACCAGCCGCGCCCGGGACGGGCAGGTACTGGACGGGCCGTTCGCCTACCCGGCGGGCAAGTGGGCCATCACCGTAGGGGTGGACCAGCGCCAGTACCTGCGGCGCACCCTCGGCACGGGCACACCCGAGCTGCCGACGAAGGCCGAGGTGAACGCCGTCCTCGCCATGCCCGAGTACGACATGGCCCCCTGGAACAGCTCCTCCGGCGGCTTCCGCAACCACCTGGAAGGGTGGCGCGGGGCCAACCTCCACAACCGCGTCCACGTGTGGATCGGCGGCCACATGGCCACCGCGGCGTCTCCCAACGACCCGGTCTTCTGGATGCACCACGCCTTCATCGACATGCTCTGGGCCGAGTGGCAGGTCCGGCACCCGCAGTCCACCTACCTGCCCGCCACCCCGACGCCGAACGTGGTCGACCTGCGCGGCACCATGCGGCCGTGGAACAACGTGACCCCGGCCGACATGCTGGACCACCGCAAGTTCTACACCTTCGACACCGAAGGGGCCCCCGCCGCCCGTTAGGCGGTGGGCGCGGGCATGGTGACGGGGGTGCCTTCGGCGCGCAGGCGCTCCACCTCGGCTTCGCGGCCGGTGACCGTGAGGGCGAGGACCGGGCCGGCTGCCTCCCGGTCGCGCTGGGCGGCGGGGAGGACGGCCCACGTCTTCGGGCTGCTCACCACCGGTCTCGACGGGTGACGGCGAAGGCCTCGCCCGCCTTCCGGACTTCCACCGCGCCCGCCCCGCCGAAGTGCGCGGGGACCACCAACTCGCGGGTGTCCGCGGCCCGTTCGAGGATCCGTCGGCGGGTGGCCACCGCCTGATCCGCGTCCAGGCAGAAGCAGCTGTTGCAGGAGGGCCGCAGGATCTGTACGGGGCTGTGCAGGATGTCGCCGACGAAGACCGCCCGGTCGTCGCCGGAGTCGAGGCGCAGGACGCTGGAGCCGGGGGTGTGGCCGGGTGCGGACTCCAGGGTGAGGTGTTCGTCGATGCGGTGCGTGCCCTCCCAGAGCACGGCCTGCCCGGAGCGGTGGACGGGCGCGATGCTGTCCTCGTAGATGAGCCGGTCGTCCTGGCGCAGCCCCTTGCCGTACGCGTTGCCGGGGCCGAAGTGGAAATCGTCGGCCGCCGGGATGAGGTACTGGGCGCCCGGGAACGTCGGTGTCCACTGCCCGTCGACGTCGTGGGTGTTCCAGCCGACGTGGTCGCCGTGGAGGTGGGTGTTGACGACGGTGTCGACGTCCTGCGGGCGGATCCCGGCCTGGGCCAGTCGTCCCAGGAAGTCGCCCTGCCAGTGGTGGAACTGCGGCGAGCCGGGGCGTTCGCGCCCGTTGCCCACCGCGGTGTCGACGAGGACCGTCCGTCCGGCGCTGCGCAGGACCCAGGTCTGCAGGGCCACCACCGCCAGGTCCTCGTCCGGTCGCCAGTGGTCCGGGGCCAGCCAGTCCTCGTTGTCCTTCCACACGTCCGTCCCGGACTGCGGGACGAGGGCGCGGGCGGGTACGAACGGACCCGCCCATTCGACGATCCGGATGACCTCTACGTCTCCCAGCACGGTGCGCTGTACGTTCTCGCTGTTCATGGCTTCGACCCTAGAAAGAGCCGGTGAGGCTCTCAATGCTCGCTGGGCTCACCGGAATACGAGGGCGTCTCATCTAATCTGGCCCGATGGACGTGGTGAGCGATGCGATCTCGGCCGTGCGGATCGGGCGGCCCTCCTCGGACCGGGTGCGGGTGGGGGGCCGCTGGTGCACGCGGCTCGCACCGTACGACGGCGCCGGCTTCCACGTCGTACTGGAGGGAAGCTGCTGGCTGCTGCCCGACGGGGGTTCCCCCGTCGTGCTGGGCCCCGGTGACGCGGTGCTGCTGCCGCACGGGAGCGGGCACGTGATGGCCGACGGACCCGCGGACGCGGCGGCAGTGGAACGGGCCGTGCCCTTCGAGCGGTTGGCCGCCGGGGCGGCGGCGCGGCCGCAGGACGGCTCCGGTGCGGTGGAGGTGCTGTGCGGGAAGTACCGGCTCGACCGCAGCCGGGTGCACCCGCTGATGGCGGAGCTGCCGGAGGTCGTGCACCTGCCGAACCGGGCGGGCACCCATCCCGAACTCCGCGCCGCCATCGGCCTGCTGGGCCGGGAGCTGGACGGGCGGCGGCCGGGCGCCTGCATCGCGGTGCCCAGCCTGCTCGACCTCCTGCTCGTCTACATGATCCGCTCCTGGATGGACGAGGGCCGCACCGGGGCGTGGCCGGCCGTACTGGGCGATCCGGTGGCGGCCGCCGCCCTGCGCGCGCTGCACTCGGACCCGGCGGCCCCGTGGACCAACCAGCGCCTGGCGGCCGAGGCGGGGGTGTCGCGGCCGACCCTGGCCCGGCGGTTCACCGCGCTGGTCGGCCGTCCGCCGATGGCGTACCTCACCTGGTGGCGGCTGAACCTCGCCGCCACCTTGCTCAGGGACACCGGGGACCCGCTGTCGGCGGTGGCCCGCCGGGTCGGGTACGGCACCTCGTACGCACTGTCGCACGCCTTCAGCCGCGAGTTCGGCATCACTCCGGGGCGGTACCGGGCGCAGGCGGCGGCCTAGGTGTGTTGTAGGTGTTGGGCATGCAAGACAACCAGGTAGTCAGGCTCGAAGGCGTCAGCCGGTGTTTCGCGGCCGGGTCGTCGGCGCAGGTGCGCGCCCTCGACGGGATCTCCGTGAGCTTCGAACACAGCACCTTCACCGCCGTGATGGGCCCCTCGGGCTCGGGCAAGAGCACCCTGCTGCAGTGCGCGGCGGGGATCGACCGGCCCGACTCGGGCCGGGTCGTCGTGGACGACGTCGATCTGGGCCCGCTCGGTGAGAAGGCACTGACCGAACTGCGCCGGGACCGGATCGGATTCATCTTCCAGGCGTTCAACCTGATCGGCGCGCTCACCGCGGAGCAGAACGTGGGGCTGCCGCTGCGGCTGGCCGGCCGCCGGCCGGACCCCGCCGAGGTACGGGCCGCGCTCGCGCAGGTCGGGCTCGGCGAGCGGGGCGGCCACCTGCCCTCCCAGCTGTCCGGCGGCCAGCAGCAGCGTGTGGCCATCGCCCGGGCCCTGATCAGCCGCCCGAAGGTGCTGTTCGCCGACGAACCGACCGGGGCCCTGGACAGAGGCTCCAGCCGGACCGTGCTGAGGCTGCTGCGCGGTCTGGTCGACGAGCAGGGGCAGACCACGATCATGGTCACTCACGACCCGGTGGCGGCCTCGTACGCGGACCGCGTCATCTTCCTCGTCGACGGCCGCGTCACCGACGAGATGCACGGGCCGACCGCGCAGCGGGTGGCCGAGCACCTGGCGCAGCTGGAGGCCGAGCTGTAGCGCCCGCGCGCCCCTGGCTCTGGCCTGCGCCCGTCAGTGGGACCGGTGGTGGTCGGCGGTGGCCGTCCCCTCGGCGAGCAGCGCGTTGGCCTCGGCGTAGGGCAGGGCGTCCGCCCCGAAGCCGAAGGTGCCGTACTCGGTGATCTCACGAGCGGCCCGGGTGAGGGCGCCGAGCGCCGCTCGGGACAGGGCCGATCCGGTGCTGATCCGGCGCACCCCGAGGGCGCCGAGCTCGGTGACGGACAGCTTGAGGGCGCCGCCCATCAGGACGTTGACGGGCCGGGTCACCGAGGAGCAGACGGCCCGGACGGCGTCGGCGTCGGGCAGGGCAGGGGCGTAGAGCACGTGGGCGCCGGCCGCCTCGTACGCCTGGAGGCGGCGGATGGTGTCGTCGAGGTCGGGCCGGCCCAGGAAGAAGTTCTCGGCGCGGGCCGTGACGGTGAACGGGAAGCCGAGGCGCTCGGCGGCCTCCACGGCCGCGGCCACCCGCTCCACGGCTTCGGCGAGCGGGCGCACCGGGTCCTCGTCGCGTCCGGTGGAGTCCTCGATCGAGCCGCCGACCAGTCCCGCGTCGGCGGCGAGGCGGATGGTCTCGGCGACGTCCTCGGGCTTGTCCCCGAAGCCGCTCTCCAGGTCGGCGGTGACGGGCAGGCCGCAGGCCTCGACGATCTGGCGGGCGTTGTCGAGGATCTCGGCGCGGCCGACCCGGCCGTCGGGGCGGCCGAGGGCGTGGGCGAGGCCGGCGCCGGTGGTGGCGAGGGCGGCGAAGCCGAAGCCGGCCAGGATGCGCGCGCTGCCCGCGTCCCAGGGGTTGGGGACGACGAAGGGCCGGGGGCCGTGGTGCAGGTCCCGGAAGGCGACGCCCTGCCGGTGGCGGGCGTCGGTGGTGCGGTGGTCCATGGGTTCCTCGCTGCGGTCCGTCGGCCCCGGCTCCGGCTCCGGCCGGGGCCGCTCGGCTCAACGTACTCATCTGCGGCCGGTTTCACCCCACTTGGCGCGGTGGACCCGTCAGACCGTCGCGAGCGAGTCGTCGCCCTGAGGGATCCGGCCGTGGAGGCGGTCCAGGTAGGTGTGGGCCGGGGGCAGGGTTTCCAGAAGGATCCG
Organism: Streptomyces sp. NPDC006463; assembly: GCF_042870715.1. Lineage (NCBI taxonomy): Bacteria > Bacillati > Actinomycetota > Actinomycetes > Kitasatosporales > Streptomycetaceae > Streptomyces > Streptomyces sp. NPDC006463. The sequence continues at coordinate 101,375 of NZ_JBIAHP010000020.1, read as the reverse complement.
CTGCTGCCGCTTGATCCGGGTGAAGTGGTCTTCGGCCGTACGAACGGCGTGGGGGTGGTGGGAGAGGGCCGGGGGCGGGGACGCGGTGTGCGGGGTGAGGGCGGTCAGGAGGGCGCGCAGCGGAGCCTCCCCGGGTGTGACGGACAGGCCGGCCCGGTGTGCTTCCACGGTGGCGTGCAGGGCGTCGGAGAGGGGCAGGGTGCGCTGCTGAGCCCAGAACGGGCCGTCCGTGCGCGGTGAGGCCGCGTAGCGGAGCTGGGCGAGGTCGAGGGCGTCGCGGTAGTGGGCGGCGGCCGCCCGGTTGAAGCGCGGCGCGGGGACTTCACGGGTATCGAGGGACGGGAGGTCCCGGATCAGGCGGTCGAGCAGGTCGAGCGTGGCGCGCTGGTCGTCGGCCAAGGGGTCGGTGGACCAGGCGGCCGCACCGAGGGCCACGCAGTTCTTGACCCAGGCGCGCCTGGTACGGCCGGCGCGGAGGGGGGTGTGGGTGAGCTCCGTGGGCTCGCGGGGCAGGCCCAGTGTCCTGCGCAGGCTCCGGGCGGCTTCGTCCGGGGTGGTCAGGGCGCTCGCGTAGACGAGGCCCGCGCCGTAGCGGCCGAGCAGGGGGCGGCGCCAGGTCCAGCCGTGCGCGAGGGCGGTGGCCGTGGTGTACGGCTCGACGCCGTGCAGGCCGCTGTCGTCCGGGACGGTGAGCGACAGCATGCTGTCGGCGAGGAGGTGGTCGGCCGCGCTGAGGAAGGGTTCGCCGAGGAGGCCGGCCAGCAGTCCGCTCTCGTGGCCGGTGCAGTCCAGGAAGAAGTCGCCCGTCAGGTCTCCGCGGGTGGTGTGCAGGGCCGTCAGCATGCCGCTCGCGTCGCGGTGGGCGCCGAGGAGCTCGCCGGTCACCATGCGCACGCCGCAGGTCTCCATCGCCTTTCTGCGCAGGAAATGGGTCAGCATGGTGGTGTCCGCGTGCCAGCCGTACGGAATCGCCGCCCGGCCGTCCAGCCAGCGGGGGGATTTCCGGGCGTCCATGAGCGGCGGTTCACGGAAGCAGGCGTAGTCGGGGGGTTCGACCGTCCGGCCGGTCCGTCGGCGGAGGAGCCAGAAATCGGACAGGGGAAATCCCTCGCAGTCCGGCGGCGTCCCGTCCTGCGGAATGTAGAAATGGTGTTCCCCACCGCCCCAGTTCGAATATTTGACGGCCGCGCTGAAGGACGCCGAACTCGCGCGCATCCATTCGTTCTCGGGAATTCCCAGGCGGTCGAAGAGATCGCGCTGCACCGTGGGCGCGAGGGCGGGGACGCGGTGTGCGGGGCGGTGCGGGGTTTCGAGAACCGTGACACGAACCGTCCCGCGGCAGGCGGAGGCCAGTCTGGCGGCGGCGATCCAGGCGGTGAGGGTGCCGCCGGCGATCACCGCTTCCCTGATTTCGGTGGGTGCGGCCGCGACCGTGTTCGTGTCCATGGGAGGAATTTCGGGGCCACCTCTGTACTGGATGTGTACGACGTCTGTATCGAGGGATACGGGTGGACCGGAGAACGCGTACAGGGGGCGAGCCGAATCTGTTGGTGCGGGACCTGAACGGGGCCCGACACCCACAGGAGGAATGATGTTCGAGAAGCCCCTGGTCCAGCACCCCCTGGAAATTCTGACGGAGATCGAGCGCAGTGCGGCAGTGGATCAGGAACTGCTGCTGCGGGACAGCGGAACGCCGTGGGCGGAGATTCTCGCGGATTATGTCGACGCGTTGAACGAACTGGCCACGCGGGGCACCGCGGACAACGGGTACATCGCCACCTACGGCCTGGACGAGGGGCACGCCGGCGGCTGCGGGTGAGTCCGCGCATGGGGAAGCGGCCCGGTGGGGGAACCACCGGGCCGCCGGGGAGCGGGAGTTCAGACCGCCGTGAGGACGCGGGTCCGGCTGAACAGCCTGACCAGCGGCATCAGGCGGAACTGCGGGACGATGTTGTCGGCGGGCCGGGGTTCCAGGAGGCGGGCGTCGGCCAGCCGGTCCAGGACGTCCTCGGCCTCGTGGAGCGGCAGGTCGAGGAGGGCGGCCGCGTCCGGGGGTGTGAAGGTGGGGAGGTCCGTGGCGGTGAGGACGGCGAACGCCGTGGCGGTGGACGGGTCGAGGGCGGTCAGGGCGTGCCGCAGTCCGGTGGTGACGTCGAGGCTGCCGATGCGCAGTTCGCCGAGCCGGCGGTCCTCGGCGGCGAGGCGGGCGGCGAGGTGGGCGGCCGGCCGGTCGGGGCGGTCGGCGAGGCGGGCCGCCGCGATGCGCAGGGCGAGCGGGAGCCGGTCGCAGTATTCGGCGATGCGGGCGACCGCTTCGGGGTCGGCGGCCAGCCGGTCGGGGCCGGCGATCCGGGCGAGGAGACCGGTCGCCTCGGCGGGGGTCATGGGGCCCAGTCGGACCAGCCGGGTGCCTTCGAGAGAGGCGAGGCCCGGGCGGATGCCGGTGACGAGGGTGCGGGTGGCGCCGCCGCCGGGAAGCAGGGGGCGTACCTGGGCGTCGTCGGCGGCGTTGTCGAGGACGATCAGCATGCGGCGGCCGGCGAGGAGCGTGCGGTAGAGCTGGGCGCGCTCGTCGAGGCCGTCGGGGATCCGCCCGGGGGCGGCACCCAGGGCGTGCAGGAACCAGCCGAGGACCTGGGCCGGGGTGCGGGGGGTGCCGTCGGGGGTGCGCAGATCGGCGTAGAGCTGTCCGTCGGGGAAGGCGGGGCGGGCCTGTTCGGCGGCCTTCAGGGCGAGTGCGGACTTTCCGGTGCCGTGGGCTCCGGTGATGACGACGTCCTGGTGGCTGTCGAGGGCGTCCAGCACGTCTCGGCTCTGGGCCTGGCGGCCCGTGAAGTCGCCCGGCGCGGCCGGCAGCAGAGCCGGGACCGGGCGGGCGGCGGGGCCGGGGACGGCGGAGGCCTGATCGACCGAAGTCCAACCGACGGGGGCCGGACCGACCGGCGCCCGACCGGCCGGGGCCGGACGCGGCGCGGGCGGCTCGGCGGTGAGGGTGGTCGTCAGGTGTTCGGGGGCGGCGGGGGCCGGCAGGGTAGCGGCGAGGATCTCCTGGTGCAGGGCACGCAGTTCGGGGCCCGGGTCGATGCCGAGTTCGTCGGCGAGGACGCGGCGGCCCTCCTCGTACAGGCAGAGGGCGTCGGCCTGTCGGCCGCAGCGGAACAGTGCGGTCATCAGCTGGCCGCGCAGGCGCTCCCGTACGGGGTGAAGGGTGACCTGCCGGGTGAGACCAGGGACGAGTTCGCCGTGGCGGCCCAGGGCGAGGGCGGCCTCGGTGTGGTGTTCGGTCGCGGCGAGGTGCGCCTCGGTCAGGCGCGGACCCTCGGCGGCGGCGAGCTGTTCGGTGACGTCGCTGAGGGCGGGGCCGCTCCAGAGGGCGAGCGCCTGGCCGAGGCGGCGTTCGGCGTCGGCGTAGCGGCCCGCGAGGAGGTCGGCGCGGCCGGTCTCGGCGAGTGCGCGGAAGCGGTCCCAGTCCAGGGCGGCGGGGGTGATGTCCATGCGGTAGCCGGCGCCGTGGCGTTCCAGGCCGTGGCCCGGTCCCAGCCGGGTGCGCAGCCGCGATACGTAGGTGTAGAGCTGCCTGGTGCTCGTGGCGGGCGGATCCCAGCCCCAGAGCAGGGTGGTGAGCCGCTCGTCGGTGATGACCTGGCCGTGGGCGAGGAGCAGGGCGGCGAGCGCGGTGCGCTGTTTGGAGCCGTCGAGGGGGACCGGGCGGCCGTCGAGCTCGGCGGACACGGGCCCGAGGATCTTGAAGTCCATGGAGTCCCCTCCGTTTCGCGAGCCCGCGTCTGCTCGCGGGCCAACCACCGCGAAACGCTAGTGACCTGCGGTTTTCTATCCCTCTCGGATCGATTTCGGTGATCCGAAAGGGTTTTGAAAGCGCACGAAAACGGGGGCTCCATAGCGTTCAGGGCGTACCGCGGGGCACCGGCCCACGGCGGACGACGAGGGTCCGGGAGGACACCATGAACCGCGCCATTCTCTCCGCTCGCAAGACCGCCCGGACCGCGACGGCTGCTCCGGTGGGCCGGCTGGTGGGGACGGCGGCCCTGCTGCTCGCGGCGGTCGGAGGGATCGCCGCGAACCAGGGTGTGACGCCAGTCGGCGACGACGCGGCCTCGCGGCTGTCCGCCGCCCAGGCCGTCATGGCGGACGACCCGTGGGTGTGAACCCGGTGCCCGGGGGGACCGCCGTCAGGGCTGGTCGCTCGCGAACAGCCGCCGCAGGCCGACCGGTTCGTCTTCCGCGAGCGCCACCAGGAACTGCTCCACACGCTCTTGCCACCCCCGTGCGCCGACCTCGGTGAAGAGGTCCGCCGCACTCTTGAACGCAGTCGCGGCGCCGCTCACATCCGAGCGCAGTGCCTGCGCACATCCGAGCACGACGGCTGCCCGTGCCCGGAGGTAGGCGTCCCTCACCTGTTCCGCGGCCTGAAGGGCGCTGCGGGCGACCGCCTCGGCCTCCTCAAGCTTTCCCTGGCGCCACAGCGCCTCCCCCAGAGCACGCAGCACGTGCGTCTCGCCCCTGCGGTCACCACTGCCGAGCACCAGCTCCAGCGCACGTCGGCAGGCCTCCTCGGCGCGCGCCCCGTCGCCCTGGTGGAGCAGCGCCTTCCCGAGCCGCAGCATGCTCTGCGCCTCACCCCGCACCGACCCGAGCCCTCTGCTCCTGGCCACTGCCTCCGACGACAGCACCAGGCTCGCCTGGGCGTCCCCCCGTTCCAGTTCGATCTGCGCCAGCAGACCCAGTACATGTGCCTCGGCGTAGGGGTCGGCGACCGCGCGGAAAATCTCCAGTGAACGACGGCCCGTCTCCACCGCCCGGCCCGTGTCCCCGCGATGGCGCTCGCACATCGCCAGGTTGCGCAGCACCAGGGCACGTCCCTGGTCCTGGCCCTGCTCCTCGAACAGGGACAGAGCCAGGTTGAGGCGCTCGTACGCGCTGTCGTGCTCGTACTGGATGATCTCCAAGGTACCGAGCGACTGGAGCATGGCCGCCTCACCCAGCCGGTCGCCGGTGCGACGGGCGGCGTCCAGGGCCGCTTCGCCGCATTCCCGCCAGTCCTCCAGGTAGTTGCGGTTCTGGAAGAGGGTGACGCTGGTCATCGTCAGCTCCCACGCGTAGCCGGACTCGCCCTCACGGGCCGCCTGCTGCACGAGCCCCGTGATGGAGGAGCGCTCGGCCTCGAACCACTCCATGGGGTCCTCCACGAGGGATTCCACCAGGTGGGCGGGGAGGTCCCGCAGGGGGGCCAGGCCGGGAACGACGGTGTAGTCGCCGCCGTAGAGCCGCCGGTGTGCCACCTTGGCGAGCCCGAGCCATACCCCGCAGGCGCGCCGCAGGGCGGCCCTCAGTTCTCCTTCTCCGTCCTCGGCAAGCGCGCATTCGCGAGCGAAGAGGCGGAGGAGGTCCTGGAACCGGTACCGGACGTGGCCGGCGCTGGCGCTGAGGGGTTCGAGGAGCTGGGCGTCGACGAGCTGTTCGATGAGGTCCTCGGCGTCGACCGGGCCGATGTCGAGCAGGGCGGCGCCGGCCCATGCGGAGAACTCGCTGACGTTCAGCGAACCGAGCAGCCGGAACATACGGGCGGTGTCGGCCGGCAGGTCGCGGTAGCTCAGCCGCAGACCGGCCCGTACCCCGCGCGCGTCCAGGCTCAGTTCGTCGAGTCTGCGGTGCTGGTCCTCCAGGCGGGTGACGAGCGTGCGCACCGTCCAGTGCGGTTTCGCCGCGAGCCGGGCGGCCGCGATGCGCAGCGCGAGGGGAAGCCGGTCGCACAGTTCGCTGAGCCGGGCGGCGGCCACCGGGTCGCCGGCGAGCCGGTCGTCGCCGGCCACCCGGGAGAGCAGGGTGATCGACTCGTCCTGTTCGAGGGAGCCGAGGTTCAGCGGTACCAGGGCGTAGTCGCCGGCCAGCCGGCTGCTCATGCTGTCTCGGCTGGTGACCAGGACGCAGCAGCCGGACGTGCCGGGCAGGAGGGGCCGTATCTGTTGGAAGGAGCGGGCGTTGTCGAGGACGATCAGCACCCGGCGGCCGTCCAGGACGCTGCGGAAGAGCGCGGTCCGTTCGACCTGGTCGGCGGGGATCTGAGGGCCGGGCACGCCGAGGGCGCGCAGGAAGCGGTCGAGGACGGCGCCGGGCCTGCGGGGTTCCTCCTCCTCGTCGTAGCCGCGCAGGTCGGCGAAGAGCTGCCCGTCGGGGAAGCGGGAGGCGACCTGGTGGGACCAGTGGACGGCGAGCGCGGTCTTGCCGACACCGCCGGTGCCGGTGATGGAGCCGACGGGCGGGGAGGCACCGTCGAGCAGGTCCAGCAGCCGGTCGAGGGTGGACAGGTCCTGGTTGCGGCCGGTGAAGGACGCCGCGGCCGGGGGGAGATGGGCCGGCACCGTGGTGACCTGGGCGGGCAGGGGGCTGCCGGTGGGAAGGGTGAGCTTCGGGGAGTCGGCGAGGATGTCCTCGTGCAGTTCCTGGACCGCGGGCCCGGGGTCGATGCCGAGCTCCTCGGCGAGCAGGCGTGCGCCGTCGCGGTACGCCTCCAGGGCCTCGGCGCGGCGGCCGGAGCGGTAGTGGGCCAGCATCAGCTGGGCGAGGGCCTGTTCGCGCAGCGGGTTCGTCCGCACGAAGCCGGTGAGCTCCCCGATCAGTTCGCGGTGCTGGCCGAGATCCAGGCGCAGGGCGGTGAGCTGTTCGTACACGTCGAGGCGGAGCTCGGTCAGGCGCTCGGCCTCCGCTTCGACCCGTTCGGCGGTGATGCCGGCGAGGGCGGGGCCGCGCCACATCGCGAGGGCTTCCTCGAAGTGGGCACGGGCCTCCTCGGTACGGCCGCGACGGGCGGCCTCGCGCCCTTCGGCGGCCCGCCTCTCGAACTCGACGGCGTCGATGCGGTGTTCGCCCGGGTGCAGCAGGTAGCCGGGGTGGCTGGTGACCAGCAGGTCGTCGATGCCGGTCGCGTTCTTGAGCGTCTTGCGCAGGCCGGAGACGCAGATGGCGATCTGGTTGCGGGCGGTGGCGGGCGGGCTGCCCTGCCAGACGGCGTCGGCGAGGGTGTCGACGGAGACCACCCGGCCGGGCGCCAGCAGCAGCATGGACATGAGGGTGCGCTGGCGGGCGCCCTGGAGGGCGACCGGGCGCCCGTCGGCGCTGATGTCCAGTGGCCCCAGGATCCGGAACACCACCTGAAGCACGGCGCCCTCCTCACAGTTCGACCGCGGTCGTGCCGGAACGACCGATTCGCCGCCCTTCACTCTGAGTTACAGGGGCTGCTCTCGGCCGTGCAACGCGGACGGCAGCAAGCTGCCAGGAGGGCCGCTGATCAGGGGCGGGCCGCCCACGAGGTGGGCGGGAGGATGTCACTGCGGTCCCATCGGGCGGACGGTCCGGGGTCGGCGGGCGCGTCGCGGCCCGCGACGGCCGGGGGCGGGACGAGCGCGGTCAGGAGAGCGGCGACGGCGGCCAGTTCCTCCGGGGTGGGGCGACCGTTGATGATCTTGAACAGGGCCGGCGCCAGGGGGCTTTCGACGGCGGGCAGGGGTGTTCCGGGCATGGCGTCGCTCCTCACATCGGGGGGTTGCCGTGCTTTCGGGCGGGGGTCATGGCGTGCTTGCTGCGGAGCATGGCGAGCGCGGCGATGAGGGTGGCCCGGGTGTCGGCGGGGTCGATGACGTCGTCGACGAGGCCGCGCTCGGCCGCGTAGTACGGGTGCATCAGCTCAGTCCGGTATTCCTTGACCAGTTGCTGCCGGGTGGCCTCCGGGTCCTCGGCCTGGGCGATCTGCCGGCGGAAGACCACGTTGGCGGCGCCCTCGGCGCCCATGACGGCGATCTCGTTGGCCGGCCAGGCGTAGGTGAGGTCGGCGCCGATGGACTGGGAGTCCATGACGATGTACGCGCCGCCGTAGGCCTTGCGCAGGATCAGCGAGATCCGCGGGACGGTGGCGTTGCAGTACGCGTAGAGCAGCTTCGCGCCGTGCCGGATGATGCCGCCGTGCTCCTGGTCGACGCCCGGCAGGAAGCCCGGTACGTCGACCAGCGTCACCAACGGGATCGAGAACGCGTCGCAGAGCTGGACGAAGCGCGCGGCCTTCTCCGAGGCGTGGATGTCCAGCACCCCGGCCAGCGACTGCGGCTGACTGGCGACGATGCCGACGACCTGGCCGCCGAGCCGGGCCAGGGTGGTGATCACGCTGGTGGCCCACCGCTCGTGGACCTCCATGTGCTCGCCGTCGTCGACGATCTCGGTGATGACCTCGCGCATGTCGTACGGGCGGCTCCCGTCGAGCGGGACCAGGTCGAGCAGCCGCGGGCAGGCCCGGTCGAGGGGATCGTCGCCGGGGGCGGCGGGCGGAGCGGCCCGGTTGTTGGAGGGCAGCATCGAGATGAGGTAGCGGACCTCGGAGATGCAGGTCTCCTCGTCGTCGTACGCGAAGTGCGCGACGCCCGAGGTCTCGGCGTGAACGTCCGCGCCGCCGAGGCCGTTCTGGGTGATCTCCTCGCCGGTCACCGCGCGGACCACGTCCGGGCCGGTGATGAACATCTGGGACGTCTCGCGGACCATGAACACGAAGTCGGTCAGGGCCGGGGAGTACGCGGCGCCGCCGGCGCACGGGCCCAGCATCACCGAGATCTGCGGGATCACCCCGGAGGCCCGGGTGTTGCGCTGGAAGATGCCGCCGTAGCCGGCGAGGGCGGAGACGCCCTCCTGGATACGGGCTCCCGCGCCGTCGTTGAGGGAGACCAGCGGAGCGCCGGCCGCGATGGCCATGTCCATGATCTTGTGGATCTTCGTGGCATGGGCCTCGCCCAGGGCGCCGCCGAAGATCCGGAAGTCGTGCGCGTAGACGAAGACCGTGCGGCCCTCGACCGTCCCCCAGCCGGTGATCACACCGTCGGTGTACGGCTTCTTCGCCTCCAGGCCGAACCCGGTCGCGCGGTGGCGGCGCAGCTGCTCGACCTCCTTGAAGGAGCCTTCGTCGAGGAGCAGCGCGATGCGCTCGCGGGCGGTCAGCTTGCCCTTGGCATGCTGCGCCTCGGTGGCGGCGGCGACGCCGTCCTGGATTTCCTGGCGGATGCGGACGAGTTCGCCGACCCGTTCGGCCATGGTCATGGGGACTCCCTTGCCGGTTCGGCCGGCTCAGCTGGTGCGAAGTGCGACGTAGTCGCAGAGTGTGAGCAGGGCGCGGCGGGCCGGCAGCGGAGGCAGCAGCCCGAGGGCGGACCGGGCCCGGTCGAGCCGGCGGTGCATCACGGCCTCGGTCTCGGTGAGCGCGGACGAGCGCGCGAAGAGCTCCAGGGCGCGCGGCACGGCGGCGGCCGGGACGGGGCCGTCAGCGAGCAGGCCGCGCAGTTCGGCGTCGGCCCGGTCGCCGCCCTCCCGGGCGAGCAGGACGGGCAGGCTCTGGACGCCGGCCAACAGGTCCTTGCCGCGCTCCTTGCCGGTGAGTTCGGCCGAGGACCGCAGGTCGAGGAGGTCGTCGGCTATCTGGAAGGCGATGCCGAGCTGTTCGCCGGCCTCGGTGAGGGCGGCCGTGGCGGGCACGGGGGCCGCGGCCTGTACGGCACCGATGCCGAGGGACATGGCGAGCAGCGCCGCCGTCTTGCCGGCCGCCACCTGGAAGTAGTGGGTGACCGGGTCCTCGTCGGGCCCGGGCCCGGTGAGCTCGCGCAGCTGTCCGGCGACCAGGCGGCCGGCGGTCTGCGCGTTCAGGTGCACGGCCGCGGGACCGAGTTCGGCGGCGAGCTGGGCGGCTCGGGCGAGCAGCCAGTCCCCGCCGAGGACGGCGGCCCGCTCGCCCCAGCGGGCGTGCACGCTGGGGACGCCGTGCCGTGTGGCGGCGCCGTCCATCACGTCGTCGTGGTAGAGCGAGGCGATGTGCACGAGTTCGGCGATGGCCGCGGCCTGGGTGACACCGTCCGCCCAGGGGTCTCCGAACTCGGCGCCGAGGAGGACCAGGAGGGGGCGCAGGCGCTTGCCGCCGGCGTCGGCGAGGTGGCCGGTGAGGGCTGCGACGCGCGGGTCGAGGGCGTCGTGGGCACTGGCCTGCAGCCACTTCTCGGCGCGGCTCAGGGCCTCCCGTATACGCGTCTCGAACTCGGGTTCGTCCAGGACGAGTTGCTCCAGAAGAAGGCCTGCCGGGAAATCCGGCGAAACCGATGCCCCGGCCCCGTACATTTGTCCAGCACCCATGGGGAAACCCCTCTGTTCCGAGACGCGGTGAACATTGATGTGATTCACGTTCGTTCGAAACTTTCGACGGACACCGAGTAGCGGGCAACAGTGTTGACATGAAGGTGCCACTACGTCCTCGGCACACCGGCTGAACAGGCGTTTGTCAGCTTCCTGCCAAACTTCCCATCGTCAGGTCCGCCTCGAATTCCCGACCTTTACGCTCCCTCACGAAAACTTCTGAGGAAGGCTGGGGAATTGCGTAACCGATTCACACTCGCCGCTGTACTCGCCGCCGTGCTGGCGCTGACGGCCGTCCCGGCCACCGCCGCCGGGGCGGCCACGACCCCCGCCGGAACCGCGGGGAAGTCCTGCGGAGCGGTACGGCTGTCCGGCTCGCTCCCCGCGCCGCCGGCCGGGATGACCGTCCGGCAGGAGGTGACGATCGGGGCGGACTGCACGCCTCGGTTCGGGGAGGTACGGCTGGTTCCGGCGGCCGTCCCCGACGCCGGGGCGGCCGGGGCCCTGGCCGCCCCGGCGTCGGGGACGGAACACCAGGTGAAGAGCTGGAACGAGATGTTCGACTGCTGCAACATCCGGATGACCGGCGTGTACTCGACCTCCCGGTGGACCACGGACGGCGGCCGGATCACCTCGGCGGCCACCACCGTGACGCAGGGCTGGAACCGGGAGCCGTGGAACGCCGGCTGGTCACTGAAGTCCGCCTCGAAGGAGACCGACTGCCTCGCCGACTGCGCCGTCTCGCACTCGCGGGCGCACGCCGAATTCACCTACAAGGGGATTTTCGACGTCTCCGGGAATGTGTACGCGAACTCCCACGACTCGTACGTCGACCTGAATGCGGACGGAACGGCGACCTGCCGTTTCGACGTCCAGCTGCGCCATAGCTTCATCGGCTGGAACTGGCAGCGCGGCTGCTCCTGACCGGCGACGGCATGCGGGGAGTGTGACAGCAACCGGACATCACCGGGACGGTGGTTCACCCCCGCTGCCTACGCTCCCGGGACATACCCGCGTCTCGTGCTTGTGAAGGAGTCTCATGTTCGGACGGATTGGACGTGCTGTCGTCCTCCGGCCCTGGGTGACCATCTCGCTCTGGTTGATAGCCGCGGTGGCACTGGGCGTCTTCGCGCCCCAGCTGAAGGCCACCAGCGACCAGGCCGACTTCCTGCCCTCCCACTACGAGTCGGTCCAGGCCGCGAAGGCACAGGAGCGTGCGTTTCCCCAGCATGAGGCGCCGGCGGCCATCGCGGTGTTCCAGCGGACCGACAAGGGCAAGCTGACCGAAGCCGACCAGGCGGCGGTCGCCAAGGTCTCCGCCGGCCTGGAGGCACTGCGCCTGGACCACATCAAGCGGGTGGAGACCAACCCGCAGGCCGTCTCCCCCAACGGTGAGATCGCCCTGGCCAACGTCGTGTCCGACCTCAAGGACCCGTACGACCAGGCCCTGTCGGAGTCGGTCAAGAAGCTGCGGACGGAGGCGAAGCAGCTGCTGTCCGGTACGGACCTCCAGCTCGGGATCACCGGCCAGGCCGCCAGCGCGCTGGACTCCCGGGAGGCTTCCGGGGACACCGACTCCATGATCATGTCGGCCACCCTGCTGCTGATCGTGGTCCTGCTGCTGATCATCTTCCGCAGCCCGCTGATCGCCGTACTGCCGGTCCTGATCATCGGCATGGCGTTCGCGGTGGCTACCGGCCTGATCTCCACCGCCTCCGAACTCGGCGGACTGAAGTCCGACGGTTCCATCTCCGCGATCCTGATCGTGGTGCTGTTCGGCGTGGGCACCGACTACATCCTCTTCCTGCTCTTCCGCTACCGCGAGCTGCTGCGCGGCGGGCAGGACCCCAAGCACGCGATGATCAGCGCGGTCGCGCTGGTGGGCGAGACCATCGCCTCGGCGGCCGGCGCCGTCATCGTCGCGTTCCTCGCGCTGCTGCTGTCCACCATGGGGATGCTCCGGTCCATGGGCCCGGCGCTCGCCATCTCGGTGGCGGTGGCGCTGCTGGCCGGGCTCACCCTGGTGCCCGCGGTCTTCTCGCTGCTCGGCGCCAAGGCGTTCTGGCCGTCCAAGGCCTGGCGCGAGGAGCCGAAGAACGCGGTGGCGGGTCGCATCGGCAACCTGGCCGCCAAACGCCCGGCCGGTGTCGCGGCCCTCACCTCCGCGCTGCTCGCGGTGCTCGCCGTCGGCGTGCTGAGCTTCCACGCGGAGTTCGACAGCGAGAGCTCGCTGCCGCAGAACCTGGAGTCCGTGCAGGCCATGAAGGACCTGCAGCGCGGGTTCTCGGCCGGGCAGACCGACCCCACCGCCGTCCTCCTGGAGAAGCAGGACGGATCCGCCCTCGACCAGGCCCAGATGGACGCGTTCGGCGCCGCGCTGAAGAAGGTGGACGGGGTCGGCGACGTCTCCCCCGCCGTCACCGGCGCGAACGGCGCCCTCGCCCAGTACAGCGTCGTGCTCACCCACCGGCCCACCGAGGACAAGGCACTGGCCCTGGTCGACGGGCCGCTGCGGGACGCCGCGCACCGGGCCGCGCCGGAGGGCACCAAGGCGCTGGTCGGCGGCACCACCGCGGTGCTCGCGGACATCCGTACGGCGGTCAACCACGACTACAAGGTGGTCTTCCCGGCCGCCGGACTCGCCATCATGATCATCCTGGGACTGCTGCTGCGCAGTGTGGTCGCCCCGCTGTACCTGATGGTCTCGGTCGCTCTCGGCTTCGGCGCGACGCTGGGCGCCACGGTGTGGCTGTTCCAGAACGGGATGGGCAAGAACGGCCTGCTGTTCACCCTGCCGGTGATCGTCTATCTCTTCGTGGTGGCGATCGGCACCGACTACAACATCCTCATGGTGGCCCGGCTCCGGGAGGAGATCGGACAGGGCCGCCCACCGCGCGAGGCGGTTCGCCGAGCGGTCACCGCGTCCGCTCCGACGATCGCCGCGGCCGCGGTCATCCTGGCCGGCACCTTCGGCGTGCTGATGCTCGCCGAGAACTCGATGCTCCAGCAGATGGGCTTCGCGGTGGCCTTCGGCATCATGCTGTCCGCCTTCGTGATGGCCGTCCTGCTGGTGCCCACGCTGACCACCCTGCTGGGCCACCGCGCCTGGTGGCCCGGGCACCGCTCCACCCAGCCGCAGCCCCGGACGGGCGGGGCGGCGGCCGAGCAGGCCGGACCGGCCGCGTCCCGCGCCGACGACCGGACACTCGTATAACCGCGCGATCTGTGCGAGAGGAGGGCGCCGTCCGGACCCCGCCGCTGACCTGCGGCGGGGCCCGGGCGGCGCACAGCCATGGAGTTGACCCTGTTCCTGTTCGTCGCCGCACTCACCCTCGTCGTGGCCGTCGCCGCGCTCTCGGTCGGGGCCCGGCGGCTTCTGGGCCTGCGCATCGGCAAGGTCCGGGCCGCGCTGACCGGCCTGGTGGCCATGGGCGTGAGCGGACTGATCGGAGCCGCGATGGGCGAAGCCCGTCGCGGCGCCCTCATTTCGGTGCAGCTGGGCCTGACCGTGCTCGCCGCTGTGGTCTTCCTCGCGCTCTCCGAGGTACTGGTGCCGTCCGGCTCGCTGGCCGGGATGGTCCGCTGGCCGCAGGCGCTGCGCCGCCGGGTGGCCCGCACCCGCAGGTACGCGCAGCTGAGCCGGATAGCGATGCGCCACGGCCTGGGCGGCGCGCTGCGCGGCCGGGGCCGCGGCGGGCCCGAGGCCGCGCGGGAGCGCACCCAGCTGGCAGCCAGTGTCCGGGTGGCGCTGGAGGAGGCGGGCGCCACCTTCGTCAAGCTCGGCCAGGTCCTCTCCACCAGGTACGACCTGCTGCCCGGCGAGTTCGTGGAGGAGCTGACCAAGCTCCAGCACCAGGTGGCGGCCGACTCCTGGGAGGAGGTGGAGCGGGTGCTCACCGAGGAGCTGGGCAAGGAACCCGCCGCGTTCTTCGCCGAGTTCGACCACGTGCCGCTCGCCGCCGGGTCCATCGCCCAGGTACACCGGGCGCGGCTGGCCACCGGTGAGGACGTGGTGGTCAAGGTGCAGCGGCCCGGTGCCCGTCCGGTGGTCGACCGGGACCTGGACATCCTGTTCCGGATGAGCCGCAAGATGGAGGAGCACACCTCGTGGGGGCGGGACTTCGGCGCCCTGGACCTCGCCGAGGGGTTCGCGACCTCGCTCAACGAGGAGCTGGACTTCCGGATCGAGGCCCGGAACATGGCCACCATCAGGGCGGCGGCCGGCCGGGCCGAGGCGGTGTCCACGGTGAAGATGCCGCTGGTGTACGAGGAGCTGAGCAGCCGCCGGGTGCTGGTACTGGAGTGCCTGACCGGTGTGCCGCTGAACGCGGCGGCCGGGGCCGCCATCGACGAGCGCGGCCTGGACCGCACCGAGCTGGCCCGCCAGCTGCTGGAGTGCGTGCTGGAGCAGATCATGATCGGCGGGGTGTTCCACGCCGATCCGCACCCCGGAAACATCATGCTGCTCGACGACGGCGGCCTCGGCCTGATCGACTTCGGGTCGGTGGGCCGGATCGACCGGGTTCTGCGGGCGGCGCTGCGCAATCTGCTGCTCGCCATCCACCGCAGCGATCCGGTGGCGCTCTCGGACGCGTTGCTGGAACTGGTCGACCGGCGCGAGGAGATCGACGAGATCCGGCTGGAGCGGGCGCTGGGCCGGTTCATGGCGCGCCACCTCACCCCCGGAGTGCGGCCGGACCGGGAGATGTTCGCGGACCTGTTCCTGCTGGTGGCGCGGCACGGGCTGACCGTGCCGCCGGAGATCGCCGCCACCTTCCGCGCGCTGGCGACGCTGGAGGGGGCGATGGAGCAGCTCGTCCCGGGCTTCGACATCGTGGCCGAGGCCCGCTCCTTCGCCGCCGCGCAGCTGGAGCGCAAGCTGAGCCCCAAATCGATCGGCCAGGTGCTCTCGGAGGAGGCGCTGGCGCTCGCCCCGATGCTACGCCGGCTGCCGCGCCGGGTGGAGCGGATCACCAACGCGCTGGAGCACGGCCGGCTCGGGGTGCAGGTACGGCTGCTGGCCGACGAGCGGGACCGCCGGTTCGTGCGCTCGCTGGTGCACGACGTGCTGCTGACGTTCCTGGGCGGGGTCACCGGTCTGATCGGGGTGCTGCTGCTCGGTACGGACCACGGCCCGGCGCTGAACGAGTCCCTGACACTGTTCCAGCTGATCGGCTACAACCTGCTGGTGGTCAGCTGTGTGCTGGTCATCCGCGTGGTCTTCGGGATCTTCAAGGCGCAGCGCAGGCCCCCGGGCCGCTGGTAGCGGCCCGGGGGAGCCCCGCTCAGGCCGCCCGGAAGGCCACCGGCAGGCTGCTGTAGCCGTAGAGGAAGTTGGAGTACACGCGCCTGGCCTCGCCCCGGGGCTCGATGGCGCCGACCATGTCCCGCAGCGCCGCGAGGAGCGCCTTGAGCTCCTCGCGGCCGAGGAAGGCGCCCAGGCAGAAGTGCGGGCCGAAGCCGAAGGTGACGTGCTTGTTGGGTGTGCGGGCCAGGTCGTAGCGGAGGGGGTCCGCGAACACGCTCTCGTCGAAGTTGGCTGAGGTGTTCCACAGGGTGACGATGTCGCCGGCCGGTATGGTCCGGCCGCCGATCTCCACGTCGACCAGGGCCCGGCGGCCGAAGTGCATGGCGGGCGTGGTCCAGCGCAGCACTTCCTCGGTGGCACTCTCCACGCTCACCTCGCCGGAGGCGAACGCCTGCCACTGGTCCGGGTGTTCGATGAACCCGAGGACGGCGCCGATGGACGCCATCCGGCTGGACTCGTCGCCGCCGATGATCAGGCTGTAGCAGTTGAAGACGATCTCTTCCTCGGTGAGCGGCCGGCCCTCGATCTGCCCGGTCGCGAGCGCGCTGATCACGTCGTCGCCGGGGTTCTTGCGGCGGCTGCGGGCGAGGTCGGAGAAGTAGAGCAGGATCTCGTTGCGGGCGAGCCAGGCCTCGTCGGCGGTGCCGTCGCTGCTGTCCGCGCTGAGCACCTGCTTGTTCCACTCGAGGAGCGGCTGGCGGTCCTGCGGGGGCACCGCCATCAGGTCGCAGATCGTGCCCATGGGGATGTGCTCGGCCATCGCCTCGGCGTAGTCGAAGGCGCCCCGGTCGAGCACCTGGGAGAGCAGGTCGCGGGTGCGGCCCTGCACCTGCTCCACCACGTGGTGCAGCGCCCGCGGCGAGAAGGACTTGAGCATCAGGTTGCGAATGGCGCGGTGCCGGGCGCCGTCGCTGACGGCGAGCATCTTGCCGGCCGCCGAGTCGCCGCCCTGGAGCAGGGTGGACAGGACGTTGCCGCGCTCGGAGGTGAACCGGCCGGCGTCCTTGTAGACGGCCAGCACGTCGTCGTACCGGGTGAGCGCCCAGAAGCCGGGCAGGGCGGAGGTGGCCGGGTGGTGGTGGACGGGCCGCTCGGTGCGGAACCGCTGCCACAGCTCGTGCAGTTCGGCGGGGTCGCCGGTGGCGAAGGTCCTGGGGTCGGTGAGGTCCACGGCGTCCAGGTCACCGTGGCGGCCGTGGACGGTCTCGGTCGTTGTCGTCATGTCCGCTCTCAGTCGGTAGTCGCGTCCAGGGGCTGTCAGCCCTGTTCCGCCGAAGCCCCCTCAGGGGGTGTGGCCCGCCGGGGACTCGGCGCGGCGGCGGATGCCGTGGAGCCACTCACGGCGGATGAGGCCGCTGGGCAGCCGGATGAGCAGCCAGTAGCGGTTGAAGCTGCGCCGGGTGGCGTCGTCCGTGCTGAGCACCCGTGTCTCGGTGGCCAGCCGGCCCTTGTCGTAGTGGAAGTTGAAGGCCACCTTGTAGTGGCCGGGGCGGTCGAAGGCCGCGAAGGACCCGCCCACGGGGTCGGCGAGGGCGGCCGGACCCTTGGGGTCCCGGGTGGCCACCACAGCGCCGACCACCAGTTCGCGCGGGCCGCGGTACAGCTCGGTGAAGCCGCCGCCGGTCATGGAGCCGAGGAAGGGCTCCTCGGCCTTGTCCCGCTTGGTGCCGAGCGAGCCGACCAGCAGCAGCGAGTGGAACAGGGGCAGGTCGCGCCAGCGGGTCTCGTCGACCGCGCGCAGCACCCTCTCGCGGGGCAGGGCCAAAGCGAGCGAATGCCGCTCGCGATGGTCCCAGGCCGGCATCAGCCGGTCGAGCGCCGTGTCCGGGAGCTGCCCGGCCCCCTCCGCCCGGCCCGCCGGGTCCGCCCGCTCCATGTCAGGCCCCCTGGGCCGCGGTGCGGCGGGTGCGCCGCTGGAAGGCCAGCGCCATGACGGTGAACAGCAAGCCGCCGAGCATCCAGTAGGGCTCGTAGAGCAGGACGCTGAACCGGTCCATGCCCTCCAGCGGAGTCCCGCGCCGTCCGGCCAGGTAGACCGCGAGGTCGACCATGGCGGGCAGCGCGTGGAAGACCATCAGCAGGGCGCAGCCCCAGGCCCCGCACAGCACCAGCCAGCGCGGGAAGAACAGGCCCCAGCGCTGCACCAGGGCGAGCGCCAGGGCGGCCCCGCCCAGGTTCATCGGGATGGCGATCAGGTCAATGATGAACAGGGGCGTGTTGTCGACCAGCGACTCGCCCGGCGGCAGCCCGAACGTGCCGCCGAGGGCCCAGTAGGCGTGGAAGGCCGCGAAGACGACCATCCAGACGCATGCGGCGCTGCCCGTCGTTCTCTGCCAGGCGGTGGCGGCCGGGTAGCGGTCCGCGCGGGCCGCTAAGCGGCTGGTGGTACGGCTGGCGTTGGCGGGTGCGGTGCGCATGGAGTTCCAATCGCAGGCGGAGTATCAGGCGGAAAGGTCCGAGCCGTAGCCCATCGGGCAGCCGTAGACGACGTTGCCGTCTCCCTCGGGTGACGCTTCGCCGGCCGGCGCCGCGTGCACCTGGCTGCGGGCTTCGTGAAGTTCGGGGAAGAACCACTTGTCCAGCGTAGTGCGCAGGAATTCCGAGCCGGCGCTGCCTCCGCTGCCGGGGCGGGCGCCGAGGGCGCGGACCACCAGCATCCAGTGCTGGTAGCGCCACTGGTGGAACAGCGCGTCGTAGGCGAGCAGGTCCTCGGCGGTGTCGCGCAGCTCCTCGGCGGCTCGGCCGGGGGCGAAGAGCTTCTCCGGCGAGAGGCCGCGGCGCTCCAACAGGTCCATGAAGGCGTCGTTCAGGGTCGGTTCGTGGAACCTGCGCAGCAGCCGCTCGCGCTCGGCGACCGAGGCGCCCGGCAGGTTGAGGTAGCGGCGGTCGCGCAGGCCGGAGATCATCTCCAGCTCGCGGAACTGGACGGACTGGAAGCCGCTGGACTCCCCGAGCGCGCCGCGGAACTCGTTGAACCCGGCCGGGGTCATGGTGGCGAGGACGTCGAGGTGGCCCAGCCACAGGGAGGTCACGCGGGTGAGCCGGCGCAGGCCCCAGCGGGCCTGGCCGAGCAGTTCGCGGTCCAGGGAGGTGCGGACCTGTTCCAGCTCGTGCAGGGCGCAGGAGAACCACAGCTCGATGGCCTGGTGGGTGATGATGAAGAGCATCTCGTCGTGCGCGTCGGTGCGCGGGCGCTGGAGCTCCAGGAGCCCGGGAACCTCCAGGTAGGAGCCGTACGAGAGCGGTTCGGCCGGGGTGGCCGCGCTCGGGGCGAAGGCGGGCGGGGTGAACGACTCGGCGATGGTGTCCGTCATGGCGTGGGTTTCCCCCTCTGTGCGCCGCTCAACGAGCGACGGCGGTGCGGTACTTACGGATGGCCAGCGGCGCGGAGAGCGCGAGGATCAGCGCCATCCATGCCAGGCTGAGCGAGATGGGATGGTCGGTCGGGAAGGAGTGTCCGGTGGTCGCCTGCGGGTTGCCCCACAGCTCGCGGCAGGCACCCACCACGGAGCTCAGCGGGTTCCACTCCGCCGCCACCCGCAGCCAGTCGGGCAGACCGGTGAGCGGGATGAAGGCGTTGGACAGGAACATCACCGGCATCAGGAGCAGCGAGGGCACGGAGGAGGCGGTCGCGGGGTCGCCCACGGCGAGCCCGATCAGCGCTCCCAGCCAGGCCACGGTGAAGCCGAACAGCAGCAGGATGCCGAAGCCGGCGGCCACGCTCAGGACGCCGGTGTGGGTGCGCCAGCCGATGGCGAGGCCCACGACGGCCATCGCCGCACAGCTGACGGCGCGCAGCGCGGTGTCGCCGACGGTACGGCCGATCAGCACGGCCGCGCCCGACATGGGCAGCGAGCGGAATCGGTCCACCAGCCCGTTGCGCAGGTCCTCGACGGCGCCGACCGAGGTGTCGGGTACTGCGGTCAGCACGCCCTGGGTGAAGATGCCGGCCATGATGAACTCGGCGTAGCCGCCGTCGGGGACGTCGATGACGCTGCCGAACAGCACGCCGAAGAGCAGGACGAACACCATCGGCAGCAGGACGGCGTTGACCAGCCGGCCGGGGGCCCGGCGCAGGTGACGCAGATGCCGTTCGACGCAGATCACTCCGTCGTTCAGCGCGGCGCCGAGGCCGTCGCCGCGGGTCGCTCCGGTCAAGGCGCTCATGCCGCGCTCCGTTCTTCGACGCGTACGCCGGCCGGCTCGGTGGCCTGTCCGCCGTCGGGGTCCTCGGCGGGTGCGCCGGCAGGATCGGCCGGCGCGTGGCCGGTGAGGCTGAGGAAGACGTCGTCGAGGGAGGGGCGGCGGACCGCGAACTCGGTCACCGCCACCCCGCACGCCCGCAGTGCCACCGCGGCGTCGGCGATGTCGTTGAGGCCGGCGGTGAGCTGCACCCGCAGCAGGCCGCCGGTGTCGTCGGCGAGCGGTACCGCGCCGAGGGCGCGGCTGAGCGCCGCGGCGGCGGCGCCGCGCTGGGCCGGATCGGCCAGCCCCACCTCCAGACGTTCGCCGCCCACCGTCCGCTTGAGCTCGTCCGGGCTTCCCTCGGCGATCACCCGGCCGGAGTCGACCACCGCGATCCGGTCGGCCAGCTGGTCTGCCTCCTCCAGGTACTGGGTGGTCAGCAGGACCGTGACGCCCGCGGCGACCTGCTCGCGGATCATCGCCCACAGGTCGATGCGACTGGCCGGGTCGAGGCCGGTGGTCGGCTCGTCGAGGAAGAGGACGGACGGCCCGGCGACCAGGCTGACCGCGAGGTCGAGGCGGCGCCGCATGCCGCCGGAGTACGTCCCGGCCGGCTTGTCCGCGGCGTCGGTCAGCCGGAACCGCTCCAGCAGTTCGGCGGCCCGCTGCTTGGCCCGGGGCCGGGTGAGGCGCTGGAGCATGCCCACCATGCGCAGGTTCTCGGAGCCGGTGAGCTGCTCGTCGACGGCCGCGTACTGGCCGGTGAGGCCGATCGCCCGCTGCACCTCCTTGCGCTGGCGGACCACGTCGTACCCGGCCACCCGGGCACTGCCCGCGTCCGGTTCGAGGAGGGTCGCCAGGATGCGGACCGTCGTCGTCTTGCCCGCCCCGTTCGGTCCCAGTACCCCGAGCACGGAGCCCGTGGGGACCGCGAGGTCGACGCCGCTCAGCGCCTCGTGATCGCCGTACCGCTTGCGGAGTCCCTCCGCCTGGATTGCCAGCTCCACTGTCAGCTCCTCATTCCCCGCGGATCCGGTCCGCGATCAGTCGCCCGATCTCGGCGATCGGTCCGGGCAGAGTCATCTCGTCGTGGGCGCAGGGGAGGTCGTGGACCTCGATCCGCCCGGACACGTGCGGCTCCCACGAGGCGACCGCCGGCGCGTCCGCGCCGCGGCCCTCGGTGGCGAAGAAGTACTGGACGTCGCCCTGGTAGCGGCCGAGCTCCGAGCTCTGTCCGAGGAGCCGGTCGTTGTTGGCCGCGACCCGTTCGACGGCCGCCAGGTGGCGCTCCTCCAGGCCGCCGAAGGCACCGGCGCCGTCCTCGGCACCCGCTCCGCCGTCCAGGGCCCCGGCCAGCTCGCGGCGGAACTCCTCGGTGGTGACCTCCGCCCGCGTGGTGCCGGCGGCGTACGCGTCGAGCAGGGCGAGCAGCGCGACCTCCTCGCCCGCCTCCTGGAGCCGCGTTGCCACCAGGTGGGCCACCACCCCGCCGAAGGACCAGCCGAGCAGGTGGTACGGGCCGGACGGCTGGACCTCGCGGATCCGCGCGGCGTAGTCGTCCGCCATCTCCCCCAGCGTGGCCGGGAGCCCGGCTCCCCCGGTGAGTCCGCGCGCCTGGAGGGCGTAGACGGGCCGGTCTTCCTCCAGGGCCGGGACGAGCCCGGAGTAGACCCAGCCGATGCCGAGGCCCGGGTGGACGCAGAACACCGGCGGCAGCGAGCCCCGGGAACGCAGCGGCAGTACGACGTCCAGCGCGTCGTCCAGGGTGTCGGTGCCGAGCCGCCCGGCGAGCTGGGCGACGGTCGGCGCCTCGAACATGGTGCGGATGGTCAGTTCGGCGCCGAAGACGTCCCGGATCCGGCTGGCCAGCCGGATGATCAGCAGCGAGTGGCCGCCCAGGTGGAAGAAGTTGTCGTCGATGCCCACCCGGGGCAGGTCGAGCACCTCGGCGAAGAGGGCGCAGAGCTGCTCCTCGCGCGGGGTGCGCGGGGCCCGTTCGCCGACGGCGGCGCCGAGGTCGGGGGCCGGCAGGGCCTTGCGGTCCAGCTTGCCGTTGGCGGTCACCGGGAGCCCGTCAAGAGCGACGAAGGCGGCCGGAACCATGTGCTCCGGCAGCCGCCCCGCCAGGTGCGCGCGCAGCTCGTCGGCGGATGCGACCGCGCCCGCCTCCGCGACGGTGTACGCCACCAGGACCTTGTCGCCGGGCCGGTCCTCGCGGGCCAGTACGGCGGCGCTCGCGATGGCGTCGTGGCGGGTCAGGGCCGCCTCGATCTCGCCGAGTTCGATGCGGAAGCCGCGGATCTTCACCTGGTCGTCGGTCCGGCCGAGGTACTCCAGCACCCCGTCCGCGGTCCAGCGCGCCAGGTCACCGGTGCGGTACATCCGCGCTCCGGCCGGGCCGTACGGGTCAGCGGTGAACCGCTCTGCGGTCAGGGCCGGACGGCCCAGGTAGCCGCGGGCCAGCTGGCGCCCGGCGAGGTAGAGCTCGCCCGGCGCGCCCGGCGCGACGGGGCGCAGGGCGGCGTCCAGGACGTAGGCGCGGGTGTTCCACACCGGGCGGCCGATCGGCACCGGGCCGGGGTCGCCGGCGCACTCCCACGCGGTCACGTCGACGGACGCCTCGGTGGGGCCGTACAGGTTGTGCAGCCCGACGCCCGGCAGCAGGGCCAGGAACTGCCTCTGCAACTCCTCCGGGAGCGCCTCGCCGCTGCAGATCACGCGGCGCAGGCCGGTGCAGTCGGCCGCGGCCGGCTCCTGTACGAAGACCTGGAGCATGGACGGCACGAAGTGGGCGGTCGTCACGCCCTCGGCGCGGATCAGCTCGGCCAGGTAGGCCGGGTCCTTGTGGCCGTCGGGGCGGGCCACCACCAGGGTGGCGCCCTGGATCAGCGGCCAGAAGAACTCCCAGACCGAGACGTCGAATCCGGACGGGGTCTTCTGCAGCACCCGGTCGTCGCGGGTCAGGCCGTACTGGTGCTGCATCCACAGCAGCCGGTTGACGATGCCGCGGTGCGGGACCTGGACGCCCTTGGGCCGCCCGGTGGAGCCGGAGGTGTAGATGACGTAGGCGGGGTGGTCGGCGGACAGCGGCGCCGGCGGGCCGGTGGGGGCGGGCTCGTCCGGCTGCTCGCGGTCGACCAGCAGCCGGGGTACGTCCGGGCCGCCGGCCGTGAGCCGGTCCGCGGTGTCCGCGGTCGTCAGCAGCAGGACGGGGGCCGCGTCGGCCAGCATGAACGCGATCCGCTCGGCCGGGTAGTCGGGGTCCACCGGGAGGTAGGCGCCGCCCGCCTTGAGCACCGCCAGCAGCGCGACCACCAGGTCGGGCGAGCGCGGTACCGCGAGGGCGACCACGCTCTCCGGTCCCACTCCGCGGTTGCGGAGCACCCGGGCGAGCGCCTCGGCGCGGGTGTGGAGTTCACCGTAGGAGACGGACTCGCCCTCGAAGGCCACGGCGACGGCGTCCGGGGTGCGGGCCGCCTGCGCGTCGAGCAGGGAGGTCAGGGTGGCCGTCGGCGGGACCTCGGCCGCCGTGGCGTTCCACTCCTCGAGCACCCGCTGCC
The DNA here is from genome assembly GCF_042870715.1 of Streptomyces sp. NPDC006463. Classification (NCBI taxonomy): domain Bacteria; kingdom Bacillati; phylum Actinomycetota; class Actinomycetes; order Kitasatosporales; family Streptomycetaceae; genus Streptomyces; species Streptomyces sp. NPDC006463. Next base: position 78,146 of record NZ_JBIAHP010000020.1, on the reverse strand, counting down.
GCTCTTCGGCGCTGAGCACGTCGGCCCGGCTGATCGGCTCGTCGGGGCGGTCCGTCACCGCGGTCAGCAGCCGGATCAGCCGCGTCACCAGGAGCTCGACGGTGGCCCGGTCGTAGAGGTCGGTGTGGTACTGGAGCACACCGTCGATGCCGGCGGGCGAGCCCGCGGCGTCGAACCGCTCCCCCAGGTGCCCCTCCAGGTCGAACTTGGCGACGGTCTGCTCGGCCGGGTAGGCGTCGGCCGTCAGGCCCGGCATCCGCAGCTCGGCCTCGGCGTTGTTGTGCACCGACAGCAGGACCTGGAAGAGCGGGTGGCGGGCCAGCGACCGGGCCGGGTTGAGCACCTCGACCAGCCGCTCGAAGGGCAGGTCCTGGTGGGCGTAGGCGGCCAGGTCGGCCTCCCGGACGCGGGCCACCAGCTCGCGGAAGGTGGGGTCGCCGGAGGTGTCCGTGCGCAGGACCAGGGTGTTGACGAAGAACCCGACGAGGTCGTCGAGGGCGTCGTCGGTACGGCCCGCGATGGGCGTGCCGACGGGGATGTCCGTACCCGCGCCGAGGGCGCCGAACAGGGCGGCGAGACCGGCCTGGAGCACCATGAACATGCTGGCCCGGCCGTCGTGCGCGAGGCGGGCCAGGCGCGCGTGCAACTGGGCGTCGAGGCTGAAGGAGACGCCGGCGCCACCGTTGCCGAGGACCGCCGGGCGGGGCCGGTCGGTGGGCAGCGCCAGCTGGTCGGGCAGCCCGTCCAGGGTCCGGCGCCAGAAGGCCAGCTGTTGGGCGGCGACGCTCTTCGGGTCGTCCTCGCTGCCGAGCACCTTGTGCTGCCACAACGCGTAGTCGGCGTACTGCACCGGCAGCGGCTGGTAGGCGGGGGCCGCGCCGGCCGTGCGGGACGCGTAGGCGGTGGCCAGGTCGCGGGCCAGCGGCGCCATCGACCAGCCGTCGGTGGCGATGTGGTGCAGCACCAGGAGCATCACGTGTTCCTCCGTGCCGGTGCTGAACAGGCTCGCGCGCAGCGGGACGTCGGTCGCCAGGTCGAAGCCGCGGGCGGCCTCGGCGGCGAGGAGCGGACCCACTTCGTCCTCGGCGGCCGTGGTGAAGGTGAACGCGGTCCGGGTCCGGTCGGCGGCCAGCACCTGCTGTCGGGGCTCGCCGTCGGGCGCGGGGAAGACGGTGCGCAGGCTCTCGTGGCGCTCCACGAGGTCGGCGAGCGCGGCGTCGAGGGCGGCGTGGTCGACGGTGCCCCGGAGGCGTACCGCGAGCGGAATGTTGTACGTCGCGCTCGGGCCCTCCATCCGGTTGAGGAACCAGAGCCGGCGCTGGGCGAAGGAGAGCGGCACCGTCCGGGGGCGGGCGGCGGCCCGCAGCGGGGGCCGGGCGCCGCCGGCCGCGGCGACCCGCTCGGCGAGCTCGGCGGGGGTGGGCGCCTCGAACAGAGCGCGGATGGCGAGTTCGACGCCGAGGTCGGAGCGGACCCGGCTGACGAGGCGGGTGGCGAGCAGGGAGTGGCCGCCGAGGGCGAAGAAACTATCGTCGACGCCGATCCGCTCGATCCCGAGGACCTCGGCGAAGAGTGCGCAGAGCGCCTCTTCCTCGGGGGTCCGCGGGGCGCGTCCGGTGGAGGAGCCGGCCAGTTCGGGGGCGGGAAGCGCCTTGCGGTCGACCTTGCCGTTGGGGGTCAGCGGGAACTCGTCCAGGACGACGGTGGCGGAGGGGACCATGAACTCGGGCAGCGAGGCGCCGATGTGCTCGCGCAGCGCCTCCGGTTCGGCTCGGTGCCCCTCGGCCGCGACCACGTAGGCCACCACCCGCTTGTCGCCGGGCTCGTCCTCGCGGACGATCACCGCGGCGTGGCCGACGCTCTCGTGTCCGCTGAGCACCGACTCGATCTCGCCGAGCTCGATGCGGAAGCCGCGGACCTTGACCTGGTTGTCGGCGCGGCCGGCGAATTCCAGCTGCCCGTCGGCCCGCCATCGCCCGAGGTCCCCGGAGCGGTAGAGCCGGGTGCCGGGCGCGCCGAAGGGGTTGGCGACGAAGCGTTCCGCGGTGAGTGCGGGCCGGTCCAGGTAGCCGCGGGCCAGGCCCGGGCCCTCGATGTACATCTCGCCGACGGCACCGGGCGGCACCGGCCGCAGCCAGCGGTCCAGGACGTACACCCGCGTGTTGACGAAGGGACGGCCGATCGGCGGGGTGCCGCCGATGCCGAGCGGGCCGCTCATGGTGGCGCCCACGGTGGTCTCGGTGGGGCCGTAGCCGTTGAGCAGGCGGCGGCCGGGGGCCCAGCGGGCCACGAGCTCGGGGGTGCAGGCGTCGCCGGTGGAGACCAGGGTGGCGCCGTCGAGGACCTCGCGGCCCGCCGGGAGGGAGGCGAGCGCCACCGGCGGCAGCGTGGCGTGGGTGACCCGGTGCCTGGCCACCAGGGCGGCCAGCGGGTCGCCGGGCAGCAGGTCGTCGGCGGGGCCGAGGACCAGCGCGGCTCCGGAGAGCAGGCCCATGGAGATGTCCCAGAAGCCGGCGTCGAAACTCACCGACGCGAACTGGAGCACCCGGCTGCCGGGGCCCGCCTGGACGGCGTCGGCCTGGGTCGCGACCAGGCTGGCCAGACCGTGGTGGGGCACCACGACACCCTTGGGGCGGCCGGTGGAGCCGGAGGTGTAGATCACGTACATCGGGTGTGCGGTGGTCAGGGGGGCGAGCCGCTCGGAGTCGGTGATGTCGCCGCCGTCGTACGCGGGGAGCGCGGAAACGGTCAGCGGGTCGTCCAGGACCAGCCGGGGCACGTCGCCCGCGGTGTCCCCGAGCAGTCCGGCCGTGGCCTCGGTGGTGATCAGCAGGGTGGGCCGGGCGTCCTCGACCATGAAGGCGAGGCGGTCGACGGGGTACTCGGGGTCGAGCGGCAGGTAACCGGCGCCGGCCTTGATCACCGCCCACAGCGCGGTGATCAGCTCCACCGAGCGGGGCACGGAGACGGCGACGAACTGCTCGGGGCCGACGCCCAGCTCGATCAGGCGGCGGGCCAGCCGGTTGGCACGGGCGTCGAGTTCGCCGTAGGAGACGGTGGTGTCCTGGAAGAGCAGGGCCGGGGCGTCGGGGTCCTGGGCGACCCTGGCCCGGAACAGCTCGGGCAGGGTGGCCGGGGTGATCTCGCGGGTGCTGTCGTTCCACTCGCCGAGGATCCGTCGGCGCTCGGCCGGGGAGAGCACGTCGAGCCGGCCGACGGGCTTGTCCGGGTCGGCGACGACGGCCGTGAGCAGCCGGACCAGGCGGTCGAGGACGGTCCTGGCATCCGACTCGTCGAACAGGTCGGGGGCGTAGCACAGCCGCAGGTGCAGGTCCTCGCCCATGAGACCGGCGGCGAGGTTGAGCGGGTAGTGGGCGCCGTCGCGGCCGTCGACTCCGCTGAACCGGACGCCGTCCACGACCAGTTCCTCGGTGGTCGGGTCGACGGGGTAGTTCTGGTAGACGAGCGTGGTGTCGAACAGCTCCTGGTGTCCGGAGAGCTGTTGTACGTCCGTGAGCCGGACGTGCTGGTGGGCGAGGAGCTCGGACTGTTCGGCCTGGAGCCGGGTGAGGGCGTCCAGCAGCGACTCGTCGGGGCGGAACCGCACCCGGACCGGCAGGGTGTTGATGAAGAGGCCCACCATGGTGTCCACGGCGGCGATCTCCGGCGGCCGGCCGGAGACGATGGCGCCGAAGACGACGTCGTCGCGGCCTGTGAGGGTGGACAGGAGCAGTCCCCAAACGCCCTGGACGACGGTGTTGACGGTCAGCGAGCGGCTGCGGGCGAAGGCGAGGAGGCCGTTGGTGATCTCCACCGGCACCTCGTGCCGGAGCCAGCCCGGCCGGACCAGGCCGCGGCCGCGGCTGACCGGGGCGACCAGGGTGGGCTCGTCGATGTCGGCGAGGGCGGTGCGCCACGCTTCGCGGGCCGTGTCGGCGTCCTGGGCGGCGATCCAGGCGAGGTAGTCGCGGTACGGGGTGACGGGGCGCAGCACGGACGGGTCGCCCTTGCTGCCGTACAGCTCGAACAGCTCGCGCACCAGGACCGGCACCGACCAGCCGTCCATGAGGATGTGGTGCTTGGTCAGCATCAGCCGGAATCGGTCGGGGCCGAGCCGGAACACGGTGAAGCGCAGCAGCGGCGGCCGCGTCAGGTCGAACCCGCGGGCCCGGTCCTCGTCGGCGTGCCGGGCGAGTTCGGCCTGCCGCTTGTCCTCGTCCAGGGCGCTCAGGTCGATCTGCTCCCACGGCACGGCGACCTTGGCGTGCACCAGTTGGACGGGCTCGGTGGAGCGGTCGTGGCGGAAGCCGACGCGCAGGTTGGCGTGCCGCTTGAGCAGGGCTCGGGCGGCGAGCCGCAGCGCCCGGGTGTCCAGGGGACCCTCGAGGTCGAGGAGCAGCTGGTGGACGTAGAGGTCCGGGCCCTCCTCGTCGTACAGGGCCTGGAACAGCATGCCCTCCTGCAGCGGTGACAGCGGAAGGACGTCCTCAATCGCGGACCTGCTCACTTGGCCATCTCCCATTCGTCCGTGAAGTCGTCCTCGTCTTCGTCGTCCCAGTCGTCCGGGCCGACCGGCTCCGTGCCCGAGGTGAAGGCATCGAGCTCGTCCTGGCTGAGCCGGACCAGCGAGAGGTCCGACGGGGTGAGTCCGCCGATGCCGGCGTGCGCAGCGTGTGCGGCCAGGGCCCGCACGGCGCGCGAGAAGCAGGTGCTCAGCTCGGCCACGTCCTGTTCGCGCAGCAGGGTCTGCGGCCAGGACCAGACGAGCAGCAGGCGCGGCCCGTCCGGGTGGTCCTCGGTCATCGCATTGACGCCGAGGGCGTGGGTGAGCGGGGTCTGCGGGTCGGGCCGGCCGCCTTCGAGGTCGGCGCCGCCGACCATCTCGGGGTCCGCGACCGGCGTCCAGGGCGCGCTCGCGCCACTGCCCGCCGGGGTGGACCGGCCCAGGTAGTTGAAGCTGATCTGCGGTCCGGGAAGGTCCCTGAGGACGTCCCGGGTCTGGTGGTTGAGGTGGCGCAGCAATCCGAAGCCGAGGCCGTGGTCGGGCAGCGCGCGCAGTTGCTCCTTGACCCGCTTGAGGGCCTCGCCGACGGCCGGGCCGCCGGCGTCGAGCTCGGCCGGGTCCTGTGCGCCGGGATCGAGCCTCACCGGGTGCAGGCTGGTGAACCAGCCGACGGTGCGGGAGAGGTCGACGCCGTCGACGACGTCGGCGCGGCCGTGGCCCTCGAGGTCGACGAGGACCGCGTGCTCGTCCTCCTCGCCCCGCCGGGCCCGCCAGTCGGCGACGGCGAGCGCGAGCGCGGTCAGCAGCACGTCGTTGACACCCGCGTGGTAGGCGGCGGGAAGCGAGGTCAGCAGCGGGGTGACGTGCTCGGCGGACTCGCTGGTGGTCAGGAAGCGCATGGTGGCGAACACGTCCTGGCCGGGGTCGAGCGGCCGGTCGCCGAGCAGGGCGTCCGGCTCCTCCAGGATGGCTTCCCAGAGCGGGAGTTCAGCGGCCCGCTGCGGCGTGTGGGCGAGCTCCACGAGGTGCTCGGCCCAGCGCCGGAAGGAGGTGCCGGTCGGCTGGAGGGCGGGTTCGCGGCCCTCGGCGAGGGCCTCTCGGGCGGCGGCGAGGTCGGGGACCAGGACCTGCCAGGAGACGTTGTCGACGACCAGGTGGTGGGCGACGAGCAGCAGCCTGCCCGCCTGTGCGGGGCCGGCGTCGAACCAGACGGCCTGGAGCATCACCCCGGCGTCCGGGTCGATCCGGCCCCAGGCGCTCTCGCTCTCCTTCGAGGTGAGGGCGCGCAGGGCGGCCGGGTCGAGCCCGGCCGCGTCGACCCGCAGTACCCGGCCGGCCGCGTCGACGGCGCCGCGCTCCAGCACCTCCAGCCGCCACTGCCCGGTGTCCCGGGTCAGCCGGGCGCGCAGCGCGTCGTGGTGGTCGAGCACCGTCTGGAGGGCGCCGGTGAGGTGCTCCTCGGTGAGGTCGGCCGGGGCTTGGAGCAGCATGGACTGGTTGAACCGGCCGATGGGACCGCCGCGTTCGCGCAGCCAGTGGATGGTCGGGGTGAGCGGGACCTCGCCGATGCCCAGGTCGGGGCCTTCGCTGACGACCTGGTCCAGGCTGCCGGCGACGGCGGCGAGGGCGGCGACGGTGCGGTGCTCGAAGACCTGGCGCGGAGTGATGACCAGTCCGGCGGCCCGGGCCCGGCTGACCAGCTGGATGGACATGATGCTGTCGCCGCCGAGGTCGAAGAAGCTGTCGTCGACGCCGACCGAGGACAGGTTGAGCAGGTCGCGGTAGATGTGGCTGAGTGTCTCCTCGCGTGCGGTGCCGGCCTGCCGTCCGCCGGTTCCCGCGGACAGGTCGGGGGCGGGCAGGGCCCTGCGGTCGAGCTTGCCGTTGGGTGTCTGCGGGAACGCGTCCAGGACGACCACGGCGGCAGGAACCATGTAATCGGGCAGCGAACGACCGGTATGGGCACGCAGCTCGGCCGCATCGGCCGTGTGCCCCGGACGCGGAACGACATAGCCGACGAGCTGCTTGACCCCGGGCTGGTCCTCCCGCACCACGACAGCGACCTGACCGGCGTCCTCGTGACGCGCGAGCGCCGCCTCGATCTCACCCAGCTCGATACGGAAACCCCGGATCTTGACCTGGTCATCGGCGCGGCTCACGTACTCCAGCTGACCGTCGGAGCGCCAGCGGGCGAGGTCACCCGTGCGATACATCCGCTCCCCCGGCGCGCCGAAAGGAGCGGCGATGAAACGCTCGGCCGTCAGCGCGGGCCGGCCCAGATAACCACGGGCCAGAGCGGCACCGGCGAGGTAGAGCTCGCCCACGACCCCGGGCGGCACCGGACGCAGCCGCGAATCGAGAACATACAGCCGGCTGTTGGCCACCGGCGTGCCGATCGGAGGAACACTGCCGGCGGCCAGGGCGCCGCTCATCGAGGCGCAGACGGTCGACTCGGTCGGTCCGTAGGCATTGACCAGACTCCGGCCGGCCGACCAACGGGCGACCAGCTCCCCCGAAAGCGCCTCACCGGCCGAAACCAGCGTGCCCCCGGGCAGCAGACCCGGCCCGGCATCCATCGCGGCGAGCACCACCGGCGGCAGCGTCGCATGGGTGACATGGTGACCGGCAAGGGTGTCGGCCAGCGGTGCACCCGGCAACAGCCCGTCCGCACCGGCCACCACCAGAGCCGCACCGGTGAGCAGACCCATGCACAGCTCCCAGAACGCCGCGTCGAAACTCGGCGAGGCGAACTGGAGCACCCGGCTGCCAGGCCCGGCACCCAAACGCTCGCGCTGCGAGGCGAGCAGACTCGCCACACCCGCGTGGGAGACCACCACGCCCTTGGGACGGCCGGTCGAACCGGAGGTGTAGATCACATACGCGGGATGCGCCGGCATCAGACCCGCCGGCGGCGGCGCCGTGTCCGAAAGACCCCCCAGGTCCAGCTCGTCCAGGAGCACCGGACCGGTACCCTCCGGAAGCCGGCCGGCCGTGGCACCGCTCGCCAGCACCAGCACCGGCCGCGCGTCGTCCAGCATGTACGCGATCCGGTCGGCCGGATACGCGGGATCGACCGGCAGGTAAGCGCCCCCTGCCTTCCACACCGCCAGGGCAGCCACGACCAGCTCCACCGACGAACGGGGCAACGCCAGAGCCACCATGCACTCCGGACCGATACCCCGGCCCACCAGGTACGCGGCCAGCCGGTTCGCCCGCGCGTCCAGCTCGGCCGCCGACAGCACCAGCCCCTCACCGATCAACGCGGGAGCCTGCGGATCAGCAGCCACCCGACGCGCGAACAACTCCGGCACCGTAAGCGCTTCGACGGCACGCGCCGAGTCGTTCCAGTCGGTGAGCACCTGGCGGCGCTCGGCCGGCTCCAGTACGTCGACGGCGGTGACGGGTGCGTCCGGCGCGGCGATGACCGCGGCGAACAGACCGATCAGGCGGTCGATCAGCCGGCGGACGGTGGTGTGGTCGAAGAGGTCGCTGCTGTACTCGACCAGGCCGTCCATGCCGCCGCCGGGCCGCTCGGTGAACTCAAGGCCGAGGTCGAACTTCGCGGCTCCCGTGCCGACCGGCAGCGCGGTGGCCCGCAGGCCGTCCAGCGCCACATCGGCCGCGGCGGTGTTCTGGAGGACGAGCATCACCTGGAACAGCGGGTGCCGGGCCTGGGAGCGTTCCGGGGACACCGCGTCCACGACCCGCTCGAAGGGCACGTCCTGGTGCGCGAAGGCCGCCAGGTCCCACTCCCGGACCCGCCCCAGCAGCTCCCGGAACGTGGGATCACCCGAGACGTCGGTGCGCAGCACCAGCGTGTTGACGAAGAAGCCGACGAGCTCGTCCAGCGCCTCGTCCTGACGACCCGCGACCGCCCCGCCGAGCGGAATGTCCTCACCCGCCCCGAGACGGGAGAGCAACGCGGCCAGGCCCGCCTGGAGCACCATGAACAGGGTGGCGCGTGACTCCCGGGCCAGGGACTTCATGCCCTGGTGGAGTGCGGGATCGACGGTGAAGGTGAGCATGCCGCCGCGGTGGCCGGCCACGGCCGGGCGCGGCCGGTCGGTGGGCAGCTCCAGCAGGTCCGGGGAGCCCGCCAGGGCCTTCCTCCAGTACGCCAGCTGCGTACCGGCCAGGCTCTCGGGGTCGCCGCCGTCGCCGAGCAGCTCGTGCTGCCAGAGGCTGTAGTCCGCGTACTGCACCGGCAGCGGCCGCCACTGGGGCGCACGGCCCTGGGCGCGGGCCGCGTAGGCGCGTCCGAGATCGTGCGCCAGCGGGGCCATGGACCAGCCGTCCGCAGCGATGTGGTGCACCGTCAGGAGCAGCACCTGCTCGTCCTCGCCGAGCACGAACAGGTCCGCGCGCAGCGGCAGTTCACCGGCCAGGTCGAAGCCGCGGGCGGCCGCTGCGGCGAGCGCCGCGTCCAGCTCGTCCGCGCGGATGGCGGTGACCGACAGCTCGCACCGGGCGAGCGCCGGGTCGAGGACGTCCTGGTAGGGGACGCCCGCCTCCTCGGGGAAGAGGGTGCGCAGGCTCTCGTGCCGGGCGGCCACGTCGGCCAGCGCCTCCCGGAGCGCGTCCCGGTCGAGGTCGCCGCGCAGGTGCAGGGCGAGCGGGATGTTGTAGGTGGAGCCGGGGCCTTCGAGCCGGTCCAGGAACCAGAGCCGGCGCTGGGCGTAGGACAGCGGGACCCGGTCAGGCCGTACGGCGGGCAGCAGCGGGGGGCGCGCGACGGCGGCCTCCCCGATGCGCTCGGCGAGCGCGGCGACGGTGGGCGCCTCGAAGAGGGTGCGGATGGCGAGTTCCACGCCGAGCGCGGCACGGATCCGGCTGACGAGTCGGGTGGCGAGCAGCGAGTGGCCACCGAGGTCGAAGAAGTGGTCATCGACCGTGACCGCGTCAGCGCCGAGCACCTCGGCGAAGAGCCCGCACAGGATCTCCTCCTGCGCGGTGCGCGGTGCGCGGCCGCCGCCTGAGCCGGCGCCGGTCTCGGGGACGGGCAGCGCCTTGCGGTCCAGCTTGCCGTTGGGGGTGAGCGGCAGCGCCTCCAGCGCCACGAAGGCGGCGGGGACCATGTACTCGGGAAGGTTCTGGGCGGCGTGCGCCCGTACCTGCTGGATGTCGGCGGACGCGCCCGACGGGGGCACCAGGTAGGCGGCGAGCCGCCGGTCGCCGGGCTGGTCCTCGCGGACGACGACGGCCGTCTGGGCCACCGACGGGTGAGAGCCCAGCACGGCCTCGATCTCGCCGAGTTCGATGCGGAAGCCGCGGATCTTGACCTGGTCGTCGGCGCGGCCGACGAACTCCAGGGTGCCGTCCTCGGTCCAGCGCGCCACGTCGCCGGTGCGGTACATACGGGCGCCGGGCTCCCCGAACGGGTCGGCGACGAACCGGCCGGCGGTCAGTTCGGGGCGGCCCCAGTAGCCGCGGGCGAGTCCTTCGCCGGCCACGTACATCTCGCCGGCGACACCGGGAGCGGCGGGCCGCAGTCCGCCGTCGAGTACGTAGATCCGCAGGTCCGGGATGGCGCCGCCGATCATGCTGCCGGGTCCGGCCGCCGCGCTCGGCGCGTCCAGGGCGAGGTGGCTGACGTGCACGGTGGTCTCGGTGATGCCGTACATGTTGACCAGCACCGGGGCCCGGTCGCCGTGCCGCTCGTACCAGTCGGCCAGGCGCCACAGGTCGAGCGCCTCGCCGCCGAACACGACGTGCTCGAGGGCCAGCCGGTCACCGACGGCGGGGTTCTCCCGGTCGGCCTGCATCAGCTGGTAGAAGGCCGAGGGGGTCTGGTTCAGGAAGGTCACCCGCTCGTCCGCGAGCAGCTTCAGGAACTCTTCGGGGGAGCGGCTCACGGCGTGCGGTACGACGACCAGGCGGCCGCCGTGCAGCAGCGGCCCCCACAGCTCCCAGACCGAGAAGTCGAAGGCGTAGGAGTGGAAGAGGGTCCACACGTCGTCGGGACCGAAGTGGAACCAGTGGTCGGTGGCGCCGAAGAGACGGACCACGTTCTGGTGCGGGACCACCACGCCCTTGGGGCGACCGGTGGAGCCGGAGGTGTAGATGACGTAGGCCGGGTGGTGGGGGTGCAGCGCCGGCTCGGGCGCGGTGTCCGGCTCGGCGGCGAGGGCGGCGCCCACGGCCTCCTCGTCGAGGAGCAGCGTCTGGGTGTCCGCGCCGAGCCCGGCGGGCAGGCCCGCGTCGGTCCGGGTCACCAGCAGGGCGGGGCGGGCGTCCTCCACCATGTAGGCGAGCCGGTCCGCCGGGTAGTCCGGGTCCAGCGGCACGTACGCGGCACCCGACTTGAGCACGGCCAGCACCGCGACCACGAGGTCGGCCGAGCGCGGCAGCGCGAGCGCCACGAACCGCTCGGGGCCGGCGCCGCGGCGGGCCAGCAGCCGGGCCAGCCGGTTGGCGCGGGCGTCGAGGTCGGCGTAGGTCAGGCTCTCGCCCTCGTAGGAGACGGCGACGGCGTCGGGGGTGCGGGCGGCCTGGGCGGCGAAGAGGTCGGGAATGGTTCCCTCGGCGACGGGCGCACCCGCGCCGTTCCACTCCTGGAGCACCTGGTGGAGTTCCTCGGGACCGAGGACGTCGATCCGGCCGACCGGCCGGACGGGGTCGGCGGCGAAGGCCTCGAAGATGCGGACCAGACGGTCGCCGATGCGGCGTACGGCCTCGGCGTCGAAGAGGTCGGGGCGGTGGTCCAGCCGCATCCGCAGCCGGTCGTCGGCCACGCTCGCGATGACGCCCAGGGCGTAGTGCGTGGCGTCGGTGGCCTGGAGGTCGGTGAGGGTCAGGCCGCTGCCGTCGGGCTGCAGCCCGGCCATGTCGAGCGGGTAGTTCTCGAAGACCGCGATGGTGTCGAAGAGCGGGCTGTGCCCGGCGATCCGCTGCACCTCGGTGAGGCCGAGGTGCTGGTGGGCCATCAGTCCGGCCTGGCGGGACTGGAGCCGGGCGAGGGCGGTGGCGAGCGGCTCGGCGGCCGGCAGTTCGATCCGCACCGGGAGGGTGTTGATGAACAGGCCGACCATGGTCTCGATGCCTGGGATCTCCGGTGGTCGGCCGGACACGGTCGCGCCGAAGACGATGTCCTCGCGGCCGGTGAGCTTGGACAGGAGCAGCGCCCAGGCGCCCTGGAGCACGGTGTTGAGGGTCAGGCCGTGCCGGCGGGCCTGGTCGCGCAACCGGGTGGTGAGCTCCTCGGTCAGCTCCACGGTGATGTGCCGGGGCGGCGCCGCGGGCGGCGGCGCGTCGGCGGGGGTGAGCAGGCTCGGCTCGCCGAGGCCGGCGAGCGCCTCGGCCCAGGCGGCCTCGGCGGCGGCCTTGTCCTGTCCGTCCAGCCAGGCCAGGTACTGGCGGTACGGGGTGACGCGGGGCAGGGCCGCGTCGTCACCGTGCGAGGCGTACAGCTGGAACAGCTCTCGCACCAGGACCGGCATGGACCAGCCGTCCATCAGGATGTGGTGCTTGGTCATCACGAAGCGGTGCTTGCCGTCGCCGAGCCGGTAGAGCGCGCAGCGCAGCAGCGGCGGGCGGGTCAGGTCGAACTTCTCGGCGCGGTCGGCTGCCAGCAGCTCCGCCAGTTCGGACTCTTGCGCGGCGGGGTCGGTCCGGTCCGACAGGTCGGCCTCCCGCCAGGGCAGGGCGACCTCGTGCGGCACGATCTGAACGGTGCGGCTGAGGCCCTCGTAGCGGAACGCGGCGCGGAGGTTGGGGTGGCGGCGCAGCAGGCCCTCCGCCGCCGCGCGCAGGGCGGCGGCGTCCAGCGGGCCGGCCAGGTCGAAGATCAGCTGCACGGTGTAGACGTCGGCGGCGTGCTCGTCGTACAGCGCGTGGAAGAGCAGTCCTTCCTGCAGCGGCGAGAGCGGCAGTACGTCGGCGAGTCCCGGCTTCGTCATGAGGAGGTTCTCCAGTCGGCTTCCAGCAGGTCGATCTCGGCCTGGGACAGAGAGACGAGGGTCAGATCGGAGGGGGTGTGCCCGCCGGCCTCGGGTGCCCGGGCGTGGTCGGCCAGTACGGCGAGGGCGCGGAACCAGGTATCGGCGAGGTCGGCGACCTCGGCTTCGGAGAACAGCTCTCCGGCGAAGGACCAGGTCGCCAGGAGGCGCGGTCCGTCGGGGTGGTCCTGGGTCAGCGCGTTGAGTTCCAGTTCGTGGGTGAGCGGCATGGCGGGGTCGGCGCCGCCGCCGAGCAGGTCGGCTTCCGGGGCCGCGGTCCACGGCTCGTCGGCGTGGGCGGCGGCCGGGAACCGGCCGAGGTAGTTGAACCCGAGCTGCGGCGCCGGGGGCTGCGGCAGCCTGGGGTCGGCGACCAGGTGGCGGAGCATCCCGTAGCCGATGCCGCTGTCCGGCAGGGCGCGCAGCTGTTCCTTGACCCGTTTCAGGGCCTCGCTGGCGGCGGGGCCGCCGGTGCGCAGCGCGCCGCGACTGCCGGCGCCGGGGTCGAGCCGCACCGGGTAGAGGCTGGTGAACCAGCCGACGGTGCGCGAGAGGTCGGCGCCGGCGACGACGTCCTCCCGGCCGTGGCCCTCCAGGTCCACCAGGACGGCGGTGTCGCCGCCCTTGCCGCGCCGGGTGCGCCAGTCGGCGACGGCGATGGCGAAGGCGGTGAGCAGGACGTCGTTGACGCCCGCGTGGTAGGCGGCGGGTACCTCGGACAGCACGGCGGCGGTGTGCTCGGCGGGCAGGGTACGGACGACCGTGCGCTCGGCGGCGGACAGGTCGCGGGAGAGGTCGAGCCGCCGGCTGCCGAGGACCGGGTCGTCGCCGGTCAGCTGGCGCTGCCAGAGCGAGAGTTCGTCTTCCCGTCCGGGTGCCGCGGCGGCCAGTTCGGTGGACCAGGCCCGCAGCGGGGTGGGCACGGGCGGCGGGGCGGGCTCGGCGCCCTTGGCGAGTGCCTCGCAGGCCGCCGCGAGGTCCGGTACGAGAATGCGCCAGGACACGCCGTCCACGACGAGGTGGTGGACGACGAGCAGCAGCCTGCCTGCCCGTCCGGGGCCGGCGTCGAACCAGACGGCCTGGAGCATGACCCCGGCATCCGGATCGAGCCGGCCCGCCGCCGCGTCGGCCTCGGCGGCGATCTGCGCGCGCAGCGCGTGGGGGGCGTCGTTCGAGGCGGCCTCGGTACGGCGCACCAGCGCGGCCGCGCGGACAGTGCCGGGCTCCGGCACGTCCAGCGCCCACTCCTCGTCCCGCAGCAGCCGGGCGCGCAGCGCGTCGTGGTGGTCGAGGAGGCACTGTACGGCGCTGACCAGGCGCTCCTCGGTGAGGTCGGCCGGAGTGTGCAGGAGCATGGACTGGTGGAACCGGCCGATGGGACCGCCGCGTTCGCGCAGCCAGTGGACGATCGGGGTGGCGGGCACCCGGCCGGTGCCGCTGCCCGCGATGGGCACGGGGGCGGATTCGGTCGTGCCGGCCGCCTGCGCGAGGGCGGCGACCGTCTTGTGGGTGAAGACCTCGCCGGGCGCGATCAGCAGTCCCGCTTGGCGGGCCCGGCTGACCAGCTGGATGGACATGATGCTGTCGCCGCCGAGGTCGAAGAAGCTGTCGTCGACGCCGACGGAGGCGAGGTTCAGCAGGTCCCGGAACAGTCCGCAGAGGATCGCCTCGCGTTCCGTGCCGGCCTGCCGGCCGCCGGAGGCCGCAGAGAGGTCCGGGGCGGGCAGGGCCTTGCGGTCGAGCTTTCCGTTGGGGGTCTGCGGGAAGGCGTCCAGGACGACGACGGCGGCGGGGACCATGTAGTCGGGCAGCGAGAGCCCGACGTGGGCGCGCAGGGTGACGGGGTCGGCGGTGTGGTCGGGGCGCGGGACGACGTAGGCGACGAGCTGCTTGACTCCGGGCTGGTCCTCGCGGACCACGACGGCGACCTGGCCGGTGTCCTCGTGACGGGCCAAGGCCGCCTCGATCTCGCCGAGTTCGATGCGGAACCCGCGGACCTTGACCTGGTCGTCGGCGCGGCCGGCGTACTCCAACTGCCCGTCGGCGCGCCAGCGCGCCAGGTCACCGGTGCGGTACATCCGCTCGCCGGGCGGGCCGTACGGGGAGGCGACGAAGCGCTCGGCGCTCAGGCCCGGCCGGCCCAGGTAACCGCGGGCCAGGGGACCCGCGACGTACAGCTCGCCGAGGACGCCCTGCGGGACGGGGCGCAGGCGGGAGTCGAGTACCCAGAGCCGGCTGCCCACGACGGCGGTGCCGATCGGCGGGGCGACGGGCTCCCGCAGCGGTCCGCCGATCGAGGCGCAGACGGTGGTCTCGGTGGGTCCGTAGGCGTTGAACAGGTTGCGGTCGGCCGACCAGCGGGCGACGAGCTCGCCGGAGAGGGCCTCTCCGGCGGAGACCAGCGTGCCGCCGGGCAGCAGCCGCGGATCGGCCTCCATCGCGGCCAGCACCACCGGCGGCAGGGTCGCGTGGGTGACCCGGTGCGCCGTCAGCGTCGCGGCCAGCGGCTCGCCCGGCAGCAGCCCGTCGGATCCGGCCACGACCAGGGCGGCTCCGGAGAGCAGCCCCATGCACAGCTCCCAGAACGCGGCGTCGAAGCTCGGCGAGGCGAACTGCAGCACCCGCGACCCCGGCCCGGCGCCGAACCGCCCGGCCTGGGTGGCCAGGAGGTTCGCCACGCCCGCGTGGGGTACGACGACGCCCTTGGGGCGGCCGGTGGAACCGGAGGTGTAGATGACGTAGGCGGGGTGGTGGGGCATGACGGCCGCGGCGGGGGCGGCGTCGGCGTAGGACGAGAGGTCCAGCTCGTCCTGGAGGACGGCCGCGGTGTCCTCGGGGAGCCGGTCGGAGGTGGCGAGGGTGGCCAGGACCAGCGCCGGCCGCGCGTCGTCGAGCATGTACGCGATCCGGTCCGCCGGGTACGCCGGGTCGACCGGCAGATAGGCCCCGCCGGCCTTCCACACCGCGAGGGTGGCCACGACGAGCTCCACCGACGAGCGCGGCAGGGCGAGCGCCACCAGGGACTCGGGGCCGATGCCCCGCTCCGCCAAGTGATGGGCCAGCCGGTTCGCCCGCGCGTCCAGCTCGGCCGCCGACAGCACCAGCCCCTCACCGATCAACGCGGGAGCCTGCGGATCAGCAGCCACCCGACGCGCGAACAACTCCGGCACCGTGAGCGCTTCGGCCGTGGCGGTTTCGCCGCTCCACTCCCCCAGCAGCCGCTGGCGCTCGGCCGGCTCCAGGATGTCGAGCGAGCCGACGGGCTCGCCGGGGGCGGCGGTCAGCGCGTCCAGCAGCCGGACCAGGCGGGCGGCGATGCCGGCGACCGTCTCGGCGTCGAAGAGGTCAGTGGCGTACTCGACGAGCCCCTCGATCCCGCCACCGGGGTGTTCGGTCAGCTCGAAGGCAAGGTCGAACTTGGCCGCGCCGGTGTCCACCCGCCGCGTCCGGGTCTCGAAGCCGGGCAGCCGCAGGTCCGCGGCGGCGGTGTTCTGGAGGACGAGCATCACCTGGAACAGCGGGTGCCGAGCCTGGGAGCGTTCCGGGGACACCGCGTCCACGACCCGCTCGAAGGGCACGTCCTGGTGCGCGAAGGCCGCCAGGTCCCACTCCCGGACCCGCCCCAGCAGCTCCCGGAACGTGGGATCACCCGAGACGTCGGTGCGCAGCACCAGCGTGTTGACGAAGAAGCCGACGAGCTCGTCCAGCGCCTCGTCCTGACGACCCGCGACCGCCCCGCCGAGCGGAATGTCCTCACCCGCCCCGAGACGGGAGAGCAGGACGGCGAGGGCCGCCTGGAGCACCATGAAGGGGGTGGAGCGGGTCTCCCGGGCCAGCGCCTGGACGCGCAGGCCCAGCGCGGCCGGGACGGTGAAGGCGTGGGTGGCGCCCCGGTATCCGGCGATCGCCGGCCGCGGCCGGTCGGTGGGCAGCTCCAGCAGGTCCGGGGAGCCTGCCAGGGCCGCCTTCCAGAAGTCCAGCTGGCGGGAGAGGAGGCTCTCGGGGTCGCCGCCGTCGCCGAGCAGCTCGTGCTGCCAGAGGCTGTAGTCCGCGTACTGCACCGGCAGCGGCAGCCACTGGGGCGCACGGCCCTTGGCACGGGCCTCGTACGCCGCCGCGAGGTCCCGGCCGAGCGGGACCATCGACCAGCCGTCCGCAGCGATGTGATGCACCGTCAGGAGCAGCACCTGCTCGTCCTCGCCGAGCACGAACAGGTCCGCGCGCAGCGGCAGGTCACCGGCCAGGTCGAAGCCGCGGGCGGCGGCCGCGGCGAGGGCGGCGGGCAGTTCCGCCGGGGAGGTCCGGGCGACGGTGAGCGCCAGCCGGGCCTCGGCCGGTTCGAGCACCTCCTGGCGGGGCACGCCGTCGGTCTCGGGGAAGAGGGTGCGCAGGCTCTCGTGCCGGGCGGCCAGGTCGGCCAGCGCCTCCCGGAGCGCGTCCCGGTCGAGGTCGCCGCGCAGGTGCAGGGCGTACGGCAGGTGGTAGGTGGCCGCGCTGCTCTCCAGCCGGTCCAGGAACCAGAGCCGGCGCTGGGCGTAGGACAGCGGTACGGCCGCGGGGCGGTCCAGGGGGAGTACCGCGGGCCGGGCCCGGTCCGCCCCGGCGAGCAGCGGCGCGAGTGCGGCGACCGTGGGCGCCTCGAAGACCGTACGGACGGCCAGTTCGGCGCCGAACGCCGAGCGGATCCGGGAGACCAGCCGGGTGGCGAGCAGCGAGTGCCCGCCGAAGTGGAAGAAGTCGTCGTCGATGCCGAGCGAGGGCAGCGCGAGCACCTCGGCGAAGAGGCCGCAGAGCAGCTCCTCGTCGGGGGTGCGCGGCGCCCGGCCGGTGCCGGCGGCGGCGAAGTCGGGGGCGGGCAGCGCCGAGCGGTCCAGCTTGCCGTTGGGCGTGAGGGGGAAGCGGTCCAGGGTGACGAAGGCGGCCGGGACCATGTAGTCGGGCAGTGCCAGGGCGGCCCGGGCGCGCAGGGCCGCCGGGTCGGGGCTCGCGGCGCCGGGAGCGGCGACGACGTAGGCGGCGAGCAGCTTGCTGCCGGGGCGGTCCTCGCGGGCGACGACGGCGACCTGGGCGAGCGCCGGGTCGTCGGCCAGTACGGCCTCGATCTCGCCGAGTTCGATGCGGAAGCCGCGGATCTTGACCTGGTGGTCGACCCGGCCGAGGTAGTCCACGCCTCCGTCGGCGCGCCACCGGGCGAGGTCGCCGGTGCGGTACATGCGGGCGCCGGGCTCCCCGAAGGGGTCGGCGGTGAACCGCTCGGCGGTCAGGGCCGGCCGGCCCAGGTAGCCGCGGGCCAGGCCCTCGCCGCCGATGTAGAGCTCGCCCTCCTCGGCCGGGCGCAGCCGGTCGTCGAGGATGTAGAGGAGGGTGTTCCAGATGGGGTCGCCGATGCCGGGCAGGCTGTCGGCGCCCGTCACATCCATCGCGGTCGACCAGACGGTGGTCTCGGTCGGCCCGTAGACGTTGGTGACCTGGGCGCCGAGGGCGGTCATCGCGTCGGCCAGGGCGGGCGGCAGCGCCTCGCCGCCGACCAGCATCCGCAGGCCGCGGACTGCGTCGGGCTGTTCCGCCGTCATGGCGTGGAACAGCGACGGGGTGGCCTGGAGGAAGGTGGCGGCGCTCGCGGTGGCGAGCGCGCCGAGCCGGGCAGGGTCGATGACCGTCTCGCGGGGTGCGATCACCACGGCGGCGCCGGCCAGCAGGGGCAGGTACATCTCCACGACGGCGATGTCGAAGGCGATGGTGGTGACCGCGAGCAGGCGGTCGCCGGCGGTCAGCGGGAAGCGGTCCGCCATGAAGGACAGGAAGTTGACCACGTTCCGGCGGGTGATCAGGACGCCCTTGGGGCGGCCGGTGGAGCCGGAGGTGTAGATCGTGTAGGCGGGGTGGGCGGGGAGGAGCGGCGCCGGGCGGTCGGCGTCGGTGAGGTCGTGGGCGGGCATGGCCGCCGCGGCGGCCTCCGCCTCGGCGAACGCGCCGGCGTCCAGGAGCAGCGCGGGCGCGGAGTCCTCGAGGATGTACGCGACGCGCTCCGCCGGGTACTCGGGGTCGAGGGGCACGTACCCGGCGCCTGCCTTGAGTACGGCGAGCAGGGCGACCAGCAGCTCGGTGGAGCGCGGCAGGGCGAGCGCCACCAGGCTTTCGGGTCCGGCGCCGCGTGCCGCGAGCACCCGGGCGAGCCGGTTGGCGCGGGCGTTCAGCCCGGCGTAGGTGGTCTCGGCCCCCTCGAACACCACGGCGGTGGCGTGCGGAGTGCGGGCGGCCTGGGCCTCGATCAGCTGCGTGAGGTCGGCGTCCGGCACGGCGCGCACGGTGTCCTCCATCGTGTTCTCCACCCTTGAATGGCTTGCGGTTTCCTCAGACACCGGCCGCGTCCGGGACGGCGGCGGCCGGGGCGGCCGCTTCGATGCGGAGCAGCTCGGCGGCGACGATCCGCCCGATCTCGGCCAGGGCCGCGGGCTTCATCAGGTCGTTGTGGTTGCGCTCCAGGTGGTGCACGGTGATCTCGCCCGCCACGTACGGCCGCCAGGTCTCCGGGGTCGGGGAGATGTCGACCTTGTCGAGGGACGCGACCAGGACGGTCACGTCCCCGCCGTAGCGGCTGGGCACGAACTCGTGGACGAGGGTGCGCCCGTTGGCGTAGACCCGGCCGATGGCCTCGATGTGATGCTGCTCCAGGCTGGCCAGCGAGCTGCCGAGCTTGCGCAGGATCTCAATGACCTTCTCGTGCTTGAGCGGCTTCTTGCCGAGGTAGCGGCGGTCGTAGCCGACCCAGCGCAGCAGGTCGGCCAGGATCTCCTGTTCGCCGAGCTCGGCGAGGGTCTGGCCGGGGTAGGTGTCGAGGATGGCGAGCAGCCCCACCTCTTCGCCGGCCCGCTCCAGCTGGGAGGCGATGACGTGGGCGGCGATGCCGCCGGAGGAGTAGCCCAGCAGGTGGTACGGGCCGTGCGGCTGGATCTTACGGATCTGCTCGACGTAGTCGGCGGCCATCTCCTCGAAGGTGGCGGGGAGTTCGCCGGTGCCGGCCAGGCCGCGGGCTTGGAGGGCGTAGACCGGGGTGTCCTGCCCGAGGTGCTTGATGATGCCCGCGTAGCACCAGCCGAGACCGCCGGCCGGGTGCACGCAGAAGACCGCCGGACGGCTGCCGTGCGGGCGCAGCGGCAGGACCACGTCGAGCGGGTCCTCGGCGCGGTCGCCGTCGGCGATCCGGGCGTCGAGGAGAGCCGGGGTGGGGGCCTCGAAGATGCTGCGGATGGTGAGTTCGGTGCCGAAGGTGGCGCGGACCCGGGACACCAGCCGGGTGGCGAGCAGGGAGTGCCCGCCCAGGTTGAAGAAGTTGTCGTCCATGCCGATCCGGGGCAGCCCGAGCACCTCGGCGAAGAGGCCGCAGACGATCTCCTCGCGCGGGTTGCCCGGGGCCCGCCCGGCGGCGGCCACGGCGAGGTCGGGGGCGGGCAGCGTCTTGCGGTCCAGCTTGCCGTTGGGGGTCAGGGGGAGCTCGGGGAGGGTGACGAATGCGGCCGGGACCATGTGCGCGGGCAGTTCCCCGGCCAGTTCGCGGCGCAGTTCGTCGGGGCCGGGGGCACCGGTCGGTGCCGGAACCAGGTAGGCCACGAGGCGCTTGTCGCCCGGGGTGTCCTCACGGGCGACGACGGCGGCGTGGGCGATGCCCGGGTGCCGGGCGAGGGCCGCCTCGATCTCGCCGAGCTCGATGCGGAAGCCGCGGATCTTGACCTGGTCGTCGGTGCGGCCGAGGTAGACCAGGGCGCCGTCGGGGGTCCAGCGGGCCAGGTCGCCGGTGCGGTACATGCGGGCGCCGGGCGGCCCGTACGGGTCGGCGACGAAGCGCTCCGAGGTCAGTCCGGGGCGGCCGAGGTAGCCGCGGGCGAGCTGGACGCCGGCGAGGTACAGCTCGCCGGGGGCGCCGGGTCCGGCCGGGCGCAGGGCCGCGTCCAGGACGTAGGTGCGGGTGTTCCAGACGGGACGGCCGATCGGGACGGCGCCGTCGCCGGGGGCGCATTCCCAGGCGGTGACGTCGACGGCGGCCTCGGTGGGGCCGTACAGGTTGTAGAGGCCGACCCGGGGCAGCACCCGGAAGAACTGGTTCTGGAGCTCTCCGGGAAGTGCCTCGCCGCTGCAGACGACCCGGCGGAGCACGGAGCAGCCGGCCGCGGCCGGCTCCTGGACGAAGACCTGGAGCATGGACGGCACGAAGTGCGCGGTGGTGATCCGCTCGGTGCGGATCAGTTCGGCGAGGTACGCCGGGTCCTTGTGGCCCTCGGGGCGGGCGACGACCAGGGTGGCGCCGCTGATGAGCGGCCAGAAGAACTCCCAGACGGAGACGTCGAACCCTGAGGGGGTCTTCTGCAGTACGCGGTCGTCGGCGCCCAGTCCGTAGCGGTGCTGCATCCACAGC
Source organism: Streptomyces sp. NPDC006463 (assembly GCF_042870715.1). NCBI lineage: Bacteria > Bacillati > Actinomycetota > Actinomycetes > Kitasatosporales > Streptomycetaceae > Streptomyces > Streptomyces sp. NPDC006463. The sequence continues at coordinate 57,295 of NZ_JBIAHP010000020.1, read as the reverse complement.
AGCCGGTTGGCGATCGCCCGGTGGGATACGAGCACACCCTTGGGCCGGCCGGTGGAGCCCGAGGTGTAGATGACGTACGCCGGGTGGTCGCCCGTCGGGGCAGGGCCGTCGGCGGGGCCGGGGGGCTGGGCGGCGAGCAGGTCGGCGGTGTCGTCGATGTCGAGGACGAGCAGCGGGGCGTCCAGTCCGGCCGGCAGGCGCACGGCCGTCTCGGCGGTCATGAGCAGCAGCGCGGGCCGGGCGTCGGCGAGCATGTACCGGATGCGCTCGGCCGGGTAGTCCGGGTCGACCGGGACGTAGGCGGCGCCGGTCTTGAGGACCGCGAGCAGGCCGGTGACGAGGTCCGCGGAGCGGGGCACGGCCAGCGCCACCATGCTCTCCGGGCCGACGCCGCGGGCGCGGAGCACGTGGGCGAGGCGGTCTGCACGGTCGTGCAGTTCGCGGTAGGTCAGGGAGCTGCCCTCGAAGCGGAGCGCCTCGGCGTCCGGCGTGCGCAGGGCCTGGGCCTCCAGGAGCGCGGTCAGGGTCGTCTCGGGGACCTGGTGCGCGGTGTCGTTGTGGCGGCGTACCACCAGGTCGTCCTCGGCGGCGTCCAGCAGGTCGATGCGGCCGACCGGGGAATGGGGGTCGGCGGCGGCCAGCTGGTGCAGGAAGCCGAGGAAGCGGTGCTGGTGGGCGGCGATCTCCTCGGGCGAGTAGAGCGCGGGGTTGGCGTCGAAGTCGACTTGGAGGCCACGGCCGTCGGAGCGCTCGTAGACGATCAGCGACAGGTCGTCGGAAGGGCCGATGGAGAGGTTGTTGACGAGCGCGGGGAACTCGCCGAAGGCCAGCTTGTAGTCGAACATCATGATGTTGATCTCGGGGCCGGCCAGGCGGCCGCCGCCACCCAGCAGGTTGCGGTCGCGCACCAGGTCCTCGTACCGGTAGTGCTGGTGCTTGACCGCGGCGCGCAGCTCGGCCGAGACCTGGGCGAGCAGGCCGGCCAGGGTCATGTCCTGGGTGACCGGGACGCGCAGCGGGACGACGTTGGAGACCATGCCCGGTACGGCGCGGGCGGCCTTGCCGAGCCGGCAGGAGACCGGGACGCCGAGAACGACCTCGTCGGCGCCGGTGGAGCGCTGGAGGTAGAGGGCGGCGGCGGTCATCATCGCGGCGGGCCAGGTCACGCCGACCTCGCGGGCGGTGTCGCGCAGCGCCTCCAGGCTGTCCGCGGGGAGGAAGGCGGTACGGCGCACCAAGCCCTGGGGCATGACGGGCTTGCGGTCGGAGAGGCTGACCGGCTCGGGGCAGCCGGTCAGCCTCTCCCGCCAGAACTCCCGGTCCGCGGCGAAGCGTTCGGAGGCGCGGTAGGCGGTGTCGGCGTCGACCAGGTCGGCGACGGTGGCGAAGCCGCTCGGCTCGGGCTCCCGGCCTTCGGCGAGCGCGGTGTAGAGCTCGGCGGCGCGCCGGGTGAGCAGCGCGACGGCGAAACCGTCCACGGTGACGTGGTGGTAGCGGTAGAACCAGAAGGTACGGTCGTCGGCCACCCGCAGCAGGGCGAAGCGGAAGAGCAGGTCCCGGCGCGGGTCGACGGGCTCGGCGAGCGTCTGGCGCATCCACCGCTCGGCGGCCGCTTCCGGTTCCGCCTCGTGCCGCAGGTCCAGCTCGTCGAGCGCCCACTCGGGGTCCGGGTCGGCGCTCTGCGACAAGCCCTCGTCGTCCTCGACGATGCGCATCCGCAGCGCCTCGGACTCCCGGACGAGGCGGCGCAGCGCCATCTCGAAAATCCCGTGATCCACCGCGCCCCGGATATCGAGATATTCGGCCGCATTGTAGATCGGGTTTTCCGGGTCCAGCTGCTGGGCGAACCAGATTCCGGCCTGCGCCGCGGTAAGTGACATACCGTCTCCACCGAGCATGATTCTCATCCACCCCTAGCAGACAACGTGTGGCCGAAATCTCAAGCCGCGATTTTGTGGAACGAATTCCACTCTCGCATCCGCCCGAAATCACCGACAACGGCCACTGCATCAACCTGCCAACAGGCCCCGGCAACGGAGAACGGGCGTTGCAGATACCTGCCAACGCCCGTCCGTGGCGCGGCCGCGCCGCGTCCCGCCCGTGTGCCCGGATGCGCTCCGGTGTTCTCCCGTGTTCCCGGGTCAGGCCGCCATGGCCTGGACCAGGCTGGTCGGCCGCATGTCCGTCCAGTTCGCGGTGATGTGGTCGAGGCACTCCTGGCGGCCCGCCGCGCCGTGGCGGACGGTCCAGCCCGCCGGCACCTCGGCGAACGCGGGCCACAGGGAGTACTGGCCCTCGTCATTGACGAGTACGTAGTAGCTCGCGCTGTCGTCCTCGAAGGGATTGGTCGCCATGATGGTCATCCTTTCTTTTGGGCCGGGCGGCCGGCCCGCACGGATTCCGCGAATCCGGGCAGCCGGTCGACACCCCAGTACTTGTCAAATCCGACGATGAAGAACGGGACGCCGAAGACTCCGTCCCGGTGGAGCGAGTTCAGTGCCTGAAGACCCACCTCGCGAATGCGGGGGTCGGCGTGCGCGCCCTCCGCCACCAGTGGGTCGATGCCGACCTCCTTGCCGACGCGGCCCATCACGGCCGGATCGGAGATGTCCTCGCCCAGTTCCCACCGGGTGCGGTAGGTCTCGGCGATGAACTCGGGTCCGGCGCCGAGTTCGGCCGCCGCCAGGTAGGCCAGGTGCGAGACCTCCCAGCGCGGCGCGGGGTCCACCGGCCACACCATCTCCAGGCCCCGGGCCCGGGCGAGCCGACGGACGTCCTGGAGGATGTACAGGTGCTTCTCCTTGGACATCGGGACGTACGGCAGCTTGATGTTGCTGCGCTCCAGCTCGTCCAGGGCCGGCTCGTCCGGCTCCCAGAAGGGGATCCATTCGAGCTGGTCGGCCACGTCCGGGTAGCGGTCCACCAGGTCGCGGTACGCCATCCAGGAGTAGGGGCTGCGGAAGGAGAAGTACCAGCGCGGTCCGCGTCGTGCCATCACCGCCTCCAACGGTTTCGTACGGGTGGTTCGAGTGCTTCGAGTGGTTCGGACGGTTCGGTGGGGCGGTTCAGATGGTGATGCCGCCGTCGATCTGGAGCACGGCACCGGTGATGTACGCGGCCTTGTCGGAGACCAGGTAGGCGACCAGCTCGGCGACCTCCTGCGCGGTGCCCATCCGGCGCAGCGGGATCGAGGAGAGCGCCGCCTTGCGGGCCTTGTCGTTCATCTCGGCGACCATGTCGGTCTCGATGAAACCGGGGGCGACCGCGTTGACGCGGATGCCGGCCCGGCCGGTCTCCTTGGCCAGGGCGCGGGTGAAACCGATGATCCCCGCCTTGGAGGCGGAGTAGTTGGTCTGGGTGGGGTGGCCGTAGACACCGGCGACCGAGGATATGTTGACGATCGCTCCGCCGCGGCGCTTCATCATGCCGAAGACCGCTGCGCGGCAGACGTGGTAGACGCCGTCCAGGTTGGTGTCGAGGACCTGTCGCCACTGCTCGTCCTCCATCAGGACGAGCGGGTTGTCGCGGGTGATGCCCGCGGCGGTGACGGCCGCGTCGACCGGTCCCAGCCGGTCCTCGGTCGCCTCGATCCAGGCGCGTACGGCGGCTCCGTCCGCGACGTCGGTGCGGGTGCCGACCACGTGTACGCCGAACTCCTCGCCCGTCTTCTCCAGGGTGCGCGCCGCGTCGTCGTCCGAGCGGTAGCAGAACGCGACGTCGAATCCGTCGCGGGCCAGCGCGCGGACCGTGGCCCGGCCGATGCCGCGCGAACCGCCGGTCACCAGGGCGACCCGGCTCGTCGTACTGTCTGACATGGTCTTTCTCTCCTCAGGCGGGGCGGGCGGTCAGGCGCTCGGTGCGCTCAGGCGGTGGCGGGACGCAGGGCCGCGGCCGGGCGGAAGGCCATGACGATCCGCCCCACCGTCATGACCGTCTCGCCGGCCGAGCGGGTCTCTCCCTCGAACAGCAGGGTGTCCTCGACCTTGCGGTCGAGACGCACCCGGTGCTCCAGGACCTCGCCGGGTAGCACCGGCCGGTGGAACTCGACGCCGGTCATGCCGCCGAAGAGCATCACCTGGCCGTCGAGCACGTCCGGGTTGGGGTCGTCCCAGGTGGCGAGGACGCCGGCGGACTGGCACCAGGACTCGACGAGCAGCGCCGCCGGGTAGGCGAAGTCCTCGTCGGGGGTGTCCGCGCCGAGCGGCTCGTACCAGGGTTCGTTGCAGGTGACCGCCTTGAGGGCGATCAGCCGCTCGCCGGGGACGACGTCGACGACGCGGTCCACCAGCAGCATCGGGAAGCGGTGCGGAAGCCGGGCCCGGATGTCGCGCTGGCCGATCATGCCGCCACCCGTGCGCTCGCCGCGAGGCCGTAGCGCAGCCGGACGCCGGCGGCGGGGCCGCGCCCGGTGGTGAGCTTGGCCCGGCACTGCCAGTCGCCGGCCGGAGTCCGCTTCCAGGCCAGGTCGATGTCCACCTGGTCGCCGGGGAAGACCGGTCCGGTGAAGCGGGTGGACTCCACCGCGGCCAGCACGGCGCCCTTGGCGGCCTCGGGCAGGGTGGCCTCGGCGCTCTGCCGGGCGCATTCGACCAGGCAGACGCCGGGGAAGATCGGGAAGCCCGGGTAGTGGCCGGGCAGCACGGTCTCGGTGTCGGCCACGGTGAACCGGGCCGCGGTGCTCAGCTCGCCGTCGGCCGGCAGCACCTCGACCGCGCCGCGCAGTGGGCTGGCGGCGGGCATCAGGCCGCCCGCGCGGTGTCGAGCTTGCCGAGCAGGAGCTCGTAGGCGCTCTGCAGGTTGACGATGTACTTGAGGTCGGACTCGGGCAGCTTGATGCCGTACTTCTTCTCCAGCACCACGACGACCTCCAGCGCCATCAGCGAATCGACCTCGAGGTCGTCGACGAAGCGCGCGGTGTCGGTCACATCGGCCACCTCGACGTCCAGTACCTCGGCCACGAGGCTGCGCAGTTCTTCCTTCTCCAGCACGGTTCGGTTCCTTTCGGGAGGGCGGGGGCTCAGCGCAGGCCGAGCAGGGCGCAGCCGACGGTGCCGGTGCGGTCCACGGAGGTGATCACGCCGAACCGGCCGGCCGCATCCGCGGGCCGGTCCTCGGCGTACGACAGCAGGGCGGCGGCCTGGAAGGCGGCCGCGGCGGCGCCGGTGTCGCCGATCAGGCCGGTGGGTGTCAGGTCGGCGGGCTCCGCCGACCCGAACACCTCCCGCACCGCGTCGGCCTCGCCCCGGCCCTCGCGGCCGGGCGCGCCGGAGCGGGCGACGGCGGCGACCTGGCCGGGTTCGACGCCGGCCCGGCGCAGCGCCGAGCGCAGGCAGGAGACGAGGGCGGGGCGGGTGTCGCCGTCGAGGACGACGCCGAGTTCCACCGCGAGGAGTTCGGCGAGCACGGGCTGGCCGGGGTCGCCAGGGGTGTGCGGTTCGACGAGCAGCATGGCGCAGCCCTCGCCGAGTACCGGGGCCCCGTCCCCGGCGGCGTCGCCGCTGTGGTGCTCAAGCCAGGCGCGGGCCTGGGAGAACTCCTCGGCAGCGCCGCACAGGACGGTGCGGGCGCGGCCCGCACCGAGCAGCCGGCGCGAGTAGTTGAGGGCGTGCAGGCCGGCGGTGCGGCCGCCCGCGATGGTGGCGTTGGGGCCCTTGAGCTGGTACCAGATGGCGCTCTGGCCGGCCGCGCAATTCATGACGGTGTTGGGGAACCGCGCCGGGTCGACGAAGAAGGGCTGCTCGCCGGTGAGGGAGTCGCGGGTGAAGTCCATCATGGACTGGGCGCTGCCCGTGGTGGTGCCGAGCGCGAACGCCGCGCCCTCGCCGGTGCCGACGGCGCGGTTGCGCTCGGCGTCGTCCAGCAGGGATCCGACGGCGGTGACCGCGAGGCCGGTGACCCGGTCCATCGAGCGGGTGCCCTTCTTGCCGAGCACCTCCCGGATGCCGAACGCGGGCACGACACAGCCCACGCCGTCCGGAACGGTGCCGTGCTCGGGGCCGAGTTCGGTGACGGTGGCGCGCCGTTCCCGCAGTCCCTCGGTGAACGCGGCCCTGCCGATGCCGTACGGCGACACGGCCGACCAAGCGGTGATCACCGGGCGTCCGGCGCCCGTGGTGAGGGTGGTCATGACCGTCACCTGTTCCTTTCCGTGGTGGGGTGTACGTGACGAACGCGGCGCAGCGGCGCCGGGTTCAGAGGAAGAGGACCATCCGGTAGTCGGTCCACCGCTCGGCCGTCTCTCCCCGGCGGGTGAGTCCGATGCCCTCGATCAGCGGGTGGGCCGAGCCGAGGGCCTCGATGTCGGGTTCCTCCACCCAGACCCGGACGCCCGCGCCGAGCAGGGTGCGCAGCCCCTCGCGGGGGTCGCTGAGGGTGTCCACCGTGCGGTTCCCGATGCGCAGGGCGGGCACGGGGCCCGCGTCCACGGCGTAGGACACGGCCGAGCCGCGCAGCAGGATGTCGAGGCCGCCGAGCTGCCGGTGCAGTTCGGTGGCCAGGTAGAGCTCGTCGAAGAACTGCTTCTCGAGCGCGCCGCGGTAGCCGCGCTCCACGATGGCCAGCACCCGGTCGTCCATCAGAGCACCCCCAGGTGCAGGGTCTTGTCGGCGGCCGCGACGTTGGCCGCGTATCCGGCGGGCGGGCGGAGCACCACCTGGGGCAGGTGCTCCGCCGCGCCCCGGTCGTCGCTGCAGAACCGGCAGCCGTACCAGTACAGCCGGTCCGGGTACGCGGTGATCAGTTCCTCGGCCAGCGCGGCCGTGGAGGGGTAGCCCCGGTTCCAGTCGGCCAGGTTGCGCGGCTTGTCGGGGCCGAGGACGCGCTGGGTGAGAAGGGTGGCGTAGCCGCACGTCCACACCTGTACGGTGGCGCCGCGCTCCAGAAGGGCCTGGGTCAGCCGCAGGGCGCTGGTGACCTGGTCCGACGCGTGGGGGGCACCCATCAGGGTGATGAGCACGTCGGTGTGCGGAATCTTCCTGGCCATCTAGTGCCACACCACCCGGACGGCCGGATCGAGGATCCAGCCCGCCACCACGTCCATGCCGACGACCGACAGTTCGGGGCGCAGCTCCGCCGTGTCGAGGCCGTGCTGGGCCAGCGAGAAACTGTCCGCGGCCAGCACCCCGCCCTCCTTCTGGAACCGGTCCAGGTCGCTGTCGCTGCCGGGAACGGCGAGCACGACCCCGTCCTGGACCAGGAAGAGGAGCGCCGACTGCCCGGTGAGCACCTGCGTGACGGCGTCGCGCCGGAAACCGGCGTCCCGCGTCACGCGGCCCTGGCTCTCGATGAGCAGCAGCCTGGGCGTGCCGCTGTCCCAGATCTCGCTCACGCCTGCGGCGCTCCGCTGATCGCGTCGACGACGCGCTGGTCGAAGTTGACCAGGCTCCAGTCGCGGCGGTTCTCGATGACGGCGTAGCCGTGGACGATCCGGCCGGTGGCGGTCTTGACGAGCTTGCCGTCGCGCAGCACGTAGAAGTCCATGCGCGAGGTGTAGGTGAAGTCCTTGAAGACCTCCTCGACGGTGTAGACCGTGTAGAGGTCCTCCTCCATCAGCGCCTCGTCGAGGATGCGGATGTCGGAGCGGGGCACGACCGGGATCCAGCGGCGGTCGTCGAGCAGCGTCTTGATGGAGATGCCGCGGTCGGCGACGAAGCGGTCCTTGCCCTCCTCCATCAGGCGCAGGTAGCCCGACATCTGGATGCGCTCGGTGAAGTGGCAGTACGGGTACGGGATGTTCCACTTCCAGGCGTACGCGTTCTGCCCGGCGGTCAGCGAGGCGAGGATCTCCTCCTCGGCCGGGGCGGCGCTGCCCGGCTCGCGCTCCAGGTCGTCGCCGAGGGTGGCGACGGCGAAGCGGGCGAGCTGCTCCGGGACCTCGCCGGCGGCCTCCAGGTAGGTGTCGACGCGCAGCGAGACGCGGACCTTGGAGGTGACGGCCTTGAGGGTCTCGCCGCCGCGCTCGAACCGGATGGTGACCTTGAAGCCGATGGTCCCGTCCTCGTCCTTCGTCCAGGGCACGACCTCCGCCTCGGCGACGTCGTCCATGTGGAAGGCGTGCAGGATGCGGGAGTCGATGGAGACCAGGTCCAGGCCCAGGCCGTGCTCCTCGTACAGGGCGCGGGCGGGCAGCCCGGCCTGCCGGAAGTGGTCCAGGACGGCTTCCTCGACGAGGTAGTTGACGTGCTTGAAGCCGATCCAGGTGCAGATGTTGGACCCCTCGTAGCGGGGTCGCACCTGCGTGCTGGTGGCGGTGGTCAGCAGCGCCTTGACGGCGGTGTCCGTGACGAGGGTCATGCGAGGGGCTCCAGGGCGTTGAGGAGGACGGCCCCGCCCGGCGGGGTGAGGCCCATGGTCGAGTTGACGAAGCTGCTCACGGCGGCGGCGAAGGGCTCGGCCGCGTCGAGCATGGGGAAGTGCCCGCTGCCGGGCAGGACGCGGGACACCGCGTCGGGGAGGGCCTCGGCCAGCGCCACGCCCTCCTCGGCGCGGGCGGCGAAGTCGTCCTCGCCGGCCAGCACCAGGGCCGGAGCGGTGATCCGGCCGGTCTGGAGGGCCGGGGTGCGCAGGTAGAGGTCGAAGAACCGGAACCAGCCGTACGGGCCGACCCGGTCGCGGACCCGCTCCCCCATCGCCTGCTGGATGTCGGCCGGGAGCCGGCCGCCGGAGTGGGCCCGGATTCCCTCTTCCATGATCAGGTGGAAGTCGTTGAGGTAGTAGGCGATGGTGCTCCAGTCGAACTGTTCCGTCCGGCTCCGGTAGAACGGGGACACCAGGACCAGGCCCCTGATGCCGAACTGCCGCAGCGCGTCGACGCCGCCCCGGTTCTTCTGGTCGAGCAGGTCGAGCAGCACGTTGGCCGCCATGGAGTGGGCGACCACCACGTCGGCGCCGCCCGGTACCGCCTCCAGCGCCTTGGCGAGCCAGCCGCGCAGGTTGGGCTGGTCGTTCCACTCGCCGATGGTCTCGGTGCGCCACGGCAGCCGGGCCGTCCACACCTCGTACGACGACGGCAGCAGGGGGATCACCCGCTCCCAGACGCTGTCGTTGGCGGCGAGGCCGTGCAGCAGCAGGACACGGGGTCCGCTGCCGTCCGTACGCCGTTCCACGGCGACCGGACGCAGGTCCACATGGGTGTTCACCACGGTCTCCTCCCGGCCCTCAGGCCGCTTCGGGGGCGTGCAGCATCAGGTCCGCCCGCGCGTCGTCGGCGGCCGTGCCGGCCACCGCCTGGACCGGGCCGGGCTCGCCGGCGTCGAACCAGCCCACGGCGGCGGCGATCTGGAGGACACCGGACGCGCCGGACGCCTTCCCGAAGTGCTCGGGCAGCTGCCAGCGGCGGCCGCGCGGGCTCAGCTCGCCCGCTCCCCGGCTGTACTGCCCGAGCACGGCACGCACCGTCGCGGAGCGGGTGGCGGCCGCGGCCTTGGACTCGACCACGAGGGCCGCCCCGCCGTCGACGGCGCGGGCGCCGCCGAGCAGTCGGCGCACCACGGCGTTGTCGGGTTCGATGCCGAGCACCAGCACCCGGTCCGCCCGGCCGGCCGCGATGAGCGTGGCCGCCCAGTGGACGGCGTCCAGACCGGAGGTCTCGCCGTTGCAGACCATCAGGTTGGGGCCGCGCAGCCCGTAGCGGATGGCCGCCGAGGAGGCGATGACGTTGCTGGAGGCGTTGGGCAGGTCCATCGGGCTGGTGGCCGTGACGGTCTCCTCGCGGATGGTGTCCAGCGCGCGGGTCACGGTGTCCAGGTTCCCGAAGTTGGAGCTGGCGACGACGCCGACGCCGGCCGCGGGCACGGTCAGCCCGTCCTTCTCGTCGGCGCCGAGCAGGCCGGCGTCGCGCAGGGCGGCGGCGGTCAGCGCGTAGCCGAGCTGGGTGGCCCGGTCCTTGTACCGCAGGCCCTTCTTGCCGACGTGGGCGGCCGGTTCGACGGGGGCGCCGCCGACGGCGGGTCCGTCAGCGAGGGCCCGTACGGTGTCGGTGCCCGGCAGCAGTACGGCGGCTCCGGTGACCACCACGGTGGTGCCGGTGCCCTGGGTGGTCTGCGTAGTCATCGGGGTCCCTCCACAATGGCCACGGCGTTGATCCCGCCGAATCCGAAGGCGTTGAGCTGGGCCACCTTGAGCGGCTGCCCGGTGACCTCCCGCCCGGTGACGAAGCGGAACGGTGCGGCCTCCTCGACCGGCTCGTCCAGGCCCACGGTCGGCGGCACCCGCCCTTCGTTCAGGGCTCGTACGCCCATGATCAGGTTGATCAGACCGGACGCCCCGGAGGTGTGCCCGGTCATCGACTTCACGGCGGTCATCAGCGGGACGGAGGCGTCGTCGCCGAGCACGTCGGCGAGGGCCGCGGCCTCCGCCTCGTCGTTGAGCAGGGTGCCGGTGCCGTGCAGCATCACCAGGTCGACGTCGGACGGCTTGACGCCGGCCAGCGAGTGGGCGGTGCGCATGGCTTCGGCGATGCCCTCCGGGGAGGGCGCGGTGACGTGGTACGCGTCGCAGTTGACGGCGACGCCGCGCAGCCGGCCGTGGACCTGGGGGGCGCCTTCCTCGGTGCGGCGGAGCACGATCGCCGCCGCACCGTCGCCCATCAGGACGCCCGTGCGGTTGCGGTCGAAGGGCCGCACCCGGTCGGGCGGGGTCGGGTGGACCCGCTCCAGCAGCCCGTACATGGACTCGGTGAGCACGTCGACGCCGGCCACGATCACGGTGTCGGGGGCGTCCTCGCCCTCCTGGCTCAGCAGGTCGGAGCCGAGCGCGAGGGCGTACAGGGAAGCCGAGCAGGCGTTGGAGAAGGTGTGCGTGACATCGGCGTTGAACCGCTCGCGCAGCCCGGTGCCGAAGTGCAGCCCGGAATCGGCGAACGGGGATCCGTCGCGCCACCACAGCTCCAGCGAGCGCAGTTCGCGCAGCCCGGTGCCGACCAGGATGGGGATGCCGGACAGGTCCTCGCCCAGGCCCGCGTCGGCGGCGGCCTGCGCGATGGCCTCGTGCAGCAGCCGGCTGGCGCGGCCGGGGACGTCCTCGCCGACGGCTGGTCGGTCGTCGACCTCGTAGGCGTGCTGCGCCCGGAACCTGGTGCGGTCGAAGCCGCGCAGTTCGGCGCGGCCGCTCACGCCCGCGCACAGGTTCTCGAACAGTTCACCGACACCGGAGCCGGTGGCGGCGACGGCGCCCATCCCGATGATGGGGCGGATCGTCATGACGCCTCCTTGATCGCGTCGTACCGGCCGAGCAGTACCGCCGCGTTGTTGCCTCCGAAGGCGAGACCGTTGTTCTGAACGATCCGCAGGTCGGCCTCGACGGCCTGGTTCGGCACGCAGTCGACGTCGCACTCGGGGTCGGTGGTGACATGGTTGATGGTGGGGGGGATGAAGCGGTTCTGGATGGCCAGGGCGCAGCCGATGGCGCCGAGGGCGCTGGCGGCGCCCATGCTGTGGCCGAGCATCGACTTCATGGAGACCGTCCGGGGAGGCGTGTCTCCGAAGACCTGGCGGATGGCGCCCGCCTCTGTGATGTCGTTGGCCTTGGTGCCCGTGCCGTGCGCCGAGATGAGGTCCACCTCGTGCGGTTTGACGCCCGCGTTCTCCAGGGCGAGCCGCATCAGTTCGGCGACGCTGTCCCGGTCGGGTGCCACTTGGTGGTGGGCGTCGCAGTTGAGCCCGTAGCCGAGGACCTCGGCGTAGATGGTGGCGCCGCGCTCCAGGGCGGAGTCCAGGCGCTCCAGGACCAGGACGCCCGCGCCCTCGCCGGTCAGGATGCCCTTGCGGTCGATGTCGAAGGGCTGGCACCGGTCCGGGGCGATGGTGCCCAGCCGGTAGAAGCCCGTGAACGTCTTGCGGCACATCGCGTCCGCCCCGCCGCAGAAGGCGAACTCCGCCTCACCGGAGCTGACGGCGTCGAAGCCGTAGCCGATGGCGTAGTTGCCCGCCGAGCAGGCGGTCGGGATGGTGAGCGCCTCCACGTCGGTCAGGCCCAGTTCCTGGGCGATGGCGATCGACAGCCGCCCGGCCGGCACACGCCGGGCGGCCACGGGGTCGAACGTGCCGGTACCCGCGGCGAGTTCGAGCTCGACCAGCTGGTCGAGGTCGTAGCTCTCGCCGTCGGTGGTACCGATGGAGATCAGTCCGCGCTTTCCGCGCAGCCGCGTCAGGTCGAGGCCCGAGTCCTCCAGGGCCATCCGGGCCGCCGCCGTCGAGAACTGGGCGGCCCTGCCGAGCTGTTCCACGTCCAGCGTGCTGATCCAGTCCCGCGGGTCGAAATCGGTGATCTCGCACCCGTTGGCGTGGGCGAATCCCTCCGTGTCGAACACGGAAATGGGCCTGGCACCGCTGCGGCCCTCACGGAGCCCCTGGAGGAACTCCTTCGCGCCGAGTCCGATGCTGGACACCACTCCCAGTCCGGTGAGAACCACCCGGTGCCGCTCCGGCTGGATCCGGCCGGTGGCGTGCTCTGCCGCCGTCATGGCAACCTCTCCCATCCGCCGCAGCGGGTCGACTACCAGTTGGCCGGCTCCGACACGACCTCGTAGACGCCCTTGAGGTTCACCATGCGGGGCAGCTCGCTCTGGTTGATGACGATGCCGAACTCCTTCTCCAGGGCGGCCAGGATCTCGATGGCGCGGAGCGAGTCGGCGTCGTGGTCCTCCTTGAAAAGGCTGACCTCGGTGACCTCGTCCTCCTCGATCTCAAGAATGTCGCAGACAATTTCCTTGATGGTTTCGAGACGCTCGTCGCGCGTAGCAGTCGTCACGCTTTTTCCCCTTCTCGGATTTGCCGCCGCATTCGCGCGGCACGGTTACTCGCACTGGAATGGTGCGGTCGCGGGTTCTTTTCTCACAACGACGGCTGCAACAACCTGCCATCGTCCGCGGATAATTCAGGATCCGGCGTGTTCCACCGGGTGGAGATCCCCCGGGGCCCGCAGCAACACGTCGGCGAGGAAGGCGGCCGCGTCCACCGCCGCGCCCCCCAGCAGCCGGTCCGGAGTCTCGGGCATACGGGCCGCCCGGCCGGTCAGCACCAGGGCAGCGGCCGCCGGCCCGGCGCCGGTGCGGACGGGCACGGCGTAGGAGATGGCGCCGGGAGCGATGGGATCGGGCCCGTACGCCCAGCCCCGGCGGCGCACGCCGGACAGGTGCGTGGCGGAGAAGCGGGCGCGCAGCAGTGCCTTGTACAGCTCGTCGGGCTCCTCCCAGGCGTACAGCACCTGCGCGGCGGGCCCGGCGGAGGCCGGGCGGGCCGCGCCGACGGCCGCCGCGTCGACCGCCACCACGTTGTCCATGGAGGAGGCGATGCAGATCTGCAGGCTGCCGCGCCGGCGGTAGAGCCGGGCGTCCAGTCCGGTGTCCGCGTGCAGGTCGGCCAGCACCGGGCCGGCGGCCTCGGCGAGGCGGTCGTGGCGGGCCTCGACGGCGAGCAGGCCGAGCCGCGGGCCGAGCACGAAACGGCCCTGGAGATCGCGGGTGAGCAGGCCGAGCCGTTCCATGGCGATCGCGATCCTGTGGGCGGTGGGGCGCGAGAGACCGCTGTGCGCGACCAGCTCGACCAGGGTGGCAGGCCCGCTCTCCACGATCTCCAACAGGACGGATGCCTTGTCCAGCACGCCCACCCCGCACATCGGCAGTGGCCTCACGGCGGTACTCACCGCTGCGCCACCAGCCTCGCGCGGATGTCTCCGATGAGCGCCGCCCGCTGTTCCACCAGGTAGAAGTGGCCGCCGGGCAGCACCTTGAGCTCGAAGCCGCGCGGGGCGAGTGCGGACCACGCGGCGACCTCGTGGGGCGCGACGTCCGGGTCGCCGTCGCCGACGTAGCCGACGACCGGGCAGGGCAGGGCGGTGCCGGGACGCGCGGTGTAGCGGGCGACGGCGGTGAAGTCGCCGCGGATCGCGGGCAGCACCAGCTCGCGCAGGGCCGGGTCGTCGAGTAACGCGGAGTCGGTGCCCCCGATCCGCTTGATCTCGGCGACGAGCTCCTCGTCGGTGCCGAAGGCGGCGGCGCGCGGGGTGAGCAGGTGCGGGGCCCTGCGGCAGGAGACCATGAGCAGGCTGGGCGCGGTCCCGTACCGCTCCGCGAGGCGCAGGGTGATCTCGTACCCGAGGGTGGCGCCCATGCTGTGGCCGAAGATCGCCAGCGGGGCGTCCAAGTAGGGCGGGAGTTCGTCGGCGATGGCGGCGGCGAGCTGCTCCAGCTCCGTCCAGGGTTCCTCGGCGATGCGCTCCTGACGGCCCGGGTAGCGTACGGCGAGCACTTCGACGTCGTCGCCGAAGGCGTGCCCCCAATCGTGGAAGAAGCCGGCCGAGCCGCCGGCGTGCGGCAGGCAGAGCAGCCGCGTCCGGGGCGCGGCCCCGGTGGCGAATCTGCGCAGCCATCTGCTCTCGGTGCCAAGTGGCATGGTGCGTGGTCTCCTTGTGGGCGTGGCGTGGCGTGCGGTGGTCAGGCCGCGGCGGCCGGGCGGTCCAGGGACACCACCTCGGTGCCCGGAGCGATCCGGCGGATCAGCCCGGCCAGGGTGCGTCCGGGGCCGAGCTCGACCAGGCGGCGGCAGCCCAGCGGGCCGACGAGGGTGCGCACGCTGGGCTCCCACAGCACCGGCGAGGTGAGCTGACGGGTGGCGAGGCCGGGCCAGTCGGCCGCGCCGCTGTACGCCTCGGCGTCGGCGTTGGCCACGACCGGCAGGTGTGTGGGGGCGAACGGGGTGCGCTCCAGGGCGGTCCGCAGGCTGTCGGCCGCCGCGGCCATGTAGGGGCTGGGAAGGCGCCGCCCACCGTGAGGCGGATCATCTTCGCGCCGATCGAGGGGGCTTCGGCCTCGATCCGGTCGATGCCCTCGGCGGATCCGGAGACCACCGTCTGGCCGGGCGCGTTGACGTTGGCGACCCATACGTCGGGGCCCTCGGCGCGGACCCGGCCGGCCAGTGCGGCGACCTCGTCGAGCGGGGCGGCGACCAGGACGCCCATGGTGCCCGGGCGCTCCTCGGCGGCCTGTCGCATGGCCCGGCCGCGGGCGGCGACCAGCGCGGCCGCCGCGCCGACGGTCAGCGCGCCGGCGGCGGTCAGGGCCGCGTACTCCCCGAGGCTGTGTCCGGCGCAGGCGGCCACCGGGCCGCCGAGCACGTCTTGGCGGACCGCCTCGGCGTGGGCGATGACGGCGACGGTGAACACGGCGAGCTGGGCCAGGTCGGTGCACCGCAGCCGTGCGTCGGAAGTGTGCAGCAGCAGGCGCGGGAGGTCTTCTCCGGTGACGTCGGATATCTCCTCGGTGATTTTCCACGACGGAGTGTCCCGCCAGGGTTCTCCCATTCCCTCCCGCTGCGTTCCCTGTCCCGGAAACACCAGACCGATCCGCGTCTGATCCATGGAGCCGCCTTCCGCACCGAATTCACCGGGTGCCCGGGGATCCGCCGTCGCGCATTTCGCGCGACGTGCGGATCCCCGCGCGCCGGCGGCATGCAGGTCGGGGGTTTCTCCATGCCACCGGGAAGGAGTCCGAGAGCTCGCCGGAGCCCGAACCCCTTTCCTGGCGCCATACAACTGGGGGTGCCCGGCGGGCGGCAACAGAGGTTTCAGGAAGCTGCCAGCGGATCTCGCACGGGCGGCGCCACAGCAGGTGACGGCACGGCAGGTGACGGCACGACGGGCACCGTCCGGCGCCGGGGCGGGCGGTCAGGCCCGCCCCGGCACCGGGGGCGGTCAGGCCCGCGGTCCGGCGCCGGGCGCCCCCGCCGGCAGGAGTCCGAGTTCGGCGGCCCGGACTCCCGCCTGGAAGCGGGACTGGGCGCCGAGCAGCGCCATGATCTCCGCGACATGGCGCCGGTAGGTGCGCACCGAGACGGTGAGCTCCCGGGCGGCCACCTCGTCGGTGACGCCGGCCCGCAGCGCGCCGAGGATCTGCCGGGCCAGCGCGGCCCGGTCGCGGTCGCCGAAGACGATCCGCTCTCCGGCCGGCACGGCGTTGCGCCAGATGCTCTCGTAGAGGGTGCCGAGGGTGTGCAGGACCTCGGGCGCCCGGATCATCGACGCGCGTACGCCGGCCGCCGACTCGGCCATCACCAGGGCCGCGCTGCCGTCGACCAGCAGTGCCTGGAGCGGCGGTACCCGGGCCACCCGGATCGCCACCGGCCGTTCGAGCGCGAGCTGTTCGCGCACGAAGTCCTCGTCGATCATGGCCGGGCTGGTCAGCAGCCGGACCGAGACCCCTTCGGCCGCCGTGTAGATCAGGCGGCGTTCGGCCTGCTCCCGGCGCGCGGACGCCTCCTCAGCCCCCGGCAGCCGGGAATCCACTATGTCGATGCTCCGCACGGCATCCCGGATGAGGCTCCCCGCGGCACGCAGTACCGGCTCGTAGCCGCCGTCGACCGTGGCGATCTGCTGGGCCCGCAGACTGCGGTCCCGGTGGATCGCCACCGTCGATTCGATCAGGGCCCGCACTTCCAGGAGCGCTTGTTCCAGTTCGTCGTCAGCCCCGTTGGGCACGTCGCGTTCACCATTCCCCGTTGGTGTTCATACTGCCCCGCGGACCGCCGCAAGCGCGGACCGCGGTCTTCCCCGTGCTGCTGCCCGGTTACTCCGTCAGCAGTCCCAGTTCCACTGCCCGCACTCCGGCCTGGAAGCGGGAGGTGGCGCCCAGTTCGCGCATGATCTCGGCGACGTGGCGCCGGTAGGTGCGCAGCGACACGTTGAGCTCCCGCGAGGCGGCTTCGTCGGTCTGGCCGTCGCGCAGCCGCTCCAGGATCCGGCCGGTGAGTTCGCTGCGCAGCTTGGGGCTGAGCGCCAGGTGGTCGTCGAGCCTGCGGCTGCGGGACCAGGCCCCGGCGAAGAGCAGTTCGAGGGCGCGTACCGCCGCGGGGTCGTGTACCAAGGTCGCCTGGCCCGTGGCATTGCCGGCGGCGGCCCGTACCAGTGCCGCCGCACCGTCGACCACCGCGATGTCGCGGAGGTCGGCTCCGGACACGCGGACCTCGAACCGTCCGGCGTGGTCCCGGGTGAGCGCGGCGAGCGACTCGTCCGCGACGTCGGGCGCGCACAGCAGCCGTACCGCCAGGCCCGGCTCCAACATGGTCAGCGCCTTCCGGGCGATCCGGTCGAAGACATCCGCGCTCGTGACGGCGACGCAGACCGCGTGGCGGGCGCCGCGGACTAGCTCCTCGACCGCCTCCGCGAGCACGGCGACGTCCGTGTGCGGGGCCGCGGGGCCCTTGGCAGGGCGCCGCCGGTTGAGGGAGACGGTGGATTCGATCAGCGCCCGGGCCTGCAGCAGGGTCTCTTCCACATACGCGGCGTGGTCCGTCGGCGGAGTCTCGTCCAGCTTTTCCACCATCCCTCTCGTGCCATACGGCTCAATCACGGTACCGATCACTGACTTCCCCCTTGCCAGATCATGTTCCGCCCCGCCCAACCGCAAGTTTCAACTATTTATCGAGAAACTCAGGCGTCATTCGAGCAAGGCACTGGAACCAGACACTAGTTCGCCGGTTCGGAACCGGTCAACAAGATCCCGAGGGGAAGCTCAGCCATCCTGGCATATGTCAACCCCTCTTTTTCTCGCCGCCCAGGGGGGAGTTATCCGGCCACGGTGGCAGCAACCTGCACCCGTCCCCCCGGAAGGAAATCCGCCTGTTCCGGTTCCACCACCAGACGCGTTTGCGCCATCACCGTCCGTGGCGACAGTGTCCGGTTGCGGCCAACTATGCACTGTACAAGGCCGTCTCAAGTGTCCTTCGAGCCTACGGTGAGACCCGTGACGACAAGCCACACGGGGACGATCGAATTCACCTACGCGCCACTCTTCGATTCCACCGACGCGGTGGTGTGGTGGTGGCGGGTACCGACCGGGCGATACCGGACGAGCGACTTGAAATTACTTGACGACAGCGAGTTGACCCGAGTTCAAAAGACGAAATCCGAGCGCGCACGGACCGAGTTCATCACCTGTCGTGCGGCCGTACGCCGGGCGCTTTCCCAGGTGTTTCCCGCATCTGCCGCCGAGATTACGCTCGGCCGGACCGCCTGTCCGGGATGCGGCAGCGAGGAGCACGGACCGCCCGCCGTGCGGCACCCGGCGACGTCCTTGCGGATCAGCATCGCGCACACCCGGGGCCTGGGAATGCTGGCCCTCTCCCCCTTCCCGGTGGGCGTCGACGTCGAGCGGGTCCGCGCACTCGACGTCGCCGAGGTCGAGTCTCCCGTCCTGACGGCGGCCGAGCGCCTGGCTGTACGCGCGCTGCCCGAAGGACCGTCGCGCACCGCGGCCTTCCTGCGCTGCTGGACCCGCAAGGAAGCCGTGTGCAAGGCGCTCGGGATCGGCATCACCACCGATCTGACCGCGCTGGAGAGTCACGGCTGGACCCCTGGGCCCGCCCGCACCACCACGACGGACCTCGGCTCCGTGCGCACCTGGCGGATGGCGGACGTACCGGTTCCGGAGGGCTGGACGGCCTCGCTCGCGCTGCCCGCGGGCGCCGACCGGCCTCCGTCGGTACGCCGGCTCGGCTAGATCCGTCCGGCACGCCGGCGGCGGCGCTGCCGTCCGGCCCGCTTCCGTAGTCCTCGTCACCGGACCACGTCCCGGCCACGGGAGCAGTTCCTTCCCCCCACCCTTTCCCGGCCGCGCCAAGGCCCAGCCGCGGCACGCCCTTCGAGGCAGGAGACACACGACCGTGAACGCCCTGCACAGCCCAACCAGCCCCACCAGCCCGTCCCACGCGACGAGCCCGACCAGCTTGACCGACCTGCTGCTCGCCGCCGCCGCCCGCCACCCCGGCTCAGGCCTGCGCCACTGCACCGGCAAGGCGGACGCCGGGTTCACCGACCAGAGCTACCCCGAACTGCTGGACCGCGCCCGCCGGATCCTGACCGGGCTGCGCGCCCGGGGCCTGCGCCCGCAGGACAAGATCGTACTGGTCCTGGAACGCTCCGAAGAGTTCCTGCCCACATTCTGGGCGGCCGTACTCGGCGGCTTCATCCCCTGCCCGGTGGCGCCGCCTGGCGGCGACCCGCAGGACTGGGCAGGCCGGCTCCGCCATGTCGACGCGCTCCTGACAAAGCCGCTGACGGTCACCGGCGCCGCCCTCGCCGGGCACCTGCGCGCGGCCGGCGGCCTGCGGGTGGCCGCGCTCGAGGAGCTGTACGGGGAGCCCGCCGCCGACCTGCACCACGCGGCCCCCGAGGACACCGCCCTGCTGATGCTGACCTCGGGATCGACCGGCAGTTCCAAGGCCGTGATGCTCACTCACGGCAACCTGATCGCGTCCATGGCCGCCAAGAACGGGCACCACCGGCTCGGCCCCGCCGACACCACGCTGAACTGGGTCTCCTTCGACCACGTGGCCGCGCTCCTGGAATGCCACCTGCTGCCGCTGTACACCGGCAGCCGGCAACTGCACGTCCCCGCCCCCGTGGTGCTCGCCGATCCGCTGGAGTTCCTGCGGCTGGTCTCCCGGCACGGCGTGACCATGACCTTCACGCCCAACTTCCTGCTGGGCCTGATCAACACGGCCGCCGGGCGGCTCACCGACTCCGGGGAATCGCTCAGCCTCGGCCGCCTGCGGCAGATCATCAGCGGCGGTGAGGCGGTGGTCGTCGCCACCGGGGAAACGTTTCTGGACCGGTTCGCGCCGTACGGTCTCGCCCGGGACGTGCTGTGGCCGGCGTTCGGGATGACGGAGACCTGCGCGGGCAGTGTCTACTCCCGCAAGGCTTTCCCCGAAGCCGACCGCGGCGCGGAGTTCGCGAACCTGGGCACCGCCGTCACGGGCCTGGGCATGCGCGTCGCGGACGGGGAGGGCCGGCCGCTGCCCGAGGGCGAGGAGGGCGAGGTCCAGTTCACCGGCCCCATGGTCACCCCCGGCTACTACGGCGACCCGGGGGCCACCGCGGCCGCCTTCACCGCCGACGGCTGGTTCCGCAGCGGCGACCTGGGCCGCATCGACGGGGGGCGCCTGAGCCTGTCCGGCAGGACCAAGGACAGTGTCATCGTCAACGGCGTCAACTACTTCAGCCACGACATCGAGGCCTCTCTCGAACAGCTCGACGGTGTCTCCCGCTCCTACGTCGCGGCCTTCCCCACCCGGCCGGCCGGCAGCGACACCGAGCAGCTCGTCATCGCCTTCCGTCCCGATCTGCCCCAGGGGGACGAGGCCGGCCTGCACCGGGTGCTCGCCGCCGTCCGCAGTACCGTGGTGATGCGCTGGGGCTTCCGCCCCGCCCTGGTCCTGCCGCTGGCCGGAGAGGACTTCCCCAAGACCAGCCTCGGCAAGATCCAGCGCTCGCTCATGCGCGCCCGCCTGGAAGCGGGTGCCTACGAGGCCCCGCGCCGGGCGGTGGCCGACCTGACCCTGCGCATGCTCGGCGGCTACAGCGCGCCCGAGGGCGCCACCGAGCGGGTGATCGCGGAGATCTTCGGCGAGATGTTCGACGCCGACCCGGCCACCGTCAGCGCCACGGCGAGCTTCTTCGACCTCGGCGGCACCTCGCTCGACATCCTGCGGCTGCGCGCCAAGGTGGCGCAGCGTCTCGGTGTCACCGGCCTGGAGGTCATCACCGTACTGACCGCGCCGACGGTACGCGCCCTGGCGGCCCGGCTCGCCGCGCGCACCGCGCCCGACGCCCGCCCGTACGACCCGCTGGTGCCCATGCAGACCAGCGGGGCCAAGACCCCCCTGTTCTGCGTGCACCCCGGAGTCGGCGAGGTCCTCGTCTTCGTCAACCTCGCCCGGTACTTCACGGGCGACCGCCCGTTCTACGCCCTGCGCGCCCGCGGCTTCAACCAGGGGGAGAAGCCCTTCGTCTCCTTCGAGCAGATGGTCGACACGTACGTGGACGCCATCCGGGCCCGGCAGCCGCACGGGCCGTACGCGGTGGCCGGCTACTCGTACGGCGGCGCCGTGGCCTTCGAGATCGCCAAGATCCTCGAGTCCCAGGGCGAGCGCGTCGACTTCGTGGGCAGCTTCAACCTGCCCCCGCACATCAAGTACCGGATGGACGAGCTGGACTTCGTGGACACCGCGGTCAATCTGGCGTTCTTCCTGGACCTGATCGACAAGAAGCAGTCCGCCGAGCTGCCGGACGCCCTGCGCCACCTGTCCCGCGAGGCCCAGGTGGCCCGTCTGATCAGGCTGGCTCCCCCGGAGCGGATCGCCGAACTCGACCTGGACGAGGACAAGTTCGGCGCGTGGGCGGACGTGGCCAACACGCTGACCGATCTGGGGCGCGACTACGAGCCGAGCGGCCGGGTGCGGTCGATGAGCGTCTTCCACGCGATACCGCTGCGCGGCACGAAGCAGGACTGGCTCGACAACGAGCTGCGCCGGTGGGACGAGCACACCGCCGGCCCCAACCGGTACCTGGAGGTACCGGGCGAGCACTACACCCTGATGAACCCGCGCAACGTGGCGGCCTTCCAGGCGATCCTGCGGCGGGAACTCGACCGCTCGCTGGCCGAGGCCGACGAGATCGCGGCCCGACGGTAGGAAGAGTAGGAAGAGAACGAATGACGGGGGACGACACCATGAAGGGCAAGAAGATCCTGATCACCGGCGGCACCGGGCAGGTCGCCCGGCCGGTCGCCGAGGCGCTCGCCGAGCACAACGAGGTCTGGTGCATCGGCCGGTTCGGCGCGCCGGGCGTGGAGCGCGAGCTGAACGACCGGGGCATCACCACCCGGCAGTGGGACATGGCCGACCCCTCGGAGGAAGCCCTGGGGGGCGTTCCCGAGGACTTCACCCATGTGATGCACAGCGCCGTGCACCGCGGCGAGGACGGCGACTTCAACGCCACGGCGGAGATCAACACGGTGGCCACCGGCCGCCTGATGGCCCACGCCCGCACCGCCGAGGCGTTCCTGTTCGTCTCGACGGGCGCCCTGTACGCGCGCCGGACCCTGGACCACGCGTACACCGAGGACGACCCGGTCGACGCCTCCGCCGCGTGGCTGCCCGCCTACCCGATGGGCAAGCTCGCCACCGAGGGCGCGGTGCGCGCCTTCGCCCGGGTGCTGGGCCTGCCCACCACCATCGCGCGCCTCAACATCGCGTACGGGCCGGGGAGCTACGGCGGCGTCCCGATGCTCTACTTCGAGCGGATGCTGGCCGGCCATCCGATCGCCGTACCGCTGGAGGGCCAGAACTGGTGCTCCCTCCTGCACACCGACGACCTGGTGGCGCAGGTTCCGCCGCTGTGGCGGGCCGCGTCGGTCCCGTCGACGCTGGTCAACTGGGGCGGCGACCAGTCGGTCGGCGTCAGCGACTGCATCCGCCACATCGAGGCGCTGACGGGCGTGGAGGCCGTGCTCGTACCGAGCGAGGTCACCCGGGAGACCTACCGGTTCGACCCCACGCTGCGCCGCCGGCTGACCGGCCCGTGCCGTGTCGACTGGCGGGACGGCATCGAGCGCACCCTGCGGGCCCTGTACCCGCAGCACATGGGTCACCGGGAAGGGACGAGGACGGCATGACGACCGGTAACGACGACAATCTGGCCCTGGTCCGGCGCGCCTACCGCGCCTTCCACGACCGCGACGTGGCGGGCCTGCTCGACACCTTGGATCCGCAGGTGGAGTGGGTGCACCCCGACGGCATGGCCGACTACGGCCTCGGCGGCACCAAGCACGGCCACGCGGGCGTCCGGGAGTTCCTGTCGCGGGTACCGTCCGTCCTGGGCGGGATGCGCCTGGAGCCACAGGAATTCGTGGCGGCCGACGACCGGATCGTGGTGTTCGGCGTCCGCCAGGTGACCTCGGTCCGCGGGACGACACGGTCCCTGCCCTTCATCCACTCCTGGACCCTGCGGGACGGGATCGCCGTACGGATGGAGGACGTCTTCGACACGGTGGTCTTCCAGCAGCTGATCGAGAGCTGATCCGCGTCGGCCCCCCTGCCGGGGGGCCGACGGTTCAGGCGAGGCACTGCGGACGGCGGCCGTGGTAGACGGCCATCTCCTCGAACAGGGCGCCGATGTCGAGCGGCGCCCCCTCGGGCAGCCCCTGCTCCTCCGCGTACCCGCGGTGCAGGTTGGGCAGCAGCCGCTCCGCGTCCAGCAGTCCGGCGTACGGTCCCAGGTCGGTGGCGCGCGCCAGCTCGATCGGGCTCGCACCGGCGGCGACGCCCTCCTTGGCCAGCCCCTGGACCCAGCGCAGGTACGCCTCGTTGGCGTCGAGGATCTCGGGGCCGCCGACCGGGCCGTGGCCGGGGACGAGCGTGGTGGCGCCGAGGGCGCGCAGCCGGTCCAGGGCACGCAGGGAACCCGCGACCGAACCCATGACGCAGAAGGGCGTGACACCGTTCATCGCGAGGTCGCCGGTGAACAGCACGCCCTGCTCGGGAAGCCAGACGACCGTGTCGTCGATGGAATGCGCCGCCGGACCGATGTGGACGATCTCGGCGCGGACCGGGCCGACGTGGAGCGTCATGCGGTCCTGGAAGGTCAGTTCCGGCGGGGTGATCTCGATGTCGCCCCAGCAGACGTCCGGCCACAGGCCCGCCATGTGCAGCCCGGCCGTCGCGACCATGGCGCGGGTCCGCTCGTGGCCGATGGTCAGGGCTTCGGGGAAGACGGAGTTGCCGTAGGTGTGGTCGCCGTGGAAGTGGGTGTTGACCACGGCGTGCGGCGCCCGCGGCGCCAGCCGCAGGGCGGCCCGGCGCAGCGCGCGGGCCCGGGCCTCGGTGGCGGCGGTGTCGATCAGTACGCTCCGGGCCCCGTCGGTGAGGATGCCCGCGTTGTTCAGGCACCAGCCGCCGTCGGGCTGCACGTACGCGTGGACGCCCTCGGCCACCTCGGTGACATGCACGGGATACCCCTTTTCAGGTTTCAGGCGGGAAGGTACGGGCGCACCCGGCGGGCGGTGGCGGCCACGGCGGCGCCGACCGCGAGCACGGCGCTGCCCATCAGCAGGAAGTAGACGGACAGCGGGAGCACCGCGGTCAGCCGGAAGAGCTGGCCGCCCAGCACCACGCCGACCGCGGCGAACATGCCGTTGAGGGCGAGGAAGCGGCTGGTGAAGCCGGGCGGGGCGACGGCCGCGGCGAGCGCGAGTCCGGCCGGGGCGAGGACGATCTCGCCGAAGGAGTAGAGCAGGTAGACGCCGGTGAGCCAGGCCGCGGAGACCGTTTTGTCCTGGGCCAGCAGGGCGGCCGCCGCCATGACGACGAAGCTCAGGCCGGCCGCGCCGAGCGCCGCGGCGAACTTCGTGGTCACCGGCCCGCGCAGCCGCGTCACGAACGGGGCCAGCAGCAGCACGAACAGCGGGTGGACCGACTGGAACCAGCTCGCGGGGACGTCGAAGCCGAGGACGGCGCGGTCGGTGTGGCGCTCCGCGAAGAGGGCGAGCACCGAACCGCTCTGCGCGAAGATCATCCAGAAGGCGGCGGAGGCACCCATCACCCCGGTGAACGCCGAGAGCCGCTTGCCGTCGACGGGGGTCCGGCGGCGCAGCGTGCGCAGGTAGAGGAACGGCAGGGACAGGGTGGACAGGCCCAGCAGCGCCAGCACGGCGGTCAACGGCAGCGCGCCGGCGGCGACCGCGGTCACGGCGGCCGCGGCGACGGCCAGGCCGACGGCCGTGCGCCGCAGGGCCGTACGGGCCTCCTCGCGCGAGACGGGGCGCACCGGGGAGCGGCCGACGTCGTCGAAGGCGCGCAGCCCGATGGCGAATTGGGCCAGGCCCGCGGCCATGCCGAAGGCGGCCGCGGCGAATCCGAGGTGCCAGGCGACCTTCTCGGCGAGCAGTCCGGTGACGACGGGGGCGAGCAGCGCGGAGACCTGGATGCACATGTAGAAGCGGGAGAAGGCCGCTTCGCGCTTCTCGGCGCCGCTGACGGCGGCGACCATCGCGGCCAGCGAGGGCTTGGCCAGGCCCGTACCGGCGACGATGAGGGCGAGTCCGGCGTACAGCGCGGGTGCGGTGGTGATGGACAGGACGGCGTGCCCCGTGGCGATGAGGGCGCCGCCCAGGAGCACGGCCCGGCGGGCGCCGAGCACCCGGTCGGCCAGCCAGCCGCCGGGCAGTCCGGCCATGAAGTTCAGGGACATGTACGCGGCGAAGACCGCGGTGGCGGTCTGCGAGGCCATGCCCAGGCCGCCGTCGGCGGGGGCGGCGGTGAGGTAGAGGACCAGGATCGCGGCCATCCCGAAGAAGCTGAAGCGCTCCCACAGGTCGACGCCGAGCAGCGTGACGAACGCCCGCCGCGCCCTCGGTCCTGACGGGGCGCCGCCTTGCGCGGCCATGGGCGGCACGTAGATCCGCTCGGCGGTCGGGGCGCCGCTGAGGTCGTGCGACCGGGTCGGGCTTGCCACGGCAGTCTCCTTCGGGCGATTGCGGCGCTGGCTCCCCATCCTGCGGAGCCGCACTCGGCGACGGGTCGCGCCGCCCTGGAGACCCGGTCCAGGAGTGCTTCACTTCGCCCCCTCTCGCCTGCGGGCGGGAAGGGTGCGATCGTCGTTCCCCCGTCACCGAACGGGAGCCACTGAACCACCGCCGGGCAGGTGCTCACACGGCGATGTCTGCTCGGCGGCGCGGGGTGCGGTGGCGGCGGTGGTAGGAGACGGTGACGGCGGCGAGGAGCGGGCCCCAGAGGAACAGCGGTAGATAGAGAATGCCGACCACGAGGCTTCCGGTGGGCGTCATGTCGTCGTGCGGAAAGGTCCACCACCAGGGAGTGAAGGCCCAGAGTACGGTCAGGGCCGCCGCGCCGAGGGCGGCAGGGACCACGGCGGCCATGGGGCGGACCCTTCGCCCTCCGATCAGCGGTATCCAGCGGGGCGTGACCTCGCCCCACGGCCGTACCAGACCGATCGTGAGGAAGGCTGCGAGCTCACAGAGCACGCTGAGTGTCAGCATCCATACCTTCGCACCGATCGTCTGGAAGTCTTCGAAGCCGACATCGGTGTATCCGGCCGGGCATCCGAGCACCAGGGCAATGCGCCACAGTCCGCTCGGCAGGACCACCCATGTCGTCAGATGCGCAGCGCAGACGGCCCAGCGGGGCGGCGCCGCTGCGGAGATGGCCGTCGAGTCGCTCGTTTGAATGCTCATGCCACACATCGTCACGCGCCGCCAGACAGACTGCGTCACCCTGCGCGACGGACTCGGACGGCCCTATGGAGCGAGAGCGGGACGGTGGCCTCCCCCGTGCGGGGGAGGCCACCGTCATCCCGAGGCCATGGCCATGGCGATCGGCCGCCGCCGGAGTCGAGTGCCTCGGGCTCGGAGGCCGGGGCTCCTCCTGCGGTGGCAAGCTCAGTCGAAGAGGTGGATGTGCTCGTCGACCCAGTGGCGCAGGGTGAGCGGCGCGGTGCCGGTGATCTTCTGTACGTCGTCGAAGACCTCGAAGTCCCAGGCTGCCGACTGGCGCTTGAGTTCGAGCAGGCCTTCGAGGCGCGGGCCGCCCCAGCCGAGGCGGTCGTACTCCGCCCGGGCTTCGGCGGTGGTGCGCTCGACGACCTCGACCGGCCGGCCGAGGGCCTCGCCGATGATCTCGCCCTGGCGCTGAGGGGAGTAGGCCTCGGCGCCGGTCAGGGTGTACGTCCGGCTTTCGTGGCCGGGCGTGGTCAGGACCTTGGCGGCGACGGAGGCAATGTCGCGGGGGTGGATCATCGCGGATACCGGGTCGCCTTCGGTGACGTACATCGTCTTGTCCGCGGCGATGGTCCGGGCGTAGCCGTAGAGGTAGACCATGAAGGTGCCGGGGCGCAGGACGGTCCACCGGAGGCCGGACTCCCGGATGACCTGCTCACCGAGGCGGTGCCCGTTGCTGAGCGGGTCGGTGGCGCCGAAGTGCACGCCGCTGGTGGACATCTTGACGAGGTGTTCGACGCCGGCCTCGCGGGCGGCGGCGACGAGGGCGGTCTCCTGGACCGGGCCCTCGGGGCCGTAGCCGGGCGGGACGACGAAGACGCGCTCGACGCCGGCGAGGGCGGCGGGCAGGGTCTCGGGCTTGTCGAAGTCGCCGGCGACGACCTCGACACCGGCGGGGACGTCGGCCTTCTCGGGCGAACGGGTCATGGCCCGGACCGGGACGCCCGCGGCGGCCAGCTGGACGACGAGTTCGGAGCCGACGTTGCCGGTGGCGCCAGTAACCAGAATCATGGGGATGCCCTTGTCACGAAAGACACTGCCTGCTGCTGAGCGCGGGCAGCGGAGAGGATGGGTGCGGTCGGATCCTGTGCCCGACTCCGGCCTGACTTCGGCCCTCTCAACCGTCGATCGGTCCTGAACGGACATGGCGATCGCGGTCCTTCGGTGTGCAGCTCCCTGTGCGGGCTCCCTGCTGTCGTTTGGGTCGAACGTGTTCCCGAGGGTAGCGGACCACTGGTCGCGGGGGACGCTGTTCGCGTCCCCCGCGAGGTTCTCAGTAGCTGGCGAGCACCTTGTAGATCTCGAACGGGCGAGCCCGTTCGGTGTCGCGGAACTCGCGCAGGGGGGCCGTCTGGTCCTTGTGGTCCGCGCCGCCCTCCCACTTCTCGAAGGACTCCCAGCTGTCCCAGTGGCTGACCACGACGTAGCTGTCGGAGCGGCCCAGCTCGCTCATGAGCTGGTTGCCGAGCAGGCCCGGGGTGCCGGACATGCGGCGGCTGGCCTCGTGGTAGGCCGCCAGGACGTCCTCGCCCCGGTCGGAGAGGTGGTAGAGCACCACTTCCACGGCGGGAGCGGCACTCACGCGGCCGCCCTCGACAGGCTCGCCACGATGTCCATCGTCGTCATGGAGCCGCCGCTGCGGTACGGGTGCAGCTTGGTGCGGTGCTCCAGGTGGGTGTCGCTGGTCTCGAACTCGCGGAAGCGCGGCTCGTCGACCCAGTCGCTGACGATGTAGTAGATGCCGTCCTCGTTCTCGGTCGTGCTCTTGGACAGCCACTGGCCGCGGTTGGCCGGGTGGCTGGTGACCGAGCCGCCGACCTCCTTCCACACGCGCTCGAAGTCGGCCTCCACGCCCGGCTTGATCTGCATGCGGAGCATGACCCGGAAGGTTGCGTCGGACATGGTCAGATGCCTCCGTCGACGTTGAGGGTCTCGCCCGTGACGTACGCCGACAGGTCGCTGAGCAGGAACAGCACCGGGGCGGCCAGCTCGTCGACCCGGCCCAGGCGCGCCAGGGCGGTCTTCTGCGAGTACGTCGCGCGCAGGCCCGCGGCACGCTCGGCCGGCATGTCGTCGAACGCCTCGGTCTCGATGACGCCCGGGGCGACCACGTTGACGCGTATGCCCTTGCCGCCCAGCTCCTTGGAGAGGGAGCGGGTCAGGCCGATCATCGCGGCCTTGGCCGCGGTGTAGTGGGCGCGCAGCGGGATGCCGGCGGCGGCGCCGCGCGAGCCGATGTTGACGACCGAGGCGCCCTCGCCCAGCAGCGGCAGCGACTGCTGGATGATCCGGTAGGTGGCGGTCAGGTTCGTGTCCAGGACACGCGACCACTCGGCCGGGGCGAGCTCGGCGAACGGGATGTGGCTGATGACACCGGCGTTGTTGACGATGCCGTCGAGCTTGCCGTACTTCTCCTTGGCCGTCTCGACGAGCGCGTCGACCTGCTCCAGGTCGCCGACGTCGGCGCGGACGACGTGGTGGTCGCCGCCGGTCTCCTTCAGCTCCCGGCGCAGGCTCTCGACGTACTCGCTCTCCTGCACGTAGCAGGTGAGGACGTCGGCACCGGCGCGGGCGGCGGCGAGCACGATGCCGCGCCCGATGCCCCGGGACCCGCCGGTGACGAGGAGCTTCTTGCCCTGCAGTCCGAGTTCCACGTGGTGTGTCCCTTCCGAGGTGCGACGGTGGCTACACGCAGCCGTCGACGTGAATGTTCTGTCCGGTGATGTAGGAGGCCTGGTCGCTGATCAGGAACAGCACGACGTTGGCGATCTCCTGCGGGGTGCCGAGGCGGCCCAGCGCGTTGAACTTCGAGAACATCGCGCGCTGCTGGGCGGCGACCTCCGGGGGCAGCTCGTCGAGCGCCTCGGTGGCGATCCGGCCGGGCGAGACCGTGTTCACGCGGATGCCCTGCGGACCCAGTTCCCGGGCCAGGGAGCGGGTCAGGCCCACGAGCGCCTGCTTGACGGCCGTGTAGTGGACGCCGCCGGCCATGCCGATACGGGCCACCGTGGAGCCGAAGTTGACGATCGAGGCGCCCGCACCGAGCAGCGGCAGCACGGCCTGGGTGACCTGGTGGGTGCTGCTGAGGTTCGACTGCAGCGCGGTGGCCCACGCGGCGTCGGTCAGCTCCGCGTACGGGGTCGGCGCGAAGTCGCCCGCGTTGTTGACGACCGCGTCGAGCCCGCCGAGCAGCTCGCCCGCCTGCTCGGCCAGCCGGCGCGCGTCGGCGGCGACGCTGACGTCGGCGCGCAGCACGTGGTGCGTGCCGGGGAGCGGGGCGAGCTCCTTCTCCAGCGAGGCGACGTAGTCGTTCTCCTGGCGGTAGCAGGTGACGACGTCGGCACCGGCGCGGGCGGCGGCGAGCACGATGCCGCGCCCGATGCCCCGGGAGCCGCCGGTGACCAGGATCCGCTTGCCCGCGAGGTCCGCGAGCGGCGTGAGCCGGGCCCGGGCGGCGGCCTCCAGCTTGCGCTTGATGAGGTTCATCTGGACGGGGGTGTTGCGGTTGAGGCGCTCCGTCATGCCCTCGTCGTCGAGGGGCGCCCCGTCCTTCATGTGGAAGTCCTGGGTCCACTGCATCCGGACGCCTTCGGCCGTCTGCGTGTACTCCCAGTGGATGTTCATGTACTCGAAGGGGCCCGTCTCCACGCGGTGGGCGCGGACGGTGCGGGTCGCCTGGTCGGTGGTGCGCTGGGAGACCCAGCTCCACACCTTGCCGTTCTCGTCCGGGTGCAGGGCGAGCCGGAAGGTGACGGTGGGACCGTCCTGCTCCAGGATCTCGGCGACGGAGTACTCGCTGAACAGCTCGGTCCAGGACGGCACGTCGTTGGTGCGCTCCCAGACCAGGTCCATCGGAGCGTCGATGACGATGGAGTTGCAGGTGTGGCCTGCCATCAGACTCGGGCCTCCGCGAGCAGTGCGTTGACGTAGTCCACGACCTCGCGCGGGGTGTTCTCGTACTCCAGGCCGCCGTCCTCGACGGAGATGCCGTACTCGCGCTCGATCCGGTTGGTCAGCTCCAGCACGGCGAGGGAGTCGAAGCCGTGTTCGGCGAAGGAGGTGTTGGGGTCCAGTTCGGACTCCAGGTCCACCTCGCAGTCGATGCCGTCGCCCGCCTGCAGGATCCGCTTCAAGTCAGCTACGGTGAAATCGCTCATGGCTTCCTGCCCTTTCGCGTATGAGGTCAGTTGGTGTGGTCGGTGCGGTCCCCGGCGTCCACGACCAGCGCGGAGGCGAAGCCGCCGTGGCCGCGGGCCAGGACCACCGCCGTCCTGGGCGCGGTGTGCCGCGGACGGTCGACGACCAGGTCGATGCCCAGCCCGGAGGCGGCGCGGCCGGGGCCGGCGGTGTGCGGGATCACTCCGGCGCTCAGGCTGAGCAGCGCGGTCGCCACGTCCAGGGCCGCACCGCCCGCGTACAGGCGGCCGGTGAGCGTCTTGGGCGCGGTCACCGGGATGCGGCCGACGCCGAACACCTCGTTGATCGCGGCGGCTTCGGCGCGGTCGAGGTCCGGGGTGCCGACGGCGTCCGCGAAGACGACGTCCACGTCGTCCGCGCCGACCCCGGCGTCCACCAGGGCCCGGCGGATCACCGAGGCGAGCACGGGCGGGCGCTCGGACCCGGCCGGCGGGTCGAACCCGGCGGCGTAGCCGAGGATCCGGCCGTAGTGCTTCGCGCCCCGCTCGCGGGCGCCCTCCTCGGTCTCGACGACCAGGATGGCGCCGCCCTCGCCGGGTGCGTAGCCGGTGGCGGCCTCGTCGAAGGGCAGGTAGGCCCGGGTCGGGTCGTCCTCGGTGGACAGCGCGCCGGTGGGCAGCTGGGCGGTCAGGCCGTACGGGCACAGCGAGGCGTCCGTACCGCCGGACAGCACCAGCCGGGAGCCGGTGTCGAGCAGCCGCCGGGACTGGCCCAGGGCGTCCAGGCCGCCGGCCTGTTCGGCGCAGATGACCCCGCAGGGTCCGCGCATGCCGTGCCGGATGGAGACCTGGCCGGTGGTGGCCGCGTAGAACCAGGCGATCGACTGGTAGGCGCCGACCCAGGCCGGGCCCTTCTGGTACAGCTGCTCCATCTCGCGCTGACCGAACTCGGTGCCGCCCGACGAGCTCGCCGTGACCACGGCCATCTCGTACTCGGGCAGCTGCTCCGGGTCGACGGCCGCGTCGGCGAGCGCCGCCTCGGCCGCGGCCAGGGCGAAGTGGGTGAACCGGTCGGTGCGGGCGATCAGACCCTTCGGGACCTGCTCGCGCGCCTCCCATCCGGGCACCTCCCCGGCCACCTTGACCGGGTACGAGGACGGGTCGAAGCGGGTGATGCGGCCCAGGCCGCTCTTGCCGGCCAGCACCGACTCCCAGTGCTGGCGGACCCCGATGCCGGTGGGGGCGACCACACCCAGGCCGGTGACGACCGCGGGGCGCCGCCGCCCCTCGGGTATGCCGAGCGCGCTCATGCCGCCTCCCTTCCGTGGCCGCCGGGGCGGCCGAGAATCAGGGCGCTCTGGAAGCCGCCGAATCCGCTGCCGACACTGAGCACGTGGTCCATGCGGTGCTCGCGGGCGGTCACGGGTACGTAGTCGAGGTCGCACTGGGGGTCGGGGACCGAGAGATTCGCGGTCGGCGGCACCACTTGATGACGCAGAGCCAGAGCACAGGCGGCCACCTCCAGCGAACCGATCGCACCCAGCGAGTGCCCGATCATCGACTTGATGGAGCTGACCGGGATCTCGTACGCGCGCTGTCCCAGGCTCCGCTTGAACGCGGCGGTCTCGTGCCGGTCGTTCTGCTTGGTGCCCGAGCCGTGCGCGTTGATGTAGTCGATGTCCTGCGGACCCAGCTGCGCCCGGTCCAGGGCCACCGAGATGGCCTCGGCCATCTCGCGGCCCTCCGGCTTGAGCCCGGTCATGTGGAAGGCGTTGGAGCGGCTGGCGAAGCCCGCCACCTCGGCGTAGATCACCGCGCCCCGGGCCTTGGCCGACTCCTCGGACTCGATGACCATCACCGCGGAGCCCTCGCCGAGCACGAAGCCGTCGCGGCGGCCGTCGAAGGGCCGGGAGGCGGCCGACGAGGGGCCGTCGGCGTTCGGCGTCGTCGCCTTGATGGCGTCGAAGCAGCCGAGGGTGATGGGCGACAGCGGGGCGTCGGTGGCGCCGGCGATGACGATGTCGGCGGTGCCCTCTTCGATGAGCTGGACGCCGTGGGCGACCGCGTCGAGGCCGGAGGTGCAACCTGTGGAGATCAGCGCGACGGGCCCCTCGGCCCCGGCCTGCCAGGCCACCTCGGCCGCCAGCGTGCTGGGGATCATGTACCCGTACAGGTGCGGGACGCCGTAGGTGTGGTCGACGAGCCAGTTCTTCCCGCCGTCCGAGAGGACCTTGTACTCGTCCTCCAGGCCGGTGGTGCAGCCGACGGCGCTGCCGATGCTGACGCCGATCCGGCCCGGGTCGCCGGCGCCGAGGTCGATGCCGCTGTCCTCGATGGCCTCGCGGGCGGCGACGACCGCGAACTGGGCGGCCCGGTCCATGCGCCGGATCTCCTGCGCGCTCAGCCCCGCGGCGACGGGGTCGAAGTCGCATTCGGCGGCGACCCGGGAGCGGAACTTCGACGCGTCGAACAGGGTGATCTCGCGGGTGGCCGTACGGCCGTTGGAGAGCAGGTCCCAGTAGGCGTCCCGGCCGATGCCGCCGGGGGCGACGGCGCCGACCCCGGTGATGACGGCACGACGGCTCATCGGGCCCCTCCGACGTCCGGGTTGCCGCCGGTCGGGTTGAGCGGGGCCTCGGTGTCGACGTGGCCGAGCTCGGGGCGGGGGGCGAGCGGGGACAGGTGGAAGACCACCGACGCCTGCTCCTCGCCGACGTTGACCAGACGGTGGCGCACGTTGATCGGCACGCAGAGCGAGTCGCCGGGGCCGAGGCGCACCGGCTCCCCGTCGAGGGTGATCTCCAGCTCGCCGGAGACGACGTGCAGGAACTCCTCGGAGTACGGGTGCAGGTGCTCGGTGACGTACTCGCCGCATCCCAGGCGCAGCGTGCCGCCGAAGCCGGAGGTGCAGCCGACCGTGCGCGGGCTGAGGGTGATCCGGATGTCGCCGCCGCGCTTGCGGTTGGAGACGACCTCTTCCAGGTTGACCTTGGCGGGAGTGACGGAGGTGGTCATCGGGCGCCGCCCATGTTCGGGCCGGACGGCGGGGTGATGCTCACGCCGCTCTCCGGGGTCCAGGAGTAGAATGGGACGGCCATCGCGTCGCGCGGCTCGCGCCAGTTCGGGTCGTACGGGGAGATGAACTCCTGCAGCCGGGTGTTGATGTCGTTGTACAGCGGGTGGCTGCGCGCCTTGTAGAGGTTCGGGCCGATGTCCTGCTCCGCCTCGACGAGGTGGAAGTACAGGTCGTGGAAGGCGAACAGGGTCCGCCTGGAGACGCCCACCATGTGCGGCAGGTCGGTGTTGTCCGAATCCGCGAAGACCTTGGCGACGCCTTCGGCGTCGGCGAGTCCCATCCTCGCCACGATCAGTGTGCGGTGCACGTTGCCCTCCTGGCTTCCTCGGTCGTTGACTCACCCTCGCGGGTGCGTCTCGAAGCTGTCTTGAAACGATCTGGACCGGCGGCCCGCACGGTCAGAGCCGCAGGTCGATCCGGTACTCGGTCAGCCAGGTCTCGAGCTGCAGCACCATTTCCATGCTGGCCCGCTCCACCCACGCGAAGGCGCCCTGCGGGGAGCCGTCGGCGGTCAGGGCGTCGGCGGACGCCGAGGTGTCGAGCAGGCCCGCGACGGCGGCGCTGCGGTCGGTGGCCAGTTCGACGAACCGGCGGCGCACGAAGTCCCCGTAGGCCGCTTCCTGGGTGGTCGGGTAGGCGCTCTTCTTGCGGTGCAGCACCGCGTCGGGGAGCAGGTCGGCCACCGCGGAGCGCAGCAGGCTCTTCTCCACGCCGTCCACCCGCTTGAGGGCGGCCGGCACGTTGTAGACGTACTCGACGAGCGCCCGGTCGCAGAACGGCGGCCGCAGCTGCACGCCGTGGGCCATGCTCATGCGGTCGGCGCGGTCGAGGTGGGTGGGCGCCCAGCGGGTCAGGGCGAGGTAGGTGACCTCGCGCGCCCGGCGCTCCTCGGGGGAGTCGCCCTCGACGTGGGGCACCTCGGTGAGGGCGTCGCGGTAGTGCTGGTCGGCGTAGCCGAGGAAGTCGAGCTCCTTGCGCAGCTGCCGGTCGATCATGGAGGTGCCCAGGCCGCCCGCCGCGGCGTCGTGGCTGCGTTCGAAGTTGACCCACGGGAAGGTCTGCGAGTTGCTGTGCTGGGGGTCGTAGGCCCAGAAGTAGCCGTTGAAGACCTCGTCGGCGGTCTCGCCGGAGAGCACGGCGGCGAAGCCCGCCTCGCGCAGCCGGGCGAAGAACTGGATGAGCGAGACGTCCATGTCGCCGAGCGGCGACGGGGCGTCCTGGCCGCGCAGGGCCGCGGCGTGCACCTCGGGGTCGGTGAGGGCGGCCGTGTCGAGGAGGATCTCGCGGTGCTGCGAGCCGATGTGCTGCGAGGCGAGCGCCGCGTAGGGGGCGTCGGGCGTGGAGCGCATCGTGGGGTGCGGCTCGAAGTTCTCGGTGTAGCCGGTGAAGTTCACCGAGAAGCTCTGCAGCGGGCCGCCGCCGGCGCCGGTGAGCGTCTTGTGGGCGAGCGCGGTCAGGGCGCTGGAGTCGATGCCGCCGGAGAGCATGGCGCCGACGGGGACGTCGGCGCGCAGGTGCGAGGCGACGGCGTCGGCGAGCAGCCCGCGGACGGTGGTGATGGTGTCTTCGAGGCTGTCGGTGTGCTGCCGGGCGGGCAGCGACCAGTAGCGCTGCTCCTGGATGCCGGGGCGGCGCACGACGAGCACGTGGCCGGGGACGACCTCGCGCATGCCGCGGTAGACGGAGGTGCCGGGCTTGCGGCTGTGCGCGAACAGCTCGCGCAGGCCGTCGGCGTCGACGATCGGGGCCACGTACGGGTGGGCGAGGATCGCCTTGGGCTCGGAGCCGAACAGCACGCCGGTGGGGGTCGGGTAGTAGCTGAGCGGCTTCACGCCGAGGCGGTCGCGGGCCAGCAGGAGCTCCTGGCTGCGCACGTCCCACAGCGCGATCGCGAAGAGGCCCTCCAGGTGGGTGAGGAAGTCGGTGCCCCACTCCAGGTAGGCGTGCAGGGCGGTCTCGCCGTCGCCGCCGCCGGTGAACCGGTGTCCCTTGGAGGCCAGTTCGCCGCGCAGCTCGGGGTGGTTGGTGATGGTCCCGTCGAGGGTGAGGACGGCGACGGTGGTGCCGCCTTCGGTCGCGAAGACGGCCGGCTGCCTGCCGGTCTCCGTCACGTCGAGGAGGGCCAGGCGCCGGTGGGCCAGCGCGGCATGGCCCTCGGCCCAGATGCCCTGGCCGTCGGGGCCGCGGTGGGCGAGGGTGGCCGCCATGGTCTCGACGACGGCGGCCTCCGGGGACAGGTCCCGCTCGAAGTCGACCCAGCCAGCGATTGCGCTCATCGGGAGGTCCTCTCATTCATGGCGAGTTCGGTGGTGTCGCTGGTGGTGGCCGTCACGGCGACCAGGGCGAGCGGAATGCCGGCGACGGCGGCCCGGAAGTCGTCCAGGGTGGGCGCGGGGCCGTCCTCGGCGACGAGGATGCCGAGGCGGCGGTGGGCGGCCTCGGCGCCGTAGCGCTCGTACAGCTCCAGGTAGCCGCGGGCCGTGAGCTCGGGGTCGGTGACGAGCTCGAAGCGGACCGGCTCGCGGCGGCCGCGCCAGGTGAGCTCGCCGTCGGCGCCGCCGGTGAAGTTGTGGCGCCAGGCGCTGCCGGTGGCGATGAAGAGGCCGTCGGCGAGGCGGTGCACGCCCGCGGGGACCGTGTGCGCGCCGCCGCTGCGCCGGCCGGTGAAGTGCAGCAGGGCGAGGTGTTCGGCGACCGGGCCCGGGTCGGGCCGGGAGAGGATCGCGATCATGCGGGCGTTGGCGGCGGCGCGGTCCTCGGCGCCGGGCAGCGCCCGGGCGACGCGCGGGGCGCTTTCGAGCGCCTGCCCGGGTGCGGCCGTCATGAGAGCACCACCGCGGCGGCCGTCAGGGTGCAGCCGGCGATGGCGAAGCAGGTGCGCACCAGGTGCCAGTCGCGCCACTGGATGCGCGGGTCCTGCCAGTCGGGACCCAGGTCCTCGGGCTGCGTCTTCTTGACCCGGTTGTTGATGGGTACGTTGCGGGTCTGCGAGACGATGGCTACGCCGGTCATGGCCAGGGCCGCGGCGATGAACAGGGCCCGCGGACCGCTCTCGTCGGCACGCACGGCGAAGACCACGTCGACGACGACGGAGCCGGTCACGATGAACGGCATGAAGCGGTCGTACCGCTTGCCGAGCAGTTTGTGGGTGTCGACGTAACGGTCCGGGGTCATCGCGATCAGGGCGGGCATGACGCTGACCGCCACGGCGAAGAGCACCCCCGCCACCAGCCCGGTGCCCAGCAGCACCAGCACACTCAGGGTTTCCAGCACGGCCCGAGGCCTCCCGTCCAGCATGGATCGTCAACAGCGGTACGAAGGTTTTCAGCCGGGGCTCGCGCGCCGCTTGAAGCGGTCTGGACGCGGCCGGCGCCCGGCGTCACGGGTGGTGGCGGGCGCGTTCGAGGTCCGAGCGGTCCTCTAGCCGGGCCGTGTTGGCTGGCCGGGAGTGTCCGGAACCGCATGGAGACGGCAGCGGCATCGAGAACAAGGAGCACATCCGATGGCGGAGCAAACCGACGTACTGATCGTGGGCGGCAGCATGGTGGGGCTGGCCCAGGCGCTGTTCCTCGCTCAGCAGGGCATACGGCCGATCCTCGTCGAGCGGCACACGCACATCTCGGCGCACCCCCGGGCCCAGGCGGCCAGCCCCCGCACGATGGAGCTGATGCGGGCACTGGGCCTGGAGCAGGCCGTGCGAGCGCAGGAGAACCCGCACGCGCAGTACGGCGACATCCTGCAGGTGCAGTCGCTGACGGGCGCCGAACTGGGCCGGTTCGACGGTCCCTTCCGCCACGACCCGAACGAGGTCAGCACGACCGGCTGGACCCTGATCGGCCAGGACCGCTTCGAGCCGGTGCTGCGCGCGAAGGCCGAGGAGCTGGGGGCGGACATCCGCTTCGCCACCGAGCTGGTGAGCTACGAGCAGGACGAGGACGGGGTCAGCGCGGTCCTGCGGGACGTGCGGCACGGCACCGAGACCGAGGTCCGCGCCAAGTACCTGGTCGCGGCGGACGGGGTCCGCAGCGAGATCCGCGAGGGCCTGGGCATCGGCACGCACGGCCAGGGCGTCTTCGGCCGCCAGATGAACGTCATCTTCCACGCCGCGCTCGACGAGTACGTCGCGGGCCGCGAGTTCTTCCTCTGCTTCGTCAGCAACGACAAGGTCAAGGGCGTGCTCGGCCGGCTCGACAACGCGGACCGCTGGGTGCTGGCGCCGAGCCTGCCGCCGGAGGAGACCCACGCCGAGTACTCCGAGGAGGACTGCGTGGCGATGGTCCGGGCCGCGGTCGGCGTGGCGGACCTGGACGTGGCGGTGGAGTCGAGCACCAGCTGGGAGATCGCGGCGCGGATCGCCGACCGGTTCCGCTCCGGCCGGGTGCTGCTGGCCGGCGACGCGGCCCACATCATGCCGCCCACCGGCGGTTTCGGCGGCAACATGGGCGTGCAGGACGCGCACAACCTGGCGTGGAAGCTGGCTCTGGTGCTGCGCGGGCAGGCCGGGCCCGAGCTGCTGGACAGCTACGAGGAGGAGCGGGTCCCGGTCGCCGAGTTCACCACCGAGCAGGGCGTCATCCGGTACCTGCAGCGCAGCGGCCTGGACGAGGAGGTCGCTGCCCGCCACCGCCCGGAGACCACGGTGCTGTTCGGCCACGTCTACCGCTCGGGCGCGGTGCTGTCCGAGCCGGGCGACGACGACGGCGCCCCGGTCGAGGACCCGACCCAGCCCTCGGGCCGCCCCGGCACCCGGGCCCCGCACTTCGAACTGCGCTCCGGCGGCGGCGACGCGCCCCTGCACGACACGCTGACGGGCGGCTGGCGGCTGCTGGCCGGGCCCGACAGCGGGCTGTGGGAGCGGGCGGCGGCCCAGGTCTCCCGGCTCACCGGCGTCGACGTCGCCTTCCACCGGGTGGGCGGCGAGGAGCCGGCCGAGGTCGTCGAGGAGTTCCTGAAGAAGTACGGGATCACGGCCACCGGCGCCGCTCTGGTCCGCCCGGACGGGTTCGTGGCCTGGCGGGCGGCCGAGGAGCCCGCGGATCCGGCGGTCGAGCTGTCGGCGGTCGTCCACCGGGTGCTGTCGCGCACGGTCTGACAGCAACGGCCACAGCGGAAACAGCGGAAAACGACTCGGGGGGGGGGCCGCGGGGCGGGGGGGGGGGCCGGGGGGGGGGGGGGGGGGCCCCGGGGGGACCGAGGCCCGCTATTTGGGGGCGGCGGGGGGACCGCGTGGGGGCCGGGTGCGGCGGTCGCCCAGGGGTGGGTCCCCCCCCGGTCTACACCCAACCGCCACCCGCTAAACCCGCAAAAACCCCCCCGCCCCCCCCCCCGCCCGGGGGCGCCGCGCCGAGTCGTTGCGGGCAGAGCCCCTGTTCAGTCCAGCGACAGGATCTGGCGCAGCAGGCCGGTCACGGTCTGCGCGACGTCTCCTGCGGGGCCGGCCTGGGAGCGCCAGGCGACGAAGCCGTCGGGGCGGACGAGGACGGCGCCGCCCTCGGAAACCCCGTACCGCTCCTTGAAGGTGTCCTCGGTGTCGGCGTAGTCGCCGCCCTCGCCGATGCCGCGGACCGTCAGCACCAGGCCGAGCTCGCGTCCGGCCGCGGTGGCGGCAGCCCACGGGGCGGTGGGGCCGGCGGTCAGCAGGGTGAAGCCGACCGGGAAGAGGTCGACGGTCGAGAACGGGCCGTGCTCACCGGTGACGAGCACGTGCGGGGCGCGCGAGCCGGGGCGGCCGCTGGGCTTGTCCGGGTCCTCGGTGACGGTCCACAGATCCGGGTCCTCGCCGGCGAACGCGCCCGCCGGGTAGGCGTAGCCGAACGTCATCGTGGTCTCGTCGACCAGGTCCTTGGCGACGTCCTGGAACTGCTTGCCCTCGCGGACCGCGAAGCGCAGCATGGCCTGGCGCACGGTCTCCTCGGCGACCGCGCGGCGCTCGGAGTCGTACGAGGCCAGCAGCCCCTGACCGGCCTTGCCCGCCAGCACCAGGGCCAGCTTCCAGGCCAGGTTGTACGCGTCCTGGATGCCGGTGCTGGCGCCGAAGGCGCCGGTGGGCGGCATGACGTGCGCGGCGTCACCGGCTATGAGGAAGCGGCCCGCGGTGAACGTGTCGGCGACGCGCGCCGAGATGTCCCAGGCGGGCATGTTGACCGACTCGATGGTCAGTTCCAGGTCGGGGACGCCGACGGCGGCCCGGACCAGCTCGACGCAGCGCTCGGGGGTGAAGTCGTCGGCGCTCTGCCCCTTGTCGGGGAAGAAGGAGACGTTGATGACCCACTTGCGGTCGTTGTCGATCGGGATGATCGTGCCGCGCACCTCGGGGTTGTTGACGTAGGCGGCGATGATCTTCCGGCCGCGCAGGGCCTCTTCCAGGTCGGCGTCGAAGAAGAAGCTGACCAGGTTGGTGAGGGTGCCGCGGCCGTGGGATCCGATGCCCAGCAGCTCGCGGACGGGGCTGCGGCTGCCGTCGGCGGCGACGAGGTACTCGGCGCGCAGCGTGTAGCTCTCGCCGGTGCCGGCGTCGGTGAGCGTGGCGCTGACCCCGTCGGCCTCCTCGGTGACGGCGTCGAGGCGGGTGTGGAAGCGCAGGTCGACGCCGACCTCCTCGGCCCGCTTGCGCAGGATGGGCTCGAGCTGGTTCTGGTCGATCAGCGTCCACTGGGCGGGGCTGATGCGGCTGATGTCCTCGATGGAGGCGTTGGGCATCCGGACCCGCTCGTTGCCCGCGAGGGTCTCGACGTGGATCAGGTCGGTGTTGCCGGAGATCGGCGAACGTCCGGCCTTGACCCGGTCCTCCATGCCCACCGCGCGGTACAGCTCCATCGTGCGCGGGTTGATGGCACGGGCCTTGGGGTGCGTGGAGGTGCCGGGGTGGCGCTCCACCAGCGTGGCCTTCACCCCGTGGTGGGCGAGGAACACGGCGGCGGACAGGCCCGCGAGGCCGCCGCCGACGATGAGTACGGGCACCTTCTCCTGGCTCATGGTGATTCCTTGGGTTCTCGGGGCGGCGGACGGCTCCGTGTGGGCGGTCATCGGGTCGCGGTCACCAGCGTGTGCGTGCCGAGCAGCGGCTCGGCGGCGGTGTCGGTGAACCCGGCCTCGGTCAGCCAGGTGCGGACGTCGTCGATGCGGTACTCCGAGCCGTCCTGGCTGACGAGACGCATGTGGAGGCTGGAGAGCAGGCGCTCGGCGTTGCGGCGCTCGTCGTCGATCATCCGGTCGTAGATGAGGACCTGGCCGCCGGGGTTGACGGAGGCGAAGACACGGCGCAGCAGTTCCTGGCGGCGGTCGGTGTCGAAGCCGTGCAGGATGTGGCCGAGCACGATGACGTCGGCCTTCGGGATGTCGTCCGCGAAGAAGTCGCCGCCGGTGAACTCGACCCGGTCGCCGAGGCCGAGGCGGGTGGTGTGCTCGGTGAACAGCGGGCGGGTGCGCTCCAGGTCGAACACGCCGGCCTTCAGGTGCGGGTGCTCCTTGACCAGGACCGAGGCGAGGTTGCCGCGCGCGCCGCCGAGGTCGATGAAGGAGGAGTGCCGGCTCCAGTCGATCGCGCGGGCGATCTCCAGGCCCATGCGGTCGCTGAAGGCGTCGAGACCGGCGAAGAAGCGCTTCATCTTCTCGGGGTCGTTGTGCGTGTTCCCGACGAAGCCGCCCTTGTCGGGGTCGAGGTGCTGCGGGGCGCCGGTGGTCAGCGCCTCGGTGAGCCGGCCCCAGGTGCCGTACAGGGTCTCGTTGGTCAGCTCGACGAAGCCGCCGAGGTATGTGGAGGTGCCGGGCACCAGGTACGCCTGGGCCAGCGGCCCGTTGCTGTACTGGTCGCCGGTGCGCTCCAGCAGGCCGAGACCGGCCAGCGCGTCCAGGAAGTCGGCGGCCATGCGCGGGTGCAGGCCGGACTCGGTGGCGATGTGGTCCGCGCCGGCCGGTCCCTCGGCGAGGGCGCCGAACACGCCGAGCGTCACGGCGCTGTGCAGCACCTTGGCCGCGCAGTCCGCGATGGTCAGCTTGATCAGCGGACCGGGGTCGACCGCCGCGGCCGTCGTACGGTCATCGGTCGTTGTCACGCGAGCCTCCTAGCAAACCGTGGGGGACCGCTTCGGTCCTTCTCCCGACAATGGCCGGTTCGCGTGGAGTCCCACTCGAAGCGGCCTGAAGCCGCAGGGCGGGGCAGCGCGAGGGGTACGGGCGTACGGGCGGCGGACATGGCGAAGTGCCGCCCTCCCACCGCGGGTCGCGGGGGCGGGCGGCACTTCGGCCATGTCACACGCGGGGGATGGTGTGATCAGGCCGTTTCGGGGGAGCGCTCGGCGGTGGCCGGGGCAGTCTCCTTGGCGGCGGAGTCGGCGGGCGCTCCGTCGCCGCCGCCACCGTGGTGGCGGGAGCGGAGCGTGTGGTTCTTCATCAGCAGGGTGAGGGCGAGGCCGACCACCAGGACCGGCACCGCGGCGAGGAACACCGGGGTGAGGGCGGCGGCGTAGGCCTGCTCGATGGCGGTGCG
Organism: Streptomyces sp. NPDC006463; assembly: GCF_042870715.1. Lineage (NCBI taxonomy): Bacteria > Bacillati > Actinomycetota > Actinomycetes > Kitasatosporales > Streptomycetaceae > Streptomyces > Streptomyces sp. NPDC006463. The sequence continues at coordinate 15,530 of NZ_JBIAHP010000020.1, read as the reverse complement.
CACCGTGGCGTCGAGCGAGTCCAGGACCGTGTCCGAGGAGAGCGAGTTGTGGTCGACGCCGTTCAGGGCGCCGGCCGGGACACGGGCGGCGAGCTCGTCGGTGAGGCGGCCGTAGAAGATCGCGGCGAAGAGCGAGATGCCGATCGAGGTGCCGAAGGAGCGTCCGAAGGTCACGGTGCCGGAGACGGCGCCCATGTCCTGCGGAGGGGCGGTGTTCTGGGCGGCCTGCGTGAAGACCTGGGCGGAGAGGCCCGAGGCGAGGCCGAAGACCACCATGTAGGCGATGGCCAGGGCGCGCGGGGTGTCGGCGTCCATGGTGGACAGCAGGACGGCGCCGACGATGCCGAGCGCCATGCTCAGGATCGGGAAGATCTTGTACTTGCCGGTCTTGCCGATGATCTTGCTGGAGACCACGGAGGTGAGCACGAGGCCCAGCATCATCGGCAGCAGGACGAAGCCGGAGGTGGTGGGGCTGGCACCGGTGGCGACCTGGACGTACAGGGCGAGGAAGTTGACCGTGCCGACGAAGACGATGCCGCAGATCATGGTGCCGAGCAGCGAGATGGTGAAGGTGGAGTCCTTGAACAGCCGCAGCGGGACGATCGGCTCGGCGGCGGCGGACTCGGCCTTCACGAACAGGCCGAGGAGCAGCAGCGTGGCGAGGCCGAGGCCGATGATCTGCGGGGAGGTCCAGGAGTACTCGACGCCGCCCCACGAGGTCAGGAGCGTCACGGCGACGATGGCGCCGGAGAGGGTGACGATGCCGGCGTAGTCGAGCTTGGACTCGCGGACCTTGCGCGGCAGGTGCAGGTACTTGGCGAGCAGGGCGACGATCACGGCGCCGACGGGCAGGTTGACCAGGAAGACCCAGTGCCAGCTGAGGGCGTCGGTAAGCAGGCCGCCGACGGCGGGGCCGGCGAGGGAGGCACCGGCGAAGACCATGCCGAACATGCCGTAGTACTTGGCGCCTTCGCGCGGGGTGAACAGCTCGCCGATGATGGCGAGGACGGAGACGAAGAGGCCTCCGGCGCCCAGTCCCTGCACGATGCGGAAGACGATGAGCAACTCCATCGAGCCGGCCAGGCCGGAGAGGGCGGAGCCGAGGAGGAACAGGGCCATGGCGGAGAGGTAGACGACCTTGCGGCCGAAGAGGTCTCCGAGCTTGCCGTAGATGGGCGTGGTCACGCTGCTGGCGATGACGTACGCGGTGGTCACCCACGCGAAGAGGTCGATGCCGCCGAGGTCGCCCGCGATGCGGGGAAGGGCGGTGGCGACGATCTGCATGTCGAGGATGGCCACGAACGCGGAGAGCATGCAGGCGACCATGACCGGGGTGACTTTGGTCCCGGAGGGGTGCAGCCCGCCGGATGCCTGAGCGGTGGGAGCGGACAAGGTGGTGCCGCCTTTCGAATCGGTGTGCGCGATCCCCGTCGCACCGGCCGCTGAGCTACGGCCGGCGTCACCTGGCTGTTCCGCCCGAAAGGGGCTGGGGAAGGTCACGATGGTTGTGTGTGGTGATGCGGATGGTGGTGGGGGGTGCGGCCGGCCCGTCCCGGGGGTGGACGGGCCGGCCGGCTCGGGGCGCGGCTGCCTCAGGGAACGAGGACGACCTTGCCGAGCTGGGCACGGGCTTCCATGAGCTCGTGGGCCTTGGCGGCCTCATCGAGCGGCAGGCGCTCGTGGACGACCGGCTTGACCTGGCCGGAGCTGATGAGCTCGAAGAGGTGGCGCTGGCCTTCGGCGATCGCCTCGGGCTTGTTGTAGAGCATCGCGTAGAGGCTGAAGCCCGCGACGTTCTTCATGCGGGACAGGGCCAGGGTGGGCAGGTCCGGGATGTCGCCGGAGGCCGAGCCGTAGAAGACGAGGGTGCCGAACTGGGCGGTGATGCCCAGGGACTTCAGCAGGACGTCGCCACCGACGGTTTCGAGGACGACGTCGGCGCCGCGGCCGTCGGTGGCGGCGAGGACCTGGTCGACCCAGTCCTCGTCGCTGTAGTTGACGGTGACGTCGGCACCGAGCTCGCGGGCGAAGTCGCACTTGGCCTGGGTGCTGGCGGTCGCGATGACCTTGCCGGCGCCGAGGGCCTTGGCGATCTGGACCGCGAGGTGGCCGACGCCGCCGGAGGCCGCGTCGATCACGATGGTCTGGCCGGGCTGGAGGCGGCCGGCCTCCTTGATCGCGTGGTACGCGGTCTGGGCCGGGCTCGGCAGGAGGGTCGCGGCGGCGGCGTCGAGGTCCTGCGGGATCTTGATGAGCCAGCCGGTGTCCGCGACGACGTACTCCGCGTAGGCGCTGTGGTCGATGTCGCCGACGACGCGGTCGCCGACGGCGAGGTCGGTGACGCCTTCGCCGACGGCCTCGATCGTGCCGGCGACGTCGCCGCCGGGGGCGCCGGGCAGACCGGCGTGGCCGCCGATCGGGATGCCCTGGCGGCGCTGGACCTCGGCGAAGGTGACGCCGATGGCCTCGGCGCGGATCAGAACCTGACCCGGACCGGGCTGCGGCTTCTCCACCTCTTCGAGGCGCAGGACAGACGGAGCGCCGTGCTCGTAGTGGCGGATGATTCGCATGATTTCTCCAAACGGTATTTCCGTCGAGCCGTCGCGCTGGGCCGCGGCTCCGTCCGGGGGGCCGGATACATGTGCATGTTGTCATGCATTTGATTGCGAGTCCACATGTGATGGCCTCGCGGGGCGTTTCTTTACCGATTACTTAAAGACGGCGCGGGTGGGGTCGGTGACCCCGGCCCAGGTCTCCAGGGCCGTACGCAGGCCCTCGGCGACCTCCTCGGCCGAGGCGCTCTTGTCCGCGGCCCAGGCGACGTATCCGTCGGGACGTACCAGCACACCGGCGAGCTCCGGCTCCTCGGCGCACTCGGCGACGATGTGGCCGACGCGGCCGGCCCACTTCAGCGGCGCGGCCCACTCGTTGTAGACCTCGGAGATCTCCGGGCGGCCGGCGAGGTCGAGCAGCGCGAAGTTGCCCCGGCGCAGGTACTTCGGAAGGGTCTGGGTGCCCTCCTCGGTCTTCAGCGACAGGTCGCGGGCGAAGTCGCCGAGCAGCCGGTGCTCGGGGCCCTCGATGTCGTAGCGGACCCGGACACCGCTGAGCATCTCGGCGATGTGGCGGTTGACCTGGTCCTTGGTCATCAGGGTCTGGAAGAGCTCGCGCAGCTGGGTGACGTACGGGTCGGGGTTCATCAGCGCGATCTGCGCGCGGGTGTTGGCCAGTACGGCGCGGGCCGGCTCCTGGCGCTCCTTGTCGTACGTGTCGAGCAGACCCTCGGAGCCCCAGCCGTTGATGGTGGCGGCGAGCTTCCAGCCGAGGTTGAGGGCGTCCTGCAGGCCGAGGTTGACGCCCTGGCCGCCGACGGGGAAGTGGGTGTGGGCGGCGTCGCCGGCGAGCAGGACGCGTCCGGAGCGGTAGGTCTCCGCCTGGCAGGCGGAGTCGGTGAACCAGGACAGCCAGCGCGGCTCGCTCGCGCCGAGGTCGTCGCCCCAGATCTCGCGCAGGCTGGCGGTGAACTCCTCCAGCGTCAGCTCGGAGCCCGCTTCCTTCGTCGTCTCGAAGTCGAAGGTCGCGACGCGGTGGTAGGTGTCGTCGAGCGGGACGCAGAAGAGCAGACCGCGCTCGGTGCGCTCCATGCCCATCGGCGCCTTCTCGCGGTCGGCGAGGACCACGTCGGCCAGGCGCGCGGTGACGCGGCCGCCGGTGCCGGGGAAGCCGATGCCCGCGGACTTGCGGACCAGGCTGCGGCCGCCGTCGGTGCCGACGACGTAGCGGCCGCGCAGGGTGTACGAGCCCTCGGGGCCGTTGACGTCGACCTCGGCGCCGTCCTCGTCCTGGCGGACGGCGGTCACCTCGTGGCCGCGGCGGATCTCGACGCCGAACTCCTCGGCGCGCTCCTCCAGCAGCCGCTCGGTGCGGGTCTGCTCGGAGAGCAGCGCGTAGTTGTGGGCGCTGTCGAGCAGGGAGAAGTCGACCCAGACGTCGAGGCCGGCGAAGTGGCCGTTGCTCCACGAGTGGGCGCCGTCGCGGAAGCGGTCGGCGAGGCCGCGGCGGTCGAGTGACTCCAGCGAGCGGGCGTGCAGTCCGAAGGCCTTGGAGTGGGGGGTCCGCTCGGTGAGGCGCTCCAGCACGACGGGCTTGGCGCGGGCGATGCGGAGTTCGGAGGCGAGCAGCATGCCCACCGGACCTCCGCCGACGATGAGGACGTCGAAGTCGAAGTCCTTGGTGTCCGGCATTGCAGTCCTTCCAGAGGGGGGTTGGGGGTTTCTATGACGAGGAAAAACTATATGCTTGCTGTCATGCAAACGCTTGTGAGCATACACATGCTCGCTGTCCTCGATCACCGCGCCTAGGATGTTCGCCATGGAGACTTCGACCACCAGGCAGAAGACCGCGCAGCTCCCCTCCGCGCACGGCGCGCTGGCCACCGCCGACCCGCTGGACGCGGTCGGCCCGGCCTTCTCGCGGCTGCGCCGCGCATCGGCGCTGAACGTGGAAAACCCGGTGTCCCGCAAGGACATGACCCGGACGCTGGTGCTCAACATCGTGGAGGAGGGGCCCGAGCACGACGGCCAGGAGATCACCGTCGGAGTCGTCGCCGAGCGCCTCGCGGTGGACCCCTCCGTCGCCAGCCGCATGGTCACCGACTGCATCTCCGCCGGCTACCTGATCCGCGCCGCGTCCCAGCAGGACGGGCGCCGGACGATCCTGCAGATGTCGGACGAGGGATTGGCGATGCTGGCGGCGTTCCGCCGCCACCAGCGGGCCGCTTTCGAGTTCATCACCCGGGAGTGGCCCGATGACGAGCGCCTGCAGTTCGCCCGCCTGCTGATCAAGTACGTCGACTCGGTCGCCGAGATGCGCGGCGCCCAGGCCGACGGATAACCGCCAGTCCCTCATCTCTCAGCGCGCCAGGATCCGGCGCAGCGCCGCCGTCAGCGCCGCGCCCTGCTCATCGGCGGGGACGGCGGCCGGGGTGCGCCACGCGACGATTCCGTCCGGTCGCACCAGGACGGCGCCCGCGGCGGCCACGCCGTAGGCGGCGGCCCACCGGCCCTGCGGGTCCGCCAGCGCCCCGCCGTCGGCGGCCGGCGCGATGCGGTGGAAGGCGAGGTCGACGCCGAGCGCCGTGGCGGCCGCGCCGGCCGCCTCGGCCCACGAGCCGCCGTCCGCCCCGGCCAGCAGGACGAAGCCGGTGCCGAACAGCTCCAGCGTGGACAGCGGGGCGCCGTCACGCTCCAGCACCACGTACGGAGCGCGGGTGCCGGGCTCGCCGCGCAGGGTGCGCGGGTCGGAGGTCAGCGGCGGCCGCTCCACGCCGGCCTCGGTGATGAACGCGCCGGAGGGGTAGGCCTGGCCCATCGTGACGGTCATCGCGTCCTCGGTGGCGGCCTTCTCCTCCTCGGTCGCGGTGCCCGAGCGCAGGGCGAGCTGGAGCGAGCCCTGGCGAGCGGTGTGAGAGCCGACCGGGTGGCGCTCCTCCTGGTAGGTGTCGAGCAGACCGGTGCCCGCAACGCCCTTGGTCACCAGGGCCAGCTTCCAGGCCAGGTTGAAGGCGTCGGCGATGCCGGTGTTGGCCCCGTAGCCGCCGGTGGGCGGGATCTGGTGGGCGGCGTCGCCCGCGATCAGGACCCGGCCCTGGACGAAGTTCCCGGTGACGAGTTCGGCCATGTCCCACGGGAAGCGGGAGCGGATCGTGACCTCGACCTCGTCCGAACCGATCGCGGCTGAGACCAGCTCGGCGCAGCGGGCGTCGGTGAAGTCGTCGAGGCCCTCGCCCTTCTCGGGGTCGTAGCCCACGATCAGGGTGCCCTCGGTGAGGGTGTCGTCGTGCACCAGGATGCCCATGACCGTGTCGTTCTTGACGTGGACGACGCTGTAGCGGCGCTCCCCGAGGACCGCGCCGAAGTCGGCGCCGAACGCGATGCTGACGTGCCGGGAGAGGACTCCGCGCCCTTCGCGCACCAGGCCCAGCGACTCCCGTACGGTGCTGCGCGGCCCGTCGGCGGCCACCAGGTAGTCGGCGGTCAGGGTGGTCTCGGCGCCCTCGGCGTCCTTGACGACGGCGGTGACGCCGCTCCCGTCCTGCGTGAAGGAGACCAGTTCCGTGCTGAACCGCAGGTCTGCGCCGAGCTTCTCGGCCCGGGCGCGCAGGATCGGCTCCAGCCGGTCCTGGGGCAGCAGCAGCAGCTTGGAGGGGGTCAGGTCCGCGAGCTCGTCGCCGCCCTCCAGTTCCTCCTTGCTGAAGAGGACCTCGCCGGCCAGGGAGACCACGCCCGCGCGGGTCTTGTGCTTCTCGAAGCCGGACGCGGCGGCCTTGGCGGCCGCCTCGACGCCCACCGTGCCCAGGATCTCGGCCGTGCGCGGGTAGTAGCCGACCGCGCGCGGGTGGATGGAGGTGCTGGGGTGCCGCTCGACCAGGGTGCAGGGCACGTTGTGATGGGCGAGGAACACCGCGGTGGAGAGGCCGACGAGGCTGCCACCGACGATCAGTACATGCGTGCCGCTCTTACTCACAAAGAACCCCTCTCGCGGATACCGGTCTGTGCGGATCGTGGCAGCGGCCGGTGGACCTGAACTCGAACTCCGCTCGCAGCAGCGGGGAGTCGGCGTCAGGCCTTGACGCGATACGTCGACCAGGAGCTGTCCGACGCGAACCCGAGGCGGCGGTTGAGGGCGACGACGGCGTCGTTGTCGACGTCGTTCCAGGCCTGGACGAGGGCCACCTGCCCGTTCTCGCGGGCGGTACGGGCCAGCAGGTCCGCCTTGAGCCAGGTGCCCAGGCCCCGGCGGCGCCGGTCGGCGAGGACCAGGGTCTCCCCCGCGTCGGCCATCGGGCTGTCGCGGACGAAGACGGTGGCGTACCCGACGACTTCGCCGGTCGCGTCGTCGACCGCGGCGGTCACGTGCTGGCGGTGTCCGGCCCGTTCCGCCTCGGCCTCGCGCGCGCGGACGTCGTCGGCGGTGGGGGTGCGCACCTGCGCCTGCCCGTTGACAGGTGCGTCGAGGGTGCCCCAGGCGCTGGCGTAGGAGCCGACGAGCTCGTCCGGGCAGCGGTCGGTCCAGTTCACGAGGTGGTGGCCGGGTACCGCCCGGGCGGCGAGCTCGTCGAGTCCGGCGGCGGCCGGGCCCTTCAGGAAGAGGCGGTTGCGCAGGTTGGTGCCGCGCAGTTCGGCGCCGCAGCCGGAGGCGAAGGCCTCGGCGGCGGGGGTGTGCGGGGCGTCGACCATCAGGTGGCCGCGGCCGCGGGTGCGCAGTTCGGCGCGGGCGGCTTCGACCAGGGCGGTGCCCGCGCCGCGGCGGCGGAAGGACGGGAAGACCCACAGCGAGCCGTGGCCGGGTCCGGCCGGGTCGCCGAGGTCGAGGCCGAGCTTGGTGACGCCGACGGGCGTGTCGCCGTCGAAGGCGGCCAGGACGATCCGGTCGGCTCCGTGCCGGCGCTGCAGCAGCCTGGCGAGCAGGGCCTGCGACACCGGGGGGTCGGCGGGCAGTTCGAGACTCATCGTCTCCTGGAAGCCCGGAACGAGCAGGGTGATCGTCGCCGGGTCGTCACCGTCGAGGCTGCGGATGTCCATGGCCACCATCGTCCACGACGGCGCTCGAGATCCGTTCGAGAACGGCTCGGGGCCCGGACGCCGCACCGTCCGGGCCCCGAGCTGCGGGAAGGCCGGCCGGGCCGTCAGGGCCCGGCCGGCACGCGTTCACGCCTCCTGCGTCTCCTGTGTCTCCTGTGTCTCCGCGAGCGAGATGGCCTGCACCGGGCAGGCCCGTACGGCCTCGCGCACCATCGGATGGCCGGCGCCGTCCTCACGACCGGCGATGACGGTGGAGAAGCCGTCGTCGTCCTGCTCGAACACGGAAGGAACGGAGACGGCGCACTGGGCGGAGCCGATGCACCGGTCGGTGTCGATCGAGATGCGCACGGCGGCCTACCAGGTGACGGGGAGTTCGGAGACTCCCTGCAGGACGAAGGGGGCGTTGACCGGCACCTGGTCGGCCGGGACCGCCAGGCGCAGGCTCGGTACCCGGCGCAGCAGGGTGGCGAGGGCGATCTCCATCTCGGCACGGGCCAGGTTCTGGCCGATGCACTGGTGGATGCCGTAACCGAAGGCTACGTGGCGGCCGGAGGGCCGGAAGATGTCCAGGTCGTCGGCCTTCTCGAAGGACTGCCCGTCACGGTTCATCAGCATCGTCGACAGGATCACCCCGTCGCCGGCCTTGATCACATGCCCCTCGACCTCGATGTCCTCCTTGGCGACGCGCATCAGCATGTCGCCGATGGAGGCGTACCGCATCAGCTCGTCCACGGCCCTCGGCATCAGGGACTCGTCGGCGCGCAGCGCCTCCATCTGCTCCGGGTGGGCCAGCAGCGCCATCGTGGACAGGGCGATCATGTTGGAGGTGGTCTCGTGTCCCGAGACCAGCAGGACGGTGGCGATCATCGCCAGCTCGTTGCGGTCGACCTTGCCGTCCTCCAGCTGGCGGGCGATCAGCTCGTCGAGCAGGGTGTCGCCGGGCTCTGCCTGCTTGCGGCTGATCAGGTCGTCCAGGTACGCGAGGATCTCGGTGAACGCCTGCTGCGCCTGCGCGGCCTGCTCGGGGCCGGAGGAGGACAGTACGTGCCGGGAGCGCTCGTCGAAGTAGTGGTGGTCCTCGTACGGGACGCCCAGCAGCTGGCAGATGACGGCGGACGGCATCGGCAGGGCGTACTCGGTGAGCAGGTCGACGGTCCGGCCCGGGCCGCCCGCCAGCATCTTGTCGAGGAGGTCGTCGGCGTAACTCTGGATCACCGGACGCAGTGCGTTGACCTGGCGGACGCCGAAGCTCGGCAGCACCATGCGGCGCTGGCGGGCGTGCACCGGGTCGTCGACGCCGACCAGCGGGGGCGCGGCGGCCTGCTGGCGCTGGGCCTCGATGCGCGGCGCGAGCAGCGGGAAGTTCGGGTCGAGGACGTCGGAGGAGAGCCTGGCGTCCGGGAACAGCTTGCGGCCGAGCTCGTTGCCCGTCACCAGCCAGGCCACCCGGCCGTTCCAGAGGGTGACCCGGGAGATCGGGCCCTTCTCGCGCAGCCCCTCGTACCCGGGCGGCATCTGGTAGGGGCACTTGCGCTGGATCGGGTAGGCAGGAGCGTCCTCGGCCCCGTCCGCCAGCGTCTTCGGCGCGTCGAGTGTGTCGGTCATGGGTTCTCCTGGGTGTGTGGCCGGCGGCGGCCGTGCGTGGGGTCCGGCTGGGAGGGGGGCGGGGTTCAGAGTCCGCCGGTGACGCGCAGGGCCTCGCCGTGGACGTTCCCGTTGGCGGCGGAGCCGAGGAAGAGGATCGTGCGCGCGACGTCCTCGGGTGTGTTCATCCGGCCCGACGGCAGGGACTTGGCCTTGTTCTCCAGGAAGGCGGGCGAGGCGTGGGTGAGCACGTTCTCGGTGAGGGTCTGGCCGGGGACGACCTCGTTGACCAGGATCCCCGCGGGGCCCAGCTCCCAGGCGAGGCTGCGGACCAGCCCGAACAGCCCCGACTTGGCGGCGCCGTACGCGCCCGCGCCGATCATCCCGGAGTTCGCGAGCCCGGCGCCGACGAGCACGATGCGGCCCCAGTCGCGGCCGCGCATGTGCGGCAGGACGGCCTGGATGGTGTGGAAGACGGCGTCGACCGAGGTGCGCAGGACCCGCTGCCACTGCTCGACCGGGACCTCCTCGAAGGCGGGCATCTGCCGGCCGGGCCGCGGGATCGCGTCGCCCCACTCCACCGCGCTGGCGACGAGTACGTCGATGCCGCCCCACTCGGCGCCGACCGCGGCGACGGCGGCGCGGATCGAGTCCTCGTTGGCGAGGTCGTAGCGGACCACGTAGGGCGTACCGCCGGCGGCGGCGACCTGCTCGGCCGTCTCCTTCGCGCCCGCTTCGTCGGAGTGGTAGGTGATCGCGACGCGCGCGCCCTCCGCCGCGTAGGCGACGGCGGTGGCCCGGCCGATGCCCCGGGAGGCGCCGGTGACGAGCACCACCTTGTCCGTGAGATCCGTCTTCATCGTCCTGCCGCCTTCGTGGTCTGGTGGGCGCCGGGGGCGCCGGCCGGGCCGGCGCCGATGCTCTGCCCGTGCCGGAAGAAGCCTTCGGGGTCGTAGGCGCGCTTGATGTCGCGCAGCCGGGGGGCGTTCTCCGCGTAGTGGTCGCCCTCCCAGTCCGCCGGCACCCGCGAGCTGGGGAAGTTGATGTACGAGCCGGTGGCCAGCGGGGCGAGGGCCGCGCCGCACCGGTCCGCCCACTCGTCGAGCTCGGCCGGCCCCTGGGCCGCCGACTCCTCGTCGCGCGTGGCGATCTGGAAGCCCGTCAGGAACTGGGCGTCGCGGTGGACGTACGCGGTCTCGGTGCGGCCGACCCGGTTGGCCGCGCCGCCGAGCGCGATGCACAGCAGGTAGCGCTCGTTGTCGAGGTCCGGGTTCCAGGCCCCCAGCAGGGACTCGGCCTCGGTGCGCGTCACAGGCCGGCCGGTGAGCCGGTAGGCCTGCCGGGTGTACGGGTGACGGTGGCCGATCGCGTCCGGGTGGGTGCCGGTGCGGTGGCACTGCTGGACGGTCTTGGATCCGCACAGCGCCTCGTGCATGACCTCGGCGTACGCTCCGGGCGCGCCGACCTCGCGGTGCACGGGCTTGGTGCCGGCGGCCTCGGTGAGTTCGTCGAGGGCCCGCTCCAGGTCCTCGGGCGCCCCGTGGTGCACGCCCCAGATCTTGACGATCGGCTTGCCGCCGGGCCCGAACATGCCGGGCAGCACGACCAGGGAGGTGCCGAGGTCCTCGGAGGCCGCGGCGGCCCAGGCCTGCCAGGCGGCCAGTACGCCGGGGGCGTCCTCGTAGGACCACAGGGTCTCGAAGGCGGTCAGCAGCGGGGCGTCGACGGGCCGCAGCTCGAACTCGGTGACGATGCCGAAGTTCCCGCCGCCGCCACCGCGCAGCGCCCAGTACAGGTCGGGGTGCTCGTCGGGACAGGCGCGCACGGTCCGCCCGTCGGCGAGGACGACCCGGGCGGAGAGGATCCGGTCGCTGGCGACGCCGAACTTGCGGGTCTGCCAGCCCAGTCCGCCGCCGGTCAGGAAGCCGCCCTGGCTGACGGTGGGGAAGGTGCCGGTGATGATCTGGCGGCCCTGCGCCCCCAGGGTGTCGAGCGCGTCGAGGGACTGCACGCCGGCGCCGATGCGCACGGCGGGGCCGTCGGCGACGGCGTGGTTCATCCGGGACAGGTCGATGACCAGGCCCGTGCCGGTGGACCAGCCGTTGAAGCTGTGGCCGGAGCCGCGCACGTGGGCCTGTACGCCGCTGTCCTGGGCGTGCCGTACGCAGGCCAGGACGTCCTCGTGGGACTCGCAGTAGGCGACCGCGTACGGGGTCACCGAGTCGTACTCGGTGTTCTGCAGTTGCCTGGCGAGCCGGTACCCCGGATCGGACGGGAGAACCAGCTCACCCTTGAGTTCGTCGCGCAGCATGGGGGTTCTTTCCTCCGTGAATTCCCGGTCCGGGGTACGGGACGGGTCGGCCCGTCCGGCTACTTGTCGATGCCGAACTTGCGGGCGCTGACCTTGGAGCCCTCGTGGCCGCGCAGCAGGTCGCCCTTGGGCGAGTAGAAGTTGGCGCCGCCGGTGCCGACCCACTCGTCGTCGGAGACGAACTCGCCGGTGACGAAGACGTGCGCCTCGCCGACGTGCTCGCCCTCGGGGCTGACGGCGAGGATGTGGAAGTTGTAGTGGAAGGAGTCCGGTCCGGTGGACTCCCAGTTGCCCAGGCCGATGTTCTTGGCGTTGACCTGGTAGCAGGTGACGCCGCCGTCACCGGTGAAGGACGCCAGTCCGAACACGGACTTACCGTCGTCCTCCAGCTCCGTGGTCCAGGTTCCGACCAGCCTCGCGTCGGTCATGGCGATTCTCCTGACATGGGTTTCGGTTGCGTGGTGTGCCGTCGATACGGTGCCGCCCCGGGCTGGAGCCGTACTTGAACGGCCCTTCAGCGGGCGGGCGCTCATCTGCCGCGCCACATCCCGGCGCAGGCGTGCGGGTTGCGGTGGGTGCGGTGCCAGCCGCTGCCGGCGGCCCCGGCGGGCGCGGCGGGCGCCTTGGCGGCGGCGGCCCGCCGGGCCAGCAGGGACGTCAGGACGGCGGTGAGGGCGGCGGTCTCCTCCGCGGAGGGGTTGCCGCCGGTGATCTTCCAGGTGGTGGTCATGCGTCTGCCTCCTCGTGTCTCGGCGCAGGGCTCACACCGGCGGGTTGCCGTGCTTGCGGGACGGGATGTCGGCGTACTTGGAGCGGAGCATCGCGAGCGAGCCGATGAGCACGGAGCGGGTCTCGGCCGGGTCGATGACGTCGTCCACCAGGCCGCGCTCCGCGGCGTAGTAGGGGTGCATCAGCTCGGTCTGGTACTCCTTGATCTTCTGCGCCCGCTCGGCGTCCGGGTCCTCGGCCGCCGCGATCTCCCGCCGGAAGATGACGTTGGCCGCGCCTTCGGCGCCCATCACGGCGATCTCGTTGCTGGGCCAGGCGAGGGAGACGTCGGCGCCGATGGAGCGCGAGTCCATGACGATGTAGGCGCCGCCGTAGGCCTTGCGCAGGATCAGCTGGATCCGCGGGACGGTGGCGTTGCAGTAGGCGTACAGCAGCTTCGCGCCGTGCCGGATGATGCCGTTGTGCTCCTGGTCGACGCCGGGCAGGAAGCCGGGTACGTCGACGAGGGTGACCAGCGGGATGCTGAAGGCGTCGCAGAACTGCACGAAGCGGGCGGCTTTTTCGCTCGCGTGGATGTCGAGGACCCCGGCCATCGCGGAGGGCTGGTTCGCGACGATCCCGGTGACGTGTCCGTCGAAGCGGGCCAGCGCGCACACGACGTTCTGCGCCCAGGCCGGCTGGGTCTCGAAGTACTCGCCGTCGTCGACGATCTCCTCGATGACCTTGCGGATGTCGTAAGCCTGGTTGGGGTTGGCCGGGACGAGGTCGGCGAGGGCGTCGGTGCGCCGGTCGGCGGGGTCGTCGGACTCTTCGCGGGGCGCGGTCTCGCGGTTGTTGGAGGGCAGCAGCGACAGCAGGAACCGTACGTCGGCGAGGCAGCTCTCCTCGTCGTCGTAGGCGAAGGCCGCCACACCGGAGACCGCCGCGTGGACGTCGGCGCCGCCGAGGCCGTTCTGGGTGATCTCCTCGCCGGTCACCGCGCGGACCACGTCCGGGCCGGTGATGAACATCTGCGAGGTCTCGCGGACCATGAACACGAAGTCCGTCAGGGCCGGGGAGTAGGCGGCGCCGCCGGCGCACGGGCCCAGCATGACCGAGATCTGCGGGATGACGCCCGAGGCCCGGGTGTTGCGCTGGAAGATGCCGCCGTAGCCGGCGAGGGCGGTGACGCCTTCCTGGATCCGGGCTCCCGCGCCGTCGTTGAGGGAGACCAGGGGGGCGCCGGCGGACTGCGCGAGGTCCATCACCTTGTGGATCTTCTGCGCGTGGGCCTCGCCGAGGGCGCCGCCGAAGATGCGGAAGTCGTGCGCGTACACGAAGACGGTCCGCCCGTGGACCGTGCCCCAGCCGGTGACGACCCCGTCGGTGTAGGGCTTCTTGTCCTCCAGCCCGAATCCGGTGGCCCGGTGCCGGCGCAGGGCCTCGATCTCGTGGAACGAGCCCTCGTCGAGCAGCAGCTCGATGCGCTCCCGCGCCGTCAGCTTGCCCTTGGCGTGCTGACGTTCGGTGGCCTTGGGGTCGGGCCCGGCCACGGCCTGGGCCTTGATGTCGGCCAGTTCCGCGGCACGGTCCTGGATGCGGGCGGGGGCGACGTCAGTGATGCTCACGGGTTTCCTCCGGGACTGTAGGGAGGGGGAGGTGTGCGGGTACGACGGGGCGGCCGGCCCGCGGGGTGCGGCCGGGGTTCACTGCCACAGGCCGATCAGCTGCCGGAACAGGGCCGTCTCGGTCTCGTCGAACGGGAGATCCGGGCGGAGCCTCTCCGGGTGCCGGGGAGGCGGCCCCTGCGGGACGCTCGTCTGGTCCGGCGGGAACCAGACCCAGATGCTGCCCGCCGCGACCAGCATCTTGTAGACGGCGTGGAGCACTCGGTGCGGTCTCATACGCGCGGCCTCCGTTCTGTGGGCCGGGAACGCACATCGGAACCAGCCAACCCTCGCCCGGCGCCCTCGACGTCCCGTGGAAGTCCGCTTGAGGACCGGTCTCGGGTGCGCCGGTGCGCGTACAGGGCCGTGAGGGCCGCCGCCACGGTGACCAGGCCGCCCGTGTAGAGGCCGGAGCGTGCCCCGTAGTGCTCGCAGAGCCAGCCGACGAGCAGGGCGCCGAGCGGGGTGGACCCCTGAAGGATCACGGTGTAGAGGGCCAGTACGCGGCCCCGGTAGCGCGGGTCGCTGCCCAGTTGGATGCGGTGGTTGGCGGCCTGGGCGAAGGAGATGGTGGCGAAGCCGGTGGCCGCCAGCAGGGGGATCGCGAGGGCGTAGCTGGGCGCGAGGCCGCTGGCGGTCTCCAGGACGCCGAAGGCGAGGGCTGCGCCGATGACCAGTCCGGGGCCGGGCCGGCCGCGGCGGGCGGTGCCGGCGAAGGCGCCGAGCAGGGAGCCGGCCGCCATGGCGGTGGTCAGCAGCCCGAAGCTGGCCGATCCGGAGTGGAAGACGGTCTTGGCGAGCAGCGGCAGGGTGAGCGCGAAGTTGAAGCCGAACATGCCGACGGCGGCGACGAGGCCGAGCGGCATGACGAGGTCGGGCCGGCCCCTGATGTAGCGCAGTGCGTCGGCGATCCTGGCGCCGCCCGGGGCGGTCTCGGTGCGCTGCAGCTCCTTGGTGCGCATCATCGTCAGACTGGCGACGGTGGCCAGGTAGCTGAGCGCGTTGAGCAGCATCACCGGTCCGGTGGAGTCGGATCCGCTGATCAGGAGCCCGGCGAGGGCGGGGCCGAGGATACGCGCGGTGTTGAAGTACGCGGCGCTGAGCGCGGAGGCGTTGGGCAGCAGCTCGCTGCCGACGAGCTCGCTGACGAAGGACATCCGGGTGGGCGACTCGACGGCGGACACGGCGCCCAGGGAGCCGGCGAAGACGAGGATGACCGGCAGGCTCGCCCGCCCCGCCAGCACCACGAGGGCGAGGAGGAGGGCGAGCAGCCCGGCCGCGAGGTTCGCGAGGATCAGCAGCCTGCGTTTGTCGTACCGGTCGGCGAGCCGTCCCCCGTACAGGGTCAGGAGCAGCGTCGGGGTGAACTGCACGGCCGTGACGAGCCCGAGGGCGGTGGCCGAGTCGCCGCTGAGCGACAGCACCAGCCAGTCCTGGGCGACGAACATCATCCAGGTGCACATCACGGACAGCAGCTGGCCGGTGGCGAAGAGCCGGAAGTTGCGTACGGACAGGGACTGGAACACGTTTTCCACTGTTGCCGCAGCCGCTACAGGCTCACTCGAAAGCCGGGCCAGAGCGGGATCAGTAGCGGTAGTGGTCCGGCTTGTACGGGCCCTCGACCGGGACGCCGATGTAGTCGGCCTGCTCCGGGCGCAGCGTCGTCAGCTTGACGCC